>JAJZYS010000006.1 GCA_021797925.1 Bacillota bacterium
GCTGGGCCACGACGCCGCCGGGCCCGGAAAACCAGGCGGGGGTGGGGTGAAGGGTCTCGTGGACGAGGAACATCATCGCCTCGGAGCCGGCGGCCGCGAGGTAGTCGTGGACGACCCCCGCGGGCAAGCGCCGCGACAGCAGGTCGGGGACGTAGTGCACCAGCCACTCCTCGAAGATGGCCGCGGCCTCGCTGCGCGCCCGGAGCCGGCCGTCCCAGCGGGCGAGAACCCGCACCTCGGCCGCGAGCCTCGGGTCGCCGCGCCCCGCCGCCACCAGGACCGGAAGCAGGCGCCGCGCGGGGAGCGAGGTGACGTTCCCCTGGATCCGGGCGGTGGTGCGAAGGCTCTGCGGGCCCTCGCTCACGTGGCGCAGGATCTCCTGCGCGCGCCACGGCGCCGCCCACAGGGTGGTGATGAGGTGGGGGTAGCCGGGGCCGGGGACGCGGTTGTTGGCGCTGACGATGCGCCCCGACGGCGGATTCAGCGCCCAGGGGAGGTCTCGGAACGGCAGCCGCCCCTTCCAGCCGTAGGCGCTGGTGTCCCCGGGCACCGGGAACTCCCCGTCGCCGCGCCGAAGGACCGGCACGAGCCCCGTGGCCTGGTCCCCGATGTTCCCGGCGGTGTCGGCGTAGACGAAGTTCTCGGCGGGAGCCGACCATTTCCGCAGGGCGGCGCGAAAGGCGGCGAAGTCCGGCGCCCGGTCCAGGGCCAGCAGCGCCGTCACCACGGGCGCCGCCGTGAGCCCCATCCACTCGAGGGCGATGGGGGCCCTGAGCCCCGGGACGGCGCCGTTGAGCAGCGGGCCGCGGTTGGTGACCCGGACGGTGAAGGGCACACCCCCGGGGACGCCGCGCACGGGGATGCGCTCCTTGCGCACGCGGACCGGCAGCCAGCGGCCGTCGAAGCGGTAGCGGCGACCGTGGGGGCTGAGCTTCTCCACGTAGGCGTCCTCCACGTTGCTGCCGAGGTTCGTGATGCCCCAGGCGATGCGGGCGTTGTGCCCGATCACGACCCCGGGCACGCCGGGGAAGGTGACCCCAGAGACGTCGTACCCGCCTCCCCGCAGGGACACCTCGTACCAGAGCGACGGCATGCTGATGGGCAGGTGCGGGTCGTTGGCCAGCAGCGCCCCCCCGGTCGCGGTGCGACGCGGGGCCAGCACCCAGGCGTTGCTGCCCAGCGACCCGCCGGGCCCCACCATGGACGGCAGCCGGTAGTTCCCCAGGTGCACCCGCGGCGGCGGGGGCGGGGCCGCTCCCGCCTTGCCCGCGGGCCCTCCGAGCACCGTGGGGCCCTGGGCCGGGTACGGCGGCATGAGCTCGGCGGTGAGCCGCTCGCCCACGTGGTTCATGAGCCGCATCCGCAACAGCTCCGCGGGCAGGTCGCCTCCGAGCTGCCACGCCACGAGCTTGCTCAGCGCCACGACGTCCACGGGGCGAAATGGCCGGGGCGCGTAGCCCAGCACCGTGAACTGCACGGGCAGGGCGCGGGCGTGGCCGCGGATGAAGGCGTTGATCCCCGCGCAGAACGAGCGCAGCACCCGGAGGGTGGCGGGGTTCATGCGGGCGACCTCCCGCCGGGCCTGCCCCAGAAGGTCCAGCGTCCGCACCAGCCGGTCCTCGCCCAGGGCCGCGGGACCGAGGACCTGGCTCAGGTCCCCCTCCGCCGCGCGGCGCATGAGATCCATCTGGAAGAGGCGATCCTGGGCCTCGACGTATCCCTGCGCGAAGAAGAGGTCCGCCGCGTCCCGCGCCTGGATGTGCACGAACCCCTCAGGCCCTCGGAGCACCGTGACCGGATAGCCAAGCCCCGCCAGCGCCACGGTCCCCGAGAGCACCGGCAGGCTGCGGTGCACCAGGTAGTCGGTGCCGACCACCACCGCCATGGCGGCGACGGCCACGGCCACGGCCATGACGGCCAGGGCGCGCAGCAGGGGATGGCGGCGGGGTGGCGGGGCGGTGGGGGCGCCACGCCCCCGCCCGGCGGCGCTCTTCGTCAGCGGGTCACCTCGGTCTGAAGCGCGTTGTTGATGCGGTTGAAGGCGTTGAACACGCCGATGACCGCCAGGAGCTCGAGGATCTGCCCCTCGTCAAAGTGGCGCTGCACCTCGGCCCACAGCTCGTCGCTCACACCCGTGGGATCCCTGGTGATGGCGTCGGCCAGGGCCAGGGCCGCCCGGTCGGCGGCGTCGAAGTCCGGATCCGTGGCGTACCGCTCCAAGGCCTGGATCCGCTGCGCCGGCACGTGAAGCCGCTTCACCAAAGCGGCCGTGTGGGCGCTCAGTCAGTACTCGCACGCGTTGAGGACCGACACCCTCACCGCGAGGAGCTCCTTGAGCGCCTCGGGGGCCGTGCCCCCCTTGAGCGCCGCGTCCATGAGCTCCCACATGGCCGTCATGATGGCGGGCCTGCGACCGTAGGTGCGGAACATGTTGGGCAGGTTGCCCCGATCCCGGCGCAGGGCCTCGAGCACGCTTCGGGCGGCGGGGGGCATCTCCTCGAGCTCCAGGGCGCGCATCCTCGGCAACCGCATCGCCTCCGCAGTTCAGTCTAAGGGGTGGGAGTCGCGACAACAAGCTTGGCATGCTTTCGCACTCGCGCGCCGCGGCGCAAACCGCTAAGATGACCCCATCCCCTCGCCAACGCGTGAGGAGCGGCGTCCGCCCCGCGGGCGCCCACGGAAGGAGCGGTTGCCGGTCTGTATCGCATCGGCCTGGATCCCCGCAACAACGTTCCCGTCGGCAACGGCCGGGTCCTGGCCTGGGTGGGCCTGTGGCAGGACCGCCGACCTGCGGACGTCCTCCGGCAGGTGTTCTATCCCACCTTCGACCTCGCGGCCGAGTGCCTGGGCGAGGGCGGGCAGTATCTCGTGGTCGACGACCCCGCCGAGCGCATTCTCTACGATCCCCTGGGGCTGGTGCAGGAAGTGGCCGGGCAGCTGGGCGAGCCGGTCTCGGTGGACCGGGTCCGCTTCGTGGAGGGTACGGGCATCTACGAGGTGCAAAGCCACAAGGGCAACCTCAAGGTGCGCTCCTTCACGTGGGCCGTGCCCGGCCGGCCCGCGCTGGTGCGCGCGTTCGAAGTGGCGACCCTCAAGGGCAACGCCTCCACCGCCCGGCTCTTCCCGTCGGTGGGCCTCAAGAGCCTCGCGGAGACCGAGGGCTCCATCTACCTCAGCCGCCTGTCGGAGCGGCGCTGGATGGCGGTCACCGCCGCCGGGGCCGTGGCGGCCATGACCGGCTCGCCCACCCGCATCATCCGTCATCCCTCGCCGCTGGTGACCGGCGAGCACGCATCGGTCCCCACCCGGGTCACCTTCCGCGTGGACCGCAGCCTGCCGGCGGGCGGCTACTCGGAGCCGGCCCAGCTGGTGCTGGCCTTCGGCCGCTCCCGCGACGACGCGCTCAAGGAGCTCAGGCGCACGGTCCAGGGGATCACCGGCGCCCGCGCCGCCTGCCAGCGCCACTGGACCCAGTGGCACGCCCAGGGGGAGCTGCTGGCCCCGGCCCCGGGGGACGAGCTCGACTACCTCTGGCGGGTGTCGATGACCCTCATGCGCACCTCGCTCCAGGACGACCTCCTGCCCGGGCCCGTGGGCTTTCTCCCGTACCAGGGCAACCTCTGGGTCCGCGACGCGGTGCTGGTCGTCGGCGCCCTGGCCCGCGCCGGCCACGTGGGCCTGGCGCACCAGTCGCTGGGCCGGCTGCTGGAGATCCTGCACCGGCGCCCCGACGGGAACTTCTTCTTCTCGTACAACCTGGCCACGGGACTGCCCACGGAGCACTCCCACGAGAACGACACCACCGGCCTCATCCTGACGGCCGCCGCCGACGTGGCCGAACGGCTCGGCCCCGAGGCGGTGCGCGCCCACCTTCCCATCCTGGCCCAGAGCGTCCGCTGGATCCTGGAACACCGCGACAACACCGGGTTCGTGGAGCCGTGCTCGGGCATCTCGGAAGTGTTCGGCCCCCATCTGGGCCAGGATCCCGAGCACATGGTGTGGACCAGCGGCATCTCCGCCTGGGGGCTTCGCGCCATCGCCCGCCACCTCGTCGCCCTGGGCGAGACGGAGCTGGGACGCCGGGCCCAGGAGGGGGCGACGCAGCTGCGCACGGTGCTCGGCATCGCCCAGCGCAACCAGGTCCTGTGCCGCTCCCTGGAGTCGGCGGCGCTGGACCCCTCGGTCCTGCACCTTTTCCTCGACTACCCGCTCCTTTCCGACCCGGAGGTGCTCCGGGCCACGGTGGAGGCGATGATGCGTCGGCTCAAGGACCCGGTCCTGGGCGGCATCTGGCGCTCCGACCAGCTCGTCACCGAGGAGGGGGACCTCAGGCCCTGGAGCCACTACACCTTCCTCCTGGCCCGGGCCCTGCTCAGGGTCAACCGGCGCGCCGAGGCCCGGGAGCTGCTCGAGGTGGGACTGTCGTTCCGCAGCGAGTGCGGCCTCATCCCCGAGCTTCTCTACTCGCGGGACATGGCGCGGGCCCCGGGGCTCTCCAGCTTCGGCCAGGCCTCCCTCGTGGACGCGCTGCGGGCCTTCTACCCCCGCCGGCTCACGGGGCCCGCCTCCGCCCCGCCCTCGGGTCCGGCGTGATCATTCGACGATGATGGTCCCCGCCACGCCGTCGACGGTCACCCGCGCCCCCGTGGGGATCCGTGCGAGCACCTCCGCCGCGAGCGCGTCCACCACGGGGATCGTCACGCCCAGAAGCTCGTCCGCCAGGATCGCGCAGATGGCGACGATGGGTTCGGACACCACGTTGACGAGGGCAGCGGGCGCGCAGCCGTTGCGCACCGCCTCGAGGAAGACGCCCGGCGTGCCGGTGGAGCCGCGCCCGTAGGGGAAGACGAACACCTTGCCCGCCAGCGACTGACCGAACGCGTCGTGGCGGCGGTCGATGACGAGCCCCGTGAGGGGGTCGATGCCCTGCCAGAACCCGAAGGGCTGGGCCGACACCACCGCCTCTGCCGCGACCCGTCCCCGGCTGACCCCCCGGCCCGCGAGCCGGATCATGCGGGCCGCCGGCGGCCCTGGCCGGTCACCGCCGCCTCGATGCACTCTTCGGTGGTCAGAAACAGGATCTTCACGCCCAGGTTCGCCGGGGCGTAGTACGCGAACTTCCCGGCGTCGGTGGCCATGACCCGAAAGCCCCATCCCGCCAGGGGGGCGTTGACCACGCAGGTGCCCACGATGATCTCGGCCCCCGCCTGGCGCAGGACGGGCAGGTACCCGGCCCGCTCCGCGAGCTCGGCCACCATGAAGCTGGTGGAGATCCACAGGCGCGTAGAGTCGGCGACCCGGCGACCCGCGATGAGCCGGGCGTAGGTGGCCAGCTGGTCGAGGGACGCGTGGGGACAGCCCAGCGCCACGAGGTCCACCGCCCCCGGCGGGGCGGTGGAGATGCGCTCCTCGACGGCCCGGGCGATCTCCTCGGCGTCGATGCGCCACGTCGCCCGGGGAGTCCCCCCGCCCAGCGCCGCCTCCCGGGTGGGAGCCTCGGGGGTGTGCCCCACCACGTGGTACATGGCCACGGAACCCGTGGAGGCCATGGCCGCCCCCAGCAGCTTGAACGCGTCCAGGGAGGGCGTGCGCTCGAGCCCCTCGATCACCGGGACGCCGTCCCCCACGCGCTGCCCGACGAGGTACCCCAGGGTGGGGTAGAGCTGCATGCCGAAGCGCTCCTCGAGGCCGGGCTCGAGGAGGAAGAGGTGGGTGCCCCGCCGCGCCTCGTCCCGGTACAGGCCGAAGTCCGGCATCTTCCCGGTCAGCGCGGCGCACAGGTCCACATACGCCGCGAGGCGGTTGGTGCGCGCGCCGATCACGGAGTTGACGAACACCACGGCGCTCGACTCCGACCAGGCCACCCGCTCGTTGAAGACGGGCACGTTGGCGAAGTAGTACGGCGTGCAGTTCCAGGTGGGCACCACGCCCATGGCCTCCAGGAGCTCCTTGAGCCGGACCTGGCGCTGGGCGACGTGCTCGGGCATGGCAAACTGGCGCCAGTGGTCGAAGTCGATGGACCCGGGATCCAGGGTGGTGGTCACCCTCACGCGGGCCCCCTGGGCCACGAGGCGCTCGTAGATGGCGATCCCGGCCTCCCCGCAGATCTGGTACGAGCTGCCCACCACGTGGGCGCGGGTGATCGGGATGAAGCGCTCGGCCCCGTACACGTCCCCCAGCCGGGTCAGAACCCGCATCGCCAGGGCGACGGGCTCGCCCTGATCGCCGGCCAGCTGGCTCCGGTCCTCGGCGGTGAGCTCCACGGCCGTCCCCTCCCCGCTTAAAGCACCATGCCGCCGGAGATGTTGATCACTTCCCCGTTGACGTACGCGGCGTCGTCGGAGGCGAGGAACGCCACCACCCGGCCCACGTCCTCGGGAGTGCCCACCCGGCCGGCGGGGATCTTCTTGACCATGATGTCCCAGACCTTCTCCGGCACCGACCGGGTCATCTCGGTGTCGATGAAGCCCGGGCAGATCGCGTTCACCGTGATGCCCGACGCCGCCAGCTCCCGGCACGCGGTCTTGGTGAGCCCGATCACCCCCGCCTTCGCGGCGGCGTAGTTGGCCTGGCCGAAGTTGCCCTGCCAGCTCATCGAGGAGACGTTGACGATCCGGCCGTAGCCGCGCTCCACCATCCTCGGCGCCAGGGCCCGGAGGGTGTTGAACTGGCTCTTGAGGTCCACGGCGATGACCTCGTCCCACTCGGCCTCGGACATCTTCACCAGCCGCCGGTCCCGGTTGATCCCGGCGTTGTTCACGAGGATCGACACCGGCCCGAACATCTTCTCGATGTGCTCCACCATCCGGTCCACCTCGTCGAACCGGCTCACGTTGGCCGGGGCGGTGTAGGCGTCCGCCTTCAGCGCCCGCACCGCCTCCGCCGTCTTCTCGCAGTCCTCGGCCCCGAGGTCGTTGACCACCACCTGCGCGCCTTCGCGCGCCAGCTCCAGGGCGATGCCCCGTCCGATTCCGCGGCCGGCGCCGGTCACCAGCGCCAGCTTCCCGTCGAGCCTGCCCACATCGCATTCCTCCTCGGGTCGACTCAGGGGA
The DNA here is from genome assembly GCA_021797925.1 of Bacillota bacterium. GTDB lineage: Bacteria > Bacillota > Sulfobacillia > JAJZYS01 > JAJZYS01 > JAJZYS01. The sequence goes on from JAJZYS010000006.1 coordinate 7,053, forward strand.
CGCCCGCCGGTACCTCCTTGAGGTCCGCGGCGATCTCGGGCACGAAGTTCATCTTGGACAGGATGTCCGCTTCCAGGCGCACGCCCGCGACCACCTCCTCGAGGCGCAGGCCCCGGGGCGTCAGCCGGAAGACCGCGCGCTCGGTGACGTAGACCACCTCCTGCCCCCGCTCCACGGCGTAGGGCCCGCTGAACGTGACCTGTCCCACCCGCTCGATGAACTTGGGCCGGTCGGAATCCTCCAGCACCGTGAGCCGGCCGTCCTCGATGCGAAGGCGCGGGTGCCCGGCCATGAAGGTGAGGCAGAACACCACCTTGCGGGCGGTCTGGGTGATGTCGATGAATCCCCCGCACCCGGCGATGCGGTCGCCGAAGCGGCTCGCGTTCACGTTGCCGGCGGCGTCCACCTCGGCCGCGCCCATGAGGGTCACGTCGACCCCGGTCCCGTTGTAGTAGTCGAAGATCGCGGTGTGGTCGATCATGGCCTCCTGGTTCACGGCCACTCCGAAGTCGAAGCCCCCGCCGGGGATCCCGCCGATCATGCCGGACTCCACGCTGAGGCGAAACGGCGGCTCGCCGTTCATGCGCGCCAGGGGCCCGATGGTGTCCGCGGGAATGCCGGTCCCCAGGTTCACCAGGGCCCCCGGGGGGATCTCCCGGTACGCCCGCTGGCCGATGAGGGTCCGCTCTGTCGGCGGCAGCGGCTCCGGCCGTCCGGCCGGGAGCCGGATGTCGCCGCTGTACGCGGGGTTGAACAGCGCCCCCGACGTCTGCCGGTGCTGCTCCTCGGGGCGGGTGGCCACCACCACCGCGTCCACCAGGATCCCCGGCACCACCACGCGCTTGGGATGGATCGTCCCCCGCTGGGTGACGTACTTGACCTGGGCGATCACCAGCCCCCCGGAGCGCTTGGCGGCCATGGCGCCGTGGATCCACTCGAGCTTGACGGCCTCTTCGTCCATGGCCAGGTTGCCGTCCTCGTCGGCCAGCGTGGCGCGCAGGATGCACACGTCCACCGGGATCGCCCGGTACAAGAGGTACTCGCGCCCGCCCACCGTGACGATCTCCACCAGGTCCTCCTGGTCCCGCGTCCGGGCGTTCACCTTGCCTCCCTCGAGGCGCGGGTCGACGAAGGTGTGCAGCCCCACGGTGGTGAGGATCCCGGGCCGGCCCGCGGCGGTGGCCGCGTACAGGTTGCACAGCTGCCCCTGGGGCAGGGCGTACGCCTCCACGCCGTCCTGGGCGATCAGGGTGCGCATCTTGGGCGCCAGACCCCAGTGGGAGCCGATGATCCGCCGCAGGAGCCCCGCGTGGGCGAAGTGCTCCACGCCCACCACGCCGTTGCTCTGACCGGCCCCGTGCAGAAGCGTCAGGTCGCGGGGCCGTCCCTCGGCGAGAAACCGGCGCTCGATCTCGGCGGTGATCGCCTCGGGAGCGCCCATGAGCGTGAAGCCGATGACGGTCACCCGGGCCCCCGACGGTATCAGATCCACCGCCTCGGCCGCAGTCATGAACCTGGGCATCGCCGTGTCATCCCTCCGGTCAGGCCGTCTCCAGCAGCATGGACATCCCCTGCCCGCTCCCGATGCACATGGTCACCAGTCCCCGGTGCCCGCCCCGCCGCAGGAGCTCGCGCACCAGCTTGATCACCAGGATCACCCCCGTGGCGCCCACGGGGTGGCCCAGGGCGATGGCGCCGCCGTTCACGTTGACCCGTCCGGGGTCGAGCTCCAGGTCGCGCATGACCGCGATGGTGGAGCTGGCGAAGGCCTCGTTGATCTCCACGAGCTCCATGTCCCCGAGGCTCAGGCCGGTCTTCTTCAGCAGCTTGCGGGTGGCGGGCACGGGGCCGATCCCGAACATGTCGGGCGCCACCCCCGCCGAGGCCCACGAGCGCACGACCGCCAGGGGCCTCAGTCCCCGCCGGTTCGCCTCGGCGAGCGAGGTGACGACCATGGCGGCCGCGCCGTCGTTGATGCCCGAGGCGTTGCCGGCGGTCACCGTGCCGTCGGCCTGGAAGACCGGCCTGAGCCGGGCCAGCGACTCGGCGGAGGTGTCGCGGCGCGGGTGCTCGTCCACGTCGAAGACCCGCCGCTCCTTGCGCTCGTGGACCTCCACCGGCATGATGTCCGGGGCGAACCGGCCGGCGTCGATGGCCGCGACGGCACGGCGCTGGCTCTCGAGCGCGAAGGCGTCCTGCTCCTCGCGTCCGATGCCGTACGTGCGCGCCACCTTCTCCGCCATGGGCCCCGCGTCGCCCAGGATGTGATCCGCGAGGAAGTCCGCCAGCACCCCGTTGCCCAAGCGGTACCCGTAGCGGGCGTCTTCCAGGATGTACGGGGTGCGGCTCATGGTCTCGACCCCGCCGGCCACGATGAGGTCCGCCTCCCCCAGCATCACGTCCTGGGCGGCCGCGGCGATGGCCCGCAGCCCCGACGCGCAGTTCATGTTGATGGTGTACGCGTCCACCTCGTCGGGCAGCTTCGCGGCGATGGAGATGCGCCGGGCCGGGTTGCCGCCGCGGTTCATCTGGATGTTCTCGCCGAAGACCACCCGGTCCACCTGCTCCGGCTCGAGGCCGGCGCGGGCGATGACGTCGCGCACCACCTTGGCCGCCAGCTCCACCGGCTCCTCGCCCCGCAGCGCCCCGCCGAACCGGCCCACGGCGGTGCGGGCCATCGAGACAATTGCGACCTCGTCCACGTCACAGCCTCCTCGGGATCATGGGCTTCATGTGTATCGATTCAAGGGGACGATTCAACAGCAGGGAGCCTGCTCCTGCTCGCGCGGGAGCGGCACGGAAGGAATCGGAAGCCCGGGGGTGGAAAGCTCGCCGCCGGGCACCAAGCGGCCCAAGGGCCGCGGTAGCACCGACAGGAGGGGGTCGCCGCATGGACACAGTGGCGCTCGTGACCGGCGGAGGATCGGGAATCGGAGAGGCCATCGCCCATCATCTGGCCGGGGAAGGGTACAGGGTCGCCATCGTCGACGTGGCGCTGGAGAGCGCCGAGCGGGTCGCGGCCTCGCTGCGCGGCACGGGCCGGCTCGCCCTGGCGGTCCAGGGGGACATCTCCCGGTCCAGCGACGTTCACGCCGCCGTCGAGCGCGTCGAGCGGGAGCTGGGGCCGGTGCGCCATCTGGTCAACAACGCCGGGGTCGTGGTCCAGCGCATGGCGGTCGACCTCACCGACGAGGAGTGGGCCCGGGTGGTGGGCGTGGACCTGACCGGGGCGTTCTACATGAGCCGCGAGGTGGCCCGGCGCCTCTTGGCCCGCGGGGAGCAGGGCGCCATCGTCAACATCTCCTCGGTCCTCGCCCGGGTGGCGCGGCCGCTCAACTCCGCCTACTGCGCCTCCAAGGCCGGCGTCGAGGGCCTGACCCGCGCGCTGGCGCTGGAGTTCGCGCCCAAGATCCGGGTCAACGCCGTCTCGCCGGGTCACATCCTCACCACCCTGACCCGCCCCATGTTCACCCCGCCCATCACCGCGGCCTTCAACGCGCGCATCCCCCTGGGAGAACTGGGCCAGCCCCCCTGGATCGCCTCGGTGGTCGCCTTCCTCCTGTCGGAGGCGGCCCGCTACATCACCGGTCAGGTGGTGGAGGTGGACGGGGGCTACAACATCAACGGCAACCTCCCGGGCCTTGAGTTCGGCCCCAACCGGTAGGCCGCCATGGCAGCGTGGACGGTGCACGCCCTGGACACGGGCAGTTCGGTCATCGAAAAGTCCATCATCACCTACCTCAAGGACGCGGGCAGGTCCATCCTCATCCCCCGGGTGATGTTCCTCGTCCGCGGCCCCATGACGGTCGTGGTGGACACCAGCGTGGAGAGCGCCCACGTGGCCCAGGACATCCTGGGCGAGAACTTCACCCGCACCCCCGAGCAGGAGCCCGTCCGGGCGCTGCGCGAGCGCGGCGTGGACCCCGAGGATGTGGACCTGGTCGTCTTCAGCCACCTGCACTGGGACCACAGCGGCAACAACCACCTCTTCCCCCGCGCGCGCTTCCTCGTCCAGGCCCGCGAGCTCGACTACGCACTGCGACCCTCGGCGTTCTTCGCCCGGGCGTTCCTGGCGGAGAGCTACGGCTTTCGGCCCGGCTTCCAAGGCATCCACTTCGAGACCGTGGACGGGGACACCTCGCTCATGCCGGGCCTGGACCTGATCCTGGTCCCCGGCCACACGCCCGGCTCCCAGGCGGTGCTGGTGGAGACCGCGAGCGGGCGGGTCTGCATCGCGGGCGACGCGGTGTACACGTACGAGAACTACCACGAGCGGATCCCCCCGGGGTTCCACGTGGACGTGGACCAGTCGCTTCAGTCCATGGAACGGATCCGGGGCATGGCCGACCTGGTGCTGCCGGGCCACGAGGCCAGCCTCTTCCAGGGGGAGACCGTCTACCGCTGACAGGGTTTCGCAGGGAGGGTTTCACGTGGACCAGCAGCTGTTCATCGCCGGCCGCTGGGAGTCGGGCACCGGCTCCCAGGTGGTCACCGTCCGCAGCCCCGCCTCGGGCGAGGCCATCGGCACCGCGGTCATGGCCGGCCCCGAGGCGGCGCGCCGGGCCGTCGCGGCGGCCGAGAAGGCCGGGCCCCTGTGGCGCGACACACCGCCCCGGCGCCGCTCGGAGGCGCTCGAGGCCATCGCCCGGTGGATCGGCGAGCACGTGGAGGAGCTCGCCCGGTGGATCACCCGCGAGGAGGGCAAGCCCCTGCCCGAAGCCCGGGGCGAGGTGCGCTACACCGCGAGCTTCTTCCGGTTCTACGCCGGCGAGGCGGAGCGCATCACGGGGGAGATCCCGCCGAGCCCCGAACCAGGCCGCAGCCTGTACCTCTACCGCGAGCCCATCGGCGTGACCCTGGCCATCACCCCGTGGAACTATCCCATGGCCATGATCGCCCGCAAGCTGGCCGCCGCCCTGGCCGCCGGCTGCACCGTGGTGGTCAAGCCGGCGGAGGAGACGCCGCTGTGCGCCGCCGCGCTCTTCCAGGGCGTCGCCGCCGCCCTGCCCCCGGGGGTGGCCAACCTCGTGACCGGCCTGCCCGACCCCCTGGGCGAGGCGCTCATCCACGACCCCGGGGTGCGCAAGATCACCTTCACCGGCTCCACCCAGGTGGGCCGGCACATCCTCCACGCCGCCGCGGACCGGGTGGCGTCGGTGTCCCTGGAGCTGGGCGGGAACGCGCCCTTCATCGTCATGGACGACGCCGACGTCGCGGAGGTGGTGCCGGCGATCCTGCGCTGCAAGTACCGCAACGCCGGCCAGATCTGCGTGGCCCTCAACCGCCTCTACGTCCAGCGGCGCCTGCACGACCCCCTGGCCAAGGCGCTCGCCGAGGCGGTGGCCTCCCTCAAGGTGGGCGACGGGCTCGAGGAGGGCACGGTCATCGGCCCCATGATCAACCAGGCGGCGCTGGAGAAGGTCGAGGCCCACGTGAGCGACGCCACGGCTCGCGGCGCCCGGCTGCTCGTCGGAGGCCGGCGTCTCGCGGAGGGCGGGCTGGACCACGGGTTCTTCTACGCGCCCTCGCTCCTGACCCACGTGCCCGAGGGGGCGCGGATGCTGACCGAGGAGACCTTCGGCCCCGTGGCGCCGCTCATGGCGTTCGACACCGAGGAGGAGGCGATCGAGCGCGCCAACCGCACGCCATACGGCCTGGCCGCCTACGTGTTCACCCGGGACCTGGGCCGCGCCGAACGGCTCACGCGGGCGCTCGCGTTCGGCATGGTGGGCGTGAACGACCCGGTGCCCTCCCTGGCCGAGGTGGCCATCGGCGGGATGAAGGAGAGCGGACTGGGCCGCGAGGGCGGGCGCCAGGGACTGGACGAGTTCCTCGAGTGGAAGTACGTCTCGGTGCGCCATCCCGCCGCGCCCTGAGCCCGGGACCGCCCGCCAAGAGGAGTGGCGCCGGGGCGGGTCGAATCTCACGGGCTGAGCCGGCCTCGTGCCGGCGGACGTATCCGTGGGCCGGTGGGCGGCGTCCGGCAGGGTCCCGGGTTGCAGGCGAATGCATCCACATTCTCCGGACGCTGTCACTTCCGGGCATCGTGGGTAAATCGTTTTTCAGAGGGGGTGAGACTCGCCCAGCCCGACGAACCACGGTTCCATCGTGCTCCTCGCCTCAGGGTCGGTCGCGCCATGAAGGGAGGTTCCTTGACTGTGAAGTTGTCCAACGGTATCCTCGCCGTCGCCAGCAGCATCTCCCTCGTCACCGTCGCCGCCACGGCCCAGGCCGCCCCCGCTCCCACCCCGGTCACGTTCTGGTACGGCCTCGGCGGTCAGCAGGCGGCCGACGTGGAGCACCTCATCCACGAGTTCAATCGGACCCATCCCACCATCCACGTGAAGGGGTATTTCGCGGGCAGCTACGGGGCCAACGGTCCCGAGCAGCAGAAGCTCCTGGCCTCCATCGCCGCCGGCAAGGTGCCCACGGTGGTGCAGCTGGAGATCCACGCCACGTGCAGCTTCGCCGCCGGCGGCGCCCTGATGAAGCTCAACAGCTGGATGGCGTCCAGTCCCCATGACAAGTCCTCCGACTTCATCCCCGGGCTCATGGTCAACACCGGTTGCGGCAAGGCCACCTACGGCGTGCCCTTCAACCGCAGCGTCCCGATCCTCTACTACAACCGCGCCATGTTCGCCAAGGCCCACATCGCGGGCCCGCCCAAGACCTGGGAGCAGCTCGCGGCCGACGCCCGCAAGCTCACCCGCAAGGGCGTCGTCGGCTTCGAGCCGGTGAACCAGTGGTGGTTCTTCGAGGCCATGGACTGGTCCGCCGGCGGACAGATCCTCAACCCCGCCATGACCAAGGCGACCTTCGCCAACGCGGCCGGGGCCCGGGGAATGGCGCTGTGGGTGAAGATGGTCAAGGAGCACATCGCGTACGTGCATTCGGGTCCCAACGACTTCCTCGAGACCATCCAGGACTTTCTCAACCAGAAGACCGCCATGTACTTCGGCTCCGCCGCCGACATGGCGTTCGACGACACCGCCAAGTTCAGCTGGGGCGCGGCGTACACGCCCACCTTCGCCGGCCACAGGCTGGCGGTTCCCACCGGCGGGGCCAACGCGGTGATCATGGCCAAGGCGCCCCTGGCCCAGCGCAAGGCGGCGTGGACCTTCGTGCAGTGGTGGACGGCGGCCCCGCAGACCATCTGGTGGAGCGAGAAGACCGGGTACCTGCCCGTGCTGACCGCCGCCCTGCACTCGAGCGCGATGAAGGCGTTCTTCAAGAAGAACCCCAACCACGCGGTGCCGGTGTACGAGCTCGCGTACGCCCGCGAGGCGCCCCCGTCCCCCCACTACTACCAGGTGCTCCAGGACATCCAGAACGCCCAGGACGACATCATGGACTTCAGCCAGACCCCCCAGGCCGCGCTCGCCAAGGCGGCGACCCAGGCGGATCAAGCGCTCACCGGTCAGTGACCTCGCGCCGCAGGGCGCCCGACGGGGCGCCCTGCGGCCATGACGTCGGGAAGGAGCCGAGACGATGGTCCACCCTGCCCCGGCGCTCGCCCGGGTCACGCGCCGCAGCGGCCGCTCGGCCGACGCCCGGGCCGGCTGGCTGATGCTGGCCCCGACGCTCGCCGTGCTGCTGTCGTTTGTCATCGGTCCCCTTGTCCTGGGGATGGGACTGAGCTTCACCCACTACAACCTCATGTCCGGCCAGGCGCAGTTCGCCGGGGTCTCCAACTACCGGGACCTTTTCGCCGGCGGATCCACCTTCTGGACGGCGCTGCTCAACACCGTCCTCTTCACCCTGGGGACGGTCGTCCCCACGATCACCCTGGCGGTCTTCTTCGGCATCCTCCTCAACCAGCAGCTCATCGGCCGCACGTTCTACCGCACGGTGCTCTTCGCCCCGTACGTGACGCCCCTCGTGGGCGCCTCCATCGCCTGGATCTGGCTGTTCAGGCGCCAAGGCTTCGTCGACTGGGTGATGCAGCTCTTCGGCGTGACGGGGCCGGGCTGGCTCAGCTCCCCCCACACCGCCCTCATCGCCATCATCATCGCCACGCTGTGGCAGTACACCGGCTACTTCACCATGCTGGTGCTCAGCGGGCTGCAGGCCATCCCCCCCGACGTCACCGAGGCCGCCCGCATCGACGGGGCCCACGGGCTCTCGCTCCTGCGCCAGGTCGTGCTGCCGCTCTTGTCGCCGACGATCCTCTTCTGCCTGATCCTCTCGGTCATCCAGTCCTTCCAGGTGTTCGACCAGATCTACGTCATGACCGACGGCGGCCCCGGCACCAGCACCCTGACCCTGGTGTACTACCTCTACCAGCTGGGATTCGAGTTCTTCCACTTCGGGCACGGCGCGGCGGTGGGCGTGGTGCTCCTCGCGGTCCTGCTGACCTTCACGGCGCTTCAGCTCAAACTCTCCTCGAGGTGGGTGCACTACGACCTATGACGGCACGCCAACCGCTGCGGTTCCTGGGCACCCATGCCGTGCTGCTTCTCGCCAGCGCCCTCATCCTGGCCCCGCTGTTCTGGATGCTGTCGCTCTCCCTGCAGAACGCGTCGGCCGCGTTCAGCTTCCCGCCCCACTTCCTGCCGCTTCCGCCCCACTGGCTCAACTACCCCGCCGCGTGGGTGTCGGAACCCTTCGGCCGCATGTACGTCAACAGCATCGTGGTCACCTTCGGCATCATCGCCGGCCAGCTGGTGACCTGCTCCATGGCGGCGTACGCGCTGAGCCGCATCGAGTTCAAGGGCAAGCGGGCGGTCTTCCTGGTGGTGCTCGCCACCATGATGGTCCCGGTGCAGATCACCTTCATCCCCGCCTTCCTGATCCTCTCCCGCCTGGGCTGGATCGACACCTACCAGGCCCTCATCGTGCCGTTCGTCGCCAGCGGCTTCGGCGTGTTCCTGCTGCGCCAGGCCTTCCTGCAGGTGCCCCAGGCCCTCATCGACGCCGCCCGCATCGACGGCGCTGGACACTGGACGGTCCTGCGCGCGGTGATGGTGCCGCTGAGCAAGCCCACGCTCACCACCTTGGCAGTGCTGAGCTTCGTCTTTCATTACAACGACTTTTTCTGGCCCCTCATCGTCACCAACAGCAACAGCATGCGCACCCTGCCCGTGGGGCTGACGATGATGATCATGTCCACCGGCACCGGGGGCACCCAGTGGAACCAGCTCATGGCGGCCGACGTGTTCACCCTGATGCCGCTCATCATCCTCTTCGCCCTGGGCCAGCGCTACCTCACCCAGACTCCGCTCACCACCGGCATCAAGTAGGAGGCCGCCATGCGCATTCTGCTGACCAATGACGACGGAATCGACGCGCCGGGCCTCTCGGCCCTGGCCCAGGTCCTCGCCGAAGGCAACGAGCTGTGGACCGTGGCCCCGGCCACCGAGCGCAGCGCCGCCTCCCACGGTTTCACCTTTCACCGCAGCTACGAGGCCCGCCGCCTGGGCCCGCGCACCTTTGCGCTGCAGGCCTCCCCCACCGACTGCGTCATGTACGCCACCGAGGTGCTGGGCGCCGCCTTCGACCTCGTGGTGTCGGGCATCAACCCCGGCTACAACATCGGCTGGGACATGACCTACTCGGGGACGGTGGGCGCGGCGCTCGAGGGCCTGCAGCGGGGGATCGCGTCCCTGGCGTGCTCCGTGGGGGCCGCCGCCGGCGCGCACCCCTTCGACCGCGCCGCCCGGGCCCTCGCCGCCCTCGTCCGCTCGGGCCTTGTCTCCAGACTGCCCGCGGGCACGGGCCTCAACGTGAACGTGCCTCCCGATCCCGCCCGGGGATACCGGTGGGCCCGTCCCGGCGCGTACGTCCACAACGTCAACTCGCTCGAGGTGCGCACCCTCGCCGACGGCCTCGAGGAGGTCGAGGTCGTGCAGCGCCACCTCGTCCCCGACCCCGCTCCCGGGACCGACGGCGCCGCGGTGCGCCAGGGGTTTGTGGCCCTGAGCCTCTTTACCCCCGGCCCGAGTTCGCCCCCGGTCCCCGACGGCCTGGGCGCCTTCACGGACGGGCTGGCGGTGCCGTCGTGATCGACGCGCGGGTGATCGCCCACCGGGGCGGCGCCGGCCTGTGCCCGGAGAACACCATGGCCGCCTTCGCCGCCGCGCTGGCCCGGGGGGATCCCGCGGTGGAGACCGACGTGGCCATGACCCGCGACGGCGTCGCGGTGCTCGTCCACGACGACACGCTCGAGCGCACGGGCAAAGACCCCCGGGCCGTGGGCGAGCTCACGTACCGGGAGCTCGCCGGGATCGACGTGGGCGCGTGGTTCGACCCGGCCCACCGGGGCGAGCGCGTCCCCACCCTGGACGAGCTGGGCGATCTCATGGCCGCTCGGCCCGTAAGGCTCTTCCTCGACTTCAAGCACGGGGACGACCGCTACCCCGGCATCGTCGACGCCGTGATCCGGTTCGCCGCCCGCTTCGGGGAAGAGCGCATCACCCTGCTCTCGCTGAACCACGCCGTCATCGAGGCCTTCCGCCAGCGCGCTCCCCGTCTCGCCTCGGCGTACTCGATCATGCGGCCGCCCGAAGCCGACTGGCTGGCGCGCCTGCCCCAGGGCCGCGGCATCGCCCCCTCGCTGCGCACCCTCAGCGTGGCCATGCTGGTGCAGGCCCGCAGCGAGGGCCGCGCGGTCCACGCGTGGACCGTCCGGAGCCAGGCCGAGGCCGAACTCGTGGTCCGCCTGCCGGTGGCGGGGATCATCACCGACCGCCCCGACCTCGCCGCGTTCACCGCCCCGCCCCCGGGACGGAGCGAGGTCGGGGCGGGTTGATCCCGCGCGCCGCCCGGGATACCATGGGCCCAGGCGACGAGGCTGCCTTGGCGCCCGGCGGCGGCGCGCGCCGTCGGGTCGACGGCCGCATTCAAGGAGGCGGGAGCATGGCCGAAGGAGGCCACGAGCGGGCGGTCGTCACGGTCCTGGGGGAGGACCGCATCGGCATCATCGCGGCGGTGAGCGCCCAGCTCGCCAGTCGCCGGGTCAACATCATGGACATCAGCCAGACCACCGTGGGCGGGATCTTCAGCATGGTCATGTGGGTCGACCTCGCGGCCATGACGGTCCCGCTGGACGCCATGGTCCAGGAGATGGAGGAGCTGGGCCAGCGGCTGGGGCTCATCATCCAGATGCGGCACATGGCCATCTTCGCGGCGATGCACCGCCTGGACCGGGAGGAGCCGTGAACCTCAGCCATCGCGAGATCCTCGAGACCGTGGAGATGGTCCAGACCCTGAACCTGGACGTGCGCACCGTGACCCTGGGGCTCTCGCTCCTCGACTGCGCCCAGGGGGACTCCGGCGAGCTCAAGGAGCGCGTGCGCGCCAAGATCCTCCGCCACGCCGGAGGCCTCGTGGCCGCCGTCCGCTCGGTGGAGCGAACCCTGGGCGTGCCGGTGGCCAACGTCCGGCTGTCTTTGACCCCGGTGGCCCTCATCGCCGGCGATCTCGACGAGGACGGGATCCTGGAGCTGGCCGCGGCGGTGGACCTCGCCGCGGCCGAGGTGGGCCTGGACTTCGTGGGCGGTTTCGGGGCGCTGGTGGCCAAGGGTACGACCCCGGCCGACGAGCGGGTCATCCGGAGCCTGCCCCGGGTCCTCGCCGAGACCCGGCACGTCTGCGGCGCGGTGGTGGCCGCCTCCACCGCCGCCGGCGTCAACGTCGAGGTGGTGCGCTCCCTGGGACCGATCCTCCTGGACGCGGCGCACCGCACCCGCGACGCCGGCGGCGTGGCCTGCGCCAAGCTCGTGGTCTTCGCCAACGCCGTCGAGGACAACCCGTTCATGGCCGGGGCGTTCCACGGCCCCTCCGAGCCCGAGGCGTGCATCCACGTGGGGGTGTCGGGTCCGGGGGTGGTGCTGGGGGCGCTGCGCCGGCATCCCGCCGCGTCGATCCCCGAGCTCGCCGACATCATCAAGCGCTGCGCCTTCCAGATCACCCGGGCGGGGGAGCTCGTGGGCGAGCGCGTGGCCCGCGCCCTCAAGGTGCCCGTGGGGATCGTGGACCTCTCCCTGGCCCCCACCAGCGCCCGCGGGGATTCGGTGGGGGAGATCCTGATGGAGATGGGGCTGGACCGGCTGGGAACCCACGGGACCACCGCCGCCCTGGCGATCCTCAACGACGCGGTCAAGCGCGGGGGTGCCATGGCCACGGACCGGGTGGGCGGCCTCAGCGGGGCGTTCATCCCCGTAAGCGAGGACGCCGCCATGGCCCAGGCCGCCGCGGCGGGCGACCTCACCCTGGAGAAGCTCGAGGCCATGACCGCGGTCTGCTCGGTGGGCCTGGACATGATCGCGGTCCCCGGGGACACCGACGCCGCCACGCTCTCGGCCATCATGCTCGACGAGCTGTGCATCGGGATGGTGCAGGGCAAGACCACGGGGATCCGGATCATCCCGGTCCCCGGTGCCCGGGTGGGGACATGGGTCTCCTTCGGGGGGCTGCTGGGCCAGGCGCCGGTGATGGCCGTGCGCCCGGGCAGCGCTCGCGCTCTGCTGACGCGCGGCGGCCGCATCCCCGCTCCCCTGGTGGCCCTGCACAACTGAGCGCCCCGTGCCGGCGACCGCGCCCCGCCGGAGGGATCCTCCCGCGCGAAGGGCTCATTTGGCCCGGGCCGCCCCGACGCGCGACGGCGCCCTCCTCGGGGTCGTTTCACGCCCACGGTGGCTTTGACGGACCGGCGGCGGGAGAGGGAGACGCCCTCCCCCGCGGCCGGTCCTTGACGCGGGCGGTCGCTCGGCCCCACTATGGGGCCGTGAGTCCGCACATTCTGTCCACCCGACGGCACGAGGAAGCGAGGTCGACCATGCGCATCATCGGTACCCAAGGGGCCATCGTAGCCCTGACCGCGGACGGTCCCCGGGAGATCCGGGGCGGTCATGGCCGCCTGGCGGCGTGGCTCCAGGGCGATCCCCTCACGGAGGCGGACCTGGGGGCCGGGGTCGAGCTCGAAGGCGCGGAGCTCAGGCTGCCGCTGGATCCGCCGGAAGTGTGGGCCGCCGGCGTCACCTACGCCCGCAGCCGCACCGCCCGCCGGGAGGAGACCGGGGGCCGGACCGACGCCTACGACCGCGTGTACACCGCCCAGCGGCCCGAGCTGTTTCTCAAGGCGGCGGCGGGCCGCGCCGTGCTGGACGGCGGCCCCCTGCACCTTCGCCGCGACGCGCGCTGGCAGGTGCCCGAGCCCGAGCTCGCCGCCGTGATCGGAGCCCAGGGTCAGATCGTCGGCTACACCGTCGGCGACGACCTCACCGCCCGCGACGTCGAGGCCGAGAACCTGCTGTACCTGCCCCAGGCGAAGATCTGGGACCGCAGCTGCGCCCTGGGCCCGGCGATCGTCACCGCCGACGAGGTCGACGAGGCGAACCTGCCGATCCGGCTTTGCATCGAGCGCCAGGGCGCGGTGCGCTTCGAGGGCGAGGCGTCGACCGCCCAGATGGTGCGCACGGCGCGCGACCTGGTGAGCTGGCTCGGCCGCGAGTACGAACTGCGGCCGGGGACGGTGCTCCTGACCGGCACCGGCATCGTCCCGCCGGACGACCTGGCGCTCGCGCCCGGCGACCGCGTGCGCATCACCGTCGCGGACTGGCCCCCGCTCGTCCACGGTCTGGACTGAGATGGCCCGGCCGCAGCTGCGGGGCGTGCTGCCCCGCCCCGAACTGCACCCGGAGCCGGCGCCCGGTTGCGATCCGCGGCGGGTGCGCGCGGCGCTGGAGGCGGTGTGCCCCGGACGGGTGCGCACCGACCCGGCGGACCTGCTCAGCTACAGCTACGACGCCACCGGGGAGCGGTTCTGGCCCGACGCCGTGGTCTTCCCCGAGACCGCCGACGAGGTGGCGGCCACCGTGCGGGCGGCGGCGGAGCTTGGCCTGCCGGTGATCGCCCGGGGCGCGGGCACCAACCTCAGCGGCGGCACGCTGCCCCTGACCGGGGGCGTGATCGTGTGCCTCACGCGCATGAACCGGGTCGCCGTCGTGGATCCCGCGCACCGCCTCCTCGAGGCGGAACCGGGCGCCACCAACCTGTCCCTGGAAGGGCTGCTCGCGCCCGACCACTTCTACCCGCCCGATCCGGCCAGTCAGAAGGTCTCCACCATCGGCGGCAACATCGCCGAGAACGCCGGCGGTCCCCATGCCGTGAAGTACGGGGTCACCGGCCACTGGGTGGCGGACCTGGACCTCGTGGACGCCCGGGGCCGGCTGTGGACCATCAGCCGCAGCGGCTTCGTCCAGTCCCGCTACGACCTGGTGGCGCTGGTCACGGGATCTGAGGGCACCCTGGGCATCGTGACCCGGGCCACGCTGCGCTACGCCCAGCGCCCGCAGACGACCCTCACGCTGCTCGCCAGCTTCGCGGACCTCAAGGCGGCCATCTCCACCGCCGCGCACCTCGTGGCCCGCAACCTGGAGCCGTCCACGCTGGAGCTGATGGACCGCGAGACGCTGCACGCGGTGGAGGCGTTCGTCGCGGCCGGCTATCCCCTGGCGGCCGAGGCGGTGCTCCTGGTGGAACTCGACGGGCCGCCCGCGGTCGTGGAGCGCCGGCTCGTCGAGGCGCGACGCCTGCTCTTCGAGGGCGGGGCCATCGACCTGCGCGAGGCCCGCGCGCCCGCCGAGCGCGACGGACTGTGGCGCGGCCGCCGCGCCGCCTACGGCGCGGTGGCGCGTCTGTCCGCCCGCATCTGGACCCAGGACGTGACCGTGCCCCGGCCTCAGCTGCCGGCCATGATCGAGGCGGTGGTGACCATCGCCCGCCGGCACGGGCTCAAGATCGCCACGGTGGCCCACGCCGGGGACGGCAACCTGCACCCGGACTTCGCCTTCGACCCCGGCGACGCCGACGAGGTGGAGCGCGTGCGCTCGGCCGACCAGGAGATCCTGGCCCAGTGCGTGCAGCTGGGCGGCTCCATCACCGGCGAGCACGGCGTGGGCATCGACAAGCGGGAGCGCCTGGCGTTGATGTTCCGGCCCGAAGAGCTCCAGCGGATGGAGGCCGTCCGCGCGGCCTTCGACCCCGACGGGCGGCTCAATCCGTTCAAGGCCACCCTGCCCCCCCGCGAGGAGCCGCCCGCCCCGTCGCTCCCGCCGGCGCCAGCGCGCGCTCCCCGCGTGGACACGACGCCGGCCGTGGCGCACGCCGTCCTCGCCGCCCGAACGAGCGGGGAGCGCGTGCGCGTGGGTCGGCGCCCGGGGTCAAGCCTTGTCCTCGATCCCGACGCGGGACCCTTCGACCTCGATCCCGGGAACCTCACGGTCAGCGCCTGGGCCGGGATGACACTCGGCGAGCTGGAGCGACGCCTCGCCGCGGCGGGGCTCGAATTCCCCTTCACCTCCGCCCATCCCGACCGGACCCTGGGAGGCCTGGTGGGGCTCAACCTCCCGGGGTTTGACTCCCTGCGGGCCGGGGCCCTGCGCCAGTGGCTTCTGGCGGCGCGCTGGGTCGCGGGCGACGGCGTCGCCCTGCATTTCGGGCGCCCCACCATGAAGAACGTGGCCGGATACCGTCTCGACGCCCTGATGGTGGGCGCGCGCGGCACCCTCGGCGTGATGACCGAGGCGACGGTGCGGCTCAGGCCCGCGCCGCCGCTGCGCACGTGGGTGCGCGGACGGCTTTCCCCCGGGGTCCTCGAGCGCGTGCTCGCGCTCGAGCCGGCGGGAGTCCATCTCGTCAACCGGGGGGAGGACGTGGCCCTGTGGGTCCTCTTCGAGGGCGAGCCCGAGTCCGTGGAGCCCGGGGCGCGCGCGCTGGCGGGCGAGGGCGGATTCGAGGAGGACGGGCCCAAGGCGCCGGTCGAACTCGTGGGCGCCGTGCGCGCCGCCCTGGGGGGCAGACGGCGCCTGCGCCTCGCCCCGGCGCCGGCGGACCTGCACCTCCTTGTCGACGCCGCCCGGGAGGCGGGCCCGGCCTGGGTCGACCTCGGGGCCGGAGTGGGCCACTTCGGCGGCGATCCTGCGCCGGGCGAGGCGCTGGAGCGGGCGGTCGCCTCGGCGAGGAGCGCGGCCCGCGCCGGCCGAGGAGCCTTCGTCGAGGAACGGGAGGGCGTCCTCGCGGCCGAGCGCGGTCCCGACGACGAGCTCATGGCCCGGTTGCGCCGGGTCTTCGACCCCGACGGGGTCTTCGACCCGGGTCCATGGGAGGTTGAGCCATGAAGGGCGCCGTCGACGAAGCTCTCTCGCACTGCAACAAGTGCGGTTTCTGCCTGCCCACCTGCCCCACGTACCAGGTCTCGCTCCTGGAGAGCCTCTCGCCCCGTGGCCGCCTGGCGCTCATGCAGGGCCTTCGCAACGGCGAGGTGGAGGCCACGGGCGACGTGCGCCGGGCTCTGGATCTGTGTCTGGAATGCCGCGCCTGCGAGGTGGCGTGCCCGTCGGGCGTGGGATTCGGCCACGCCATCGAGGAGACGCGCTCGGCGCAGGGGATGACCCGGGCGGGGCTCGAGTGGCTCTGGCCGCTGGTGCGCAACCGGGCCCGGTTCCGGCGCCGGGTGGCGCTGGGCGCCGCCCTGGAGCGAGCCGGACTCATGGGCCCGGCGCTGGCCGTGGGGCGCCGCCTGGGACTCGTGCCGCCGGGGCCCATGGTGGCCTCCCTGCTGCGGGACCTTCCAGGGGCCCGACGGTTCCGCGCGCTCGAGCGCATGGCCGAGCCGGCGCCACGGGCCACCCACGCCTTCTTCCTCGGCTGCGTCGGCGACGCGCTCTTCCCGCACGTCAACGCCGACGCCATCACGTTGCTGCGGGCCGCGGGGGCACGCGTGGCCCTGCCGGGCGGGCAGACGTGCTGCGGGGCGCTGTTCGCCCACGCCGGGCGGCACGAGGAGGCCCGCGCGTGCCTGGCGCAGAACGTGGAGGCGTTCGAGGGCGTCCCGGGACCCGTGGTGAACGTGGCCGGCGGCTGCGGCGCGTTCCTCCGCGAAGCCGAGAGCGCCTTCGGGCCCCAGGATCCCATGCGCCCTCGCGCCCGGCGGCTGGCCCAGCGCGTCGTGGACCTGTCCGAGGCGCTCGTGGCCTTGGCGCCGCTGCGCTACCGGGGCCGGGGCCGCCGGGTGGCGCTGCAGGACTCGTGCCACCTGGCCAACGTGGCCCGGGTGACGGCGGCTCCGCGCGCCCTGCTCGACGCGGTAGAGGGCGACGAGCGCGTGGAGCTGGCCGACGCGGGCGCCTGCTGCGGCAGCGCCGGAAGCTTCAGCTTCAGCGAACCGGACATGTCCCGGTCCGTCCTGGAGCGCAAGCTGACCTTCGTGCGCCAGAGCGGCGTGGACACGCTGCTCGTGGAGAACCCCGGCTGCGAGCTGCAGCTGCGCTGGGGGGTCGAGCAGGCCGGCGTCGGCGTCGAGGTCCTGCCGGTGGCCACGTACCTGCGCCAGGCCCTGATTCAGAGCGCCGAGGCGCGCGCGGGAGCGGAGGGAACGCCGTGCGAGAGCGGCTGATCGCCCTGGCGGCGCTGCTCGCCCTTTCGCTGGCGCCCTTCGCCGGCGCGGCCACCGTCTCGGGGGCCCTTCTCGCCGCCCTCACCCGGGCCAGCGCCGCCGGCATGCAGGTGGGCGCCGCCGTCCAGGCCCTCTCGCCCCGGGGCCTTCACCTCGCGTACCATGCGCGCCTGCCCCTCCCACCCGCGTCCACGGCCAAGCTCTTCGTCACCGCCGCCGCCCTGTCGGCGCTGGGCCCCGGGTTCCGGTACCAGACGACGGTGGTGGGCGGGCGGCCCGTCCACGGGGTTCTCGACGGCTCCATCGCGCTCGTGGGCGGGGGGGATCCGTCGCTCTCCGCCCGTGAGCTGGACGCCCTGGCCAGCTCCGTGGCCCGAAAGGTCCACCTCGTCCGCGGCCAGGTGGTCGCCGACGCGTCGCGCTTCAGCGGACCCCCGCCGATCCGCTGGCCCCGGAGCGGCCGGCGCCAGGGCTGGTACCCGCGCGTGAGCGCGCTCACCCTGCACGACGGGAACATCGGGGTCACGATCGCGCCCACCGTGCCGGGCCGCCCGCCCCGGGTCACGGTGGACCCGGCCGGCGGCGACCCGGTGGAGAACCTGGCCGTGACCGGGGCGGCGGGCACGGCCACAGCCCTCGGGGTGACGCGCCCCCACGGCGCGACCCGGATCATCGTCACCGGCCGCATCGCCCTGGGTCACCCCCGGGTCAAGGCCAGCGTCTCCATCCCCGATCCGGTGCACTTCACGCTGCGCCTTTTCACCCGCGACCTCAAGGCTCATGGGGTGCGGGTGCTGGGCACGCCCGGCCTGGGCTCCGGCCCCCACGTCACCCTGGCCCGCGTGGCTTCCGCCCCCCTGGCTCGCCTCATCCGGGCCCAGAACCGCAAGTCGCTCAACCTCTACGCCGAGGCGCTGCTGAGAACCCTCGGCGCCGCGCAGCCCGCGGGGGTGGGCTCCGCGGCCGCGGGGCTCGCGGTCATGGACGGGGTGCTGCGGCGCATGGGCGTCGCCGCCCCTGACCTCGTCGACGGATGCGGGCTGTCCGCGCTGGACCGGGTCAGCGCCGCCGACCTCGTCCAGCTGCTCGTGGCCGCGGCCCACGAGCCGTGGTTTCCCGACTTCATCCGGTCGTTGCCCATGGCGGGACCCTCGCACCGGCTCGGGGGCACCCTGAGCAGCATCGGCCTGTTCCCCGGCGCGCCTCCGGACCGGATCTGGGCGAAGACGGGCAACGTGGGCACCGCGGAGACCCTCGCCGGCTACGTGCGCTCGCCCGGGGGGCTCACGGCGTTTGCCGTCCTCACCAACCGCGACGCGGCCTGGACCCAGGGGTTCGACGTCGGGGTCGCGGTGGCCAGCACCCTGGCCGGGGAGTGAGCCGGCCTCGACCGCGGACCCCGCGCAAGGCCCCCGGCCTCCCTTGGAGAGAGGGCCGGGGGCCACGTCGCGACAGGGGGGTCAGAAGCCGCTGTCGCCGTCAGGCTCGGCGTCCGTGGATCCCGCCAGCGGCGCCATGGGGCCGGTGGCCTGCACCGTCACGTCCCACGAGGGCTGGCCGTTGACCATGGTCATCCGGGCCCACTGCTTGTCGACCCCGCCGCCGGCGGCGGTGTTGACGAGCGTCTCTTCGATCTCCTGGTTCTCGACGACGCACTGGGACGAGGGTCCCGTGGTGGGGCTGATGGTGCAGCCCGTGCCGCCGTATGTGCCCGTGGACCACCACCGGTAGGGGCCCGACCACGTGTACGCCGTGGTGCCGATGGTGCCGTCAAAGCTCCAGGTGCCGGCGTCGAACTGGGCGAACTGGCCGTCGGGCAGGATGTAGGCGAAGACGCCGTCGGTGGAGACCTGCTGGCCGTTGACCACATTGCCGGGACCGTTGAGCGTGGTCGGGGTGCTCACGCCCTTGGTCCCGGGCAGGAAGCCCTCGAACGCGTACGCGTTGTTGCGGTGCTGCACCGCCGAGGCCACCAGGGTGACGGCGGCGTGCCCGCCCTGGTACACGTTGGGGGCGTCCAGCGGAAGCGACCAGTTGACCGTCACCGTGTCCGTCCAGCCCGAGCTCACCGGTCCCGACCCCAGGGGCTGGCCGGTCTCCTTGCTCGTGGCCACGGGGCAGGGGTTGTCGATCCGGCCGTTGAGGAGGTAGCTGGGGAAGCACTTCGCACTGCCCGTCCACAGCGCCAGGTCGGCTCTGCCCGTCGAGGGCGCGTCGGTGATCGAGATCGAGAGGCCGTGCTGGGTCCCGTCGTAGAGCGCCTCGCTGCCGGTGGCGCCGCCCGGGGCGCTCGGGTCGCCGGCGGTCCCCGTGACGGTGACGTCGAGACTTACATAGGCCGAGAGAGAGCCGCTGTAGGCGAGCGTGTACGTGCACGTCCCGCTGTCGCCCGGCGCCGCGTTCTGGATGTCGCAAAGCGTCTGGGCGGTACGGGTCAGGGTCACGGTCCCCGCCGCGAAGCTGTTGGTCGCCTGCGCCGCGCTGCTCGAGAACAGCGCGAAGCTGGCGCCGCTCGCCAGGGCACCGGTCATCCCCAGTGCGGCGGCGGCGAGCGCCACCCGTTTGCCGAGGCGATTCAATGGCACCACCCTCTCCCGAGTTCGGGGGGACGTCCCCGCGCCAGGGCCGCCGGGAACATCGCCCGCCTTCAAGGCAAAGGTAAGGAATCGTGGGATCATTTGACATCGGCCTCGCGGTGCCATCTTTGTGGGTCCGGGCGCGTGGGACCGGGTCCGCAACCGGACCCACGGCCGGCGGCGCTCGGAGCTATCACCCGTGTCAATGGGCTGGGGTGGCAGCCCCCGACTCCGGACGGTCACCGGCGCATCGGGTCGACGGTCTGGCGTTTCCATGGCGCTGTTCCGATCGTCGTGGCATCATGGTGAACACGGCAGGAGGAGCGTGCCTGCGGACCGAATCCCCGAACGTCGCCCGTGATTGCGTGGGGATCTCGACTTCTCGAGCCAGGAGGCAGATCGATTTGCCCAGCTCTGACATCAAGCCGCGCTCGCACGCGGTGCCGCCGCGAAGACGTTCGCTCCGGTGGGAGATCATCGCGGTCGCCGTCATCGTGGTGGCGGTCATCGTGCTCGTCACCGGCAAGGCGCTGCAGAAACCCGCTCCCGCCGGGATCCACGTGGGCGCCCCCGCCCCGGCGAGCGTCCTTCGTGCGCTGGCGCACCTGCCGCCGGCGGTGGGTGCCCAGGCGGGCGCCGTGTCCAACGTCACCGCGGCGGTGGCGCACCCCTCCCCGCTGGCGGTGGGCGGCCGCCCGGAGTTCCTCTACATCGGCGCCGACTACTGTCCCTTCTGCGCTGCCCAGCGCTGGGCCATCGTGACGGCGCTGGACCGGTTCGGATCCTTCCGCGGCATCGAACTCATGCGGTCCTCCTCCACCGACGTCGATCCGTCGACCCCGACCTTCACCTTCGTCCACACGCGCTACAAGAGCCCCTACATCGCCTTCCGCGAGGTGGAGCTGGAGAAGAACACCGTCAACGCCCAGGGCATCTACCCGCCGCTGCAGACCATGTCGGCCTCGGAGCTGAAAACCCTTGACCGCCTCGACGGGCCCCCGTACGTGCCCCAGTCCCAGGCGGGCTCCATCCCCTTCGTCGACGTCGGCGGCCGCTACGTCTGGATCGGGGCGGGATATGATCCGGGCATCCTCCACGGTCTCAACTGGTCTCAGGTCGCCGCCCGGGTGAACCGCCACCACGGTTCCGTCGCCGACGCCATCGGCGCCACAGCGGACGAGATGACCGCCCAGATCTGCGCGGTGGACGGCCACAAGCCGGCCTCGGTCTGCCGCAACCCGGCCATCGGCGCCCTCGAGGCCCACCTGCCCACCGCGCCATGAAGACCTCGCGGCTCATCACCTTCCTGCTGACCGTGACAGGGCTTCTCGTGGCGGGCTACCTGACGCTGCTCCACTACGACACCCGGGTCCCCCTGGCGTGCGGGAAGGCGGGCATCGTGGACTGCGCCCGCGTGCTCTCCAGTCCCGCCTCGGTGGTGGCGGGACTGCCGGTGGCGCTGTGGGGGCTTTTGTACTTCGCCGCGGCGCTGGTGCTGCGCGTCCTCGCCCACCGCCAGCCGGCGCGGTTCGCCTCGGTGATCGCTGTCATGAACCTGGCCGGCGCCCTGGCGGTGGTGTTCCTGGTCTACACCGAGCTTTACGTGGTGGGGTCCATCTGCCTGTGGTGCACCGGGATCCACGTCATCGTGCTGTCCATCTTCGTCATCGAGGCGCTGGACCGGCCGGGAGCGGGCGCCGTCCGCTCGTCCGGACACGCCCGGGCCCAGTGAAGGCGGACCCGCCCCCGGCGTGAGCCGGCTGCCGGGCCGGCGCCTGGATCCGGCGCTGCTGGAGCTTCCCACGCTGGAGCTCGCGCAGGCGCTTTTGGGCATGCTCCTCGTGCATCGCGCCCCCGAGGGCCTCGCGGTCGGCCGCATCGTCGAGACCGAGGCCTACCAGGGCCCCGAGGACGCGGCCGCCCACTCCCACCGCGGGCGGCGCACCGCCCGCACCGAGGTGATGTTCGGCCCGCCGGGACACGCCTACGTGTACTTCGTGTACGGGATGCACTTCTGCTGCAACGTGGTGGCGGCGCCTCGGGGCGTGCCCCACGCGATCCTGCTGCGGGCCCTGGAACCGGTGGCGGGCCTGAAGCTCATGGCCCGGCGCCGCGGCCTGGGCTGGCCCGTCTCCCCTCGCGAGGCCCTGCGCCTCGCCAGCGGCCCGGGCCGGCTCTGCGCGGCCATGGGCATCAGCCGGGCCCACAACGGGGTCTCGCTCCTCGACTCGCCCCTGTGCCTTCGCCACGCGGCGGTGCCCTTCACCGGGCCGCCCGCCGTCGGCCCCCGGATCGGCATCGACGGCAGCGGCGAAGCCCGCGCGTATCCCTGGCGGCTGTGGATTCCCGGGCACCCCTCGGTCTCCCGCGGAGCCTGAAATCGAGTAGGAGGAGCGGCGAAGCCCCGTCCTCTCACACCACCGGACATGCGGGTCCGCATCCGGCGGTTCGTCAGGCGTAACGCTTTCGGCACAGGTCAGTCAGACAGGCCAAGCCCTGGGCGTGCCAATAGGCGACGCCCAGGGCTGTTCATCGGTCCGCCGGCCATGCGCCAGACGCCTTTGCCACAACCGGTGAACTCCCGGGCGACCCAGATGGTTGCGCCCAGCGCCACCAATTCCCGGTAGCGTGATGCGCTCCTCGGACAGCCGTTCCCTCCGCTGGACCGTGCACGTCACCCCTCTGGAGTTTGAGCTTCTCGAACTCCTGCGCGAAGAGTACGGCGCCTGCTGCGACCCCTTCAGCCGTGCCGCCCTGCTGACGGCCCTCGTCGATCAAGCCGTCGACGAGTCCCTCGGCCCTGACGTCTTCAAAGCTTGCCAGCGCGTTCAACAGTAACTCCGCTGCACGGACCACCACACCGCATTCGGCGGTCGCCCTCCCAGGGT
>JAJZYS010000007.1 GCA_021797925.1 Bacillota bacterium
ACGCGCCACTAGTCCGGTCTTCCGCCAGTCAGCGAAGTCTCCTGCGTATCGGCTCAAGGGCGCTGAGCTTTGCCCGGCGGCTCATGTTCCATACGACGCTCCATCCCCGGCCCAAAAGCCAGGCCCACGTCCAATCCGCATCGCGCATGCGATCCCCCGCAGCGTGACCCAGCCCGAGCGGGGGAGGCGGCGTCGACAACGGCGGGTGGGCAGGCTAGAATCCAGGAGTGAACACGGGCGCGGGGCGCCCCGCGATGACGCAGGAGGGCTGGATCTTGGCCGAACTCACCATTCCCATCACCGACCTCGTCCGGTACGTGCCCCTGGACGAGGTGAAGCGCCGGTTCGCCCAGGCGCCCGATGCCCGCCTGGACACGGCCTATTACAACCTGTACGGCAAGCTGGTCGTCTCCGGCAGCCGGCTCGTGCTCACCGACGACTTCGGCCTCTTTCGGGGCAAAGTGGCCACGATGGCGCCGTCCTGGGTCACCCACGGCCGCGTGGTGCCCGCCGACGGACAGGTCGTCGTGACCGACTGACTGCCGGGTCCTGGGCGGGGCGATCGGGGGACGGGTCCTGGTCGTGGCGAGCTTGTGGCGCGTACTCCGGGGTCTCCTTCGCCAAGACGGTGCAGGGCGTGCGAAGCTAAAGGGGTCCACAGCGCGGATCACGGCGCCGGCGCGCGAGGGCGTGTGCGGCGCCAAAAGTCGCGCTCGTCGGCGTTTGCCGTATCGACGCCTTCGATTCCTCCCGCCGGCGCCGCATGTCGTGGGAAAGCGGTCGGAGCCGAGTTGGTCGCCTCGGCGCGTTTTGGGAAGGAAACGGGGAACTCGACCCGAAGTGTTCTTCGCATGCAGGGGCATTCGAAAAACGGCTGCCGTCCATGGGGACGGTACCGCCGGACGGAGTTCCCGCTCGTCTCCAGCCACACTCCGTCGGTCGCCCGCGACTCGCGATCCGCCGTCGCGCCATCCTCACGGACCGGCCACCTCCGCACTCACGTCACGTGCCAGACCGCCGCTCTCGCTGGACCGCCTGTCGGAAGCCTCGACAGGCCCGCCGCGTTTTCGTCCACCCCCACGTGCACGCCACACTCACATCTGGGGAGGGGACCCGCATGCGCAGTTCAGTTCGCATGGGATCGCTGGTGGCCGCCGCCGCCCTCATCGGCGGCGGGCTGGTCCCGGTGGCCACCCAGGCCGCCGTGAACGGCCCGCTCAACATCATCGAGTGGGTCAATCCGCCGGCGGTCAAGGCCACGAACATCATCGACCGGGGATTTGAGCAGGCGTATCACGTCAAGGTCAACCTGACTACCGCCGTGGGCCGGCCCACGAACTACGCCGCGCTGGAGAAGACCAGCGTGGAAGGCGGTACCCAGGACATCATGGCGGTGTTCCCGATCCAGCCCTACCCGCCCGGGATGCCCACCTCCGATCTGACGAGCGAACAGCTGTGGGGTGTGGACGGCGTGTACCTGCCCCTCAACGGCCAGCCGTGGGTGAAGCGCCTCAACCCCGCCTCCGCCGCCGCCCAGACGTACAACGGCAAGCTCTACGGGCTCAACACCGGCGTCTACCAGATCGGCGTCTTCTACAACAAGGCGATATTCGCCCGCTACCACCTCTCACCCCCGAGGACGCTCAACGCCTTCATCAAGCTCGCCCGGACCCTGAAGGCGAAGCACGTGACCCCGCTTTACTTCGCCACGTCGGGTGGCGCCACGGTCTACGACTACGTCATGCTGCTCGACTCCCAGCTCATGGCGCTGTGGCCGGGCAACGTGGACAACCAGTTCTGGTCGGGCAAGGCCAGCTTCGAGAGCCCGCGTTTCATCCGGGCCCTCAGGCAGGCGAAGGAGATCACGAGCTTCATGGAGCCCAACTGGCAGGGTGAGCCGTGGACGGGGATGCCAGGCGCCTTCGCGGCGGGCAAGGCGGCCATGCTGCTGGACGGTTCCTGGGACATGGCCTCGGTCCTGACCGCCAACCCCAAGATCCACATCGGCTATTTCCCGCTGCCGGGAAGCAACGTGCCCGCCCGAAACCAGTCCATCCTGCAGCCTGACCTCACCTGGGTCATCCTCAAGAACGCGCCCCACCGCGCCCTGGCGCTGCGGTGGTTCAACTACTTCTCCCAGCCCAAGGTGTACGCCAACTACGTGAAGGAGACGGGCATCTCCCCGTCGTTCAAGGGCAGCTATCCGAGCGCTACCCAGGCCATCCTGGGCTCGTACCTGTCCAAGGGCCTGCTCGAGGCCAACGCCGAGCCGGCACTGCCCGCGAACGGGCCGTTCGTGCTGCAGCCGGCGAACTTCTGGAGTACGCTTCAGAACGTCCTGATCGGGCGGACCACGCCGCGGGCGGCGGCGGCCAAGTGGGAGACGGCCTGGAAGAAGATGCTCGCCGGTAAGTAGCGCCGGCCAAGTCCCCGGACCGGTAGACCGTAAGCTGCCCTGAGGCACTTGCGGTCTGCTGTCGTATGGGCGGAAGGAGTGTGTGAGGCTGTGGGCCAGACCGAAACACCGGCTCGCTGGCTCCAGACGCCCCGGCGCCGGCCGGCGGCGCGCGGGTGGCGGTCCTCCTACGCCCGGCCGGGCGCCGCGGCCATGTCTCCCGGCATCATCGCGTACCTGCTGTTCTCCCTGGTCCCGGCCCTGGGCACGTTCGTCATCTCCATGACCAACTACAGCGGCATTCCGGGCCTGCCCGTACGGTTTGTGGGCCTTGGCAACTTCGCGAGCATGGTCTCAAGCGCCGCCGGCGGATTCCTTCCGTCCCTGGAGATCACCATGACCTTCGCGGTCTCGGTCACACTCGTCCAGAACGTGGCGGCCCTCGGCCTGGCGGTGCTCCTGCGCAACCGGTTCCCGCTCGTGGGCCTCATGCGCGCTCTCATCTTTCTTCCCGCCGCCCTCGGGGTCACCATCAACGGCATCCTGTGGCTGCTCATCTTCACCCCCAACCAGGGGCCCGCCGCCAGCGTGCTGGCAGTCTTCCATCGATCCAGCGCCTTCTTCGGTTCGCCGTCCGCGGCCCTGCCGCTCGTGATCTTCGTGCAGATCTGGGCCAACGTCGGCTTCACAACCCTGATCTACCTGGCCAGCATGGACAACATCCCCGAGGACTACTACGATGCGGCCCGGCTCGACGGCGCGGGGCGCTGGCATCTGTTCCGGGGTGTGACCTACCCGCTGATCAGCACCGCCATGACCGTCAGCATCCTGCTGGCCGCGGTGGGGTCCATGAACGTGTATGATATCATCTACGTGCTCACCGGCGGCGTGAACAACACGATGACGCTGGGCATGTACATGTTCAACACCTCGTTCGTGGGCTCGGGGGACCTGGGCCTCGGCGCCGCCGTCAGCGTCATGATGTTTGTCCTGACCCTGGTCGTCGCGCTGCCGCTGCAGTGGATACTGCGCCGCCGGGAGGTCAGCGTATGAGCCGGCGCTTGCGGGCACGGGAGCAGGCGTGGAAGCTGGCGCTCGCCGCCGTGATCATCGTGCCGCTGTTTGCCGTGCCCCTTCTGTACCTCCTTGACGTGTCGCTCGAGTCCGCCTCCCAGTTTCTGACCGATCCTCTGAGCTTTCCCCACCCCGTGGTCCTGGGCAACTACCCCAGCGCCTGGGCGCAGGGCAACCTGGGACAGTACTTCCTGAACTCGGTCATCTACACGGTGTCCGCCACGTTCCTGTCGGTGCTGTTCGCCGTGTTCGTCGCCTTCCCCATCGCCAGGCGCTACGCCCGGGGGGGATCGCTCATCTACGCGCTGTTCCTCGCCGGGTTCTTCCTGCCCGTCAGCATCATCCCCCTGTTCATCGAAGCTCAGAAGCTGGGCCTGTACAACACGCAGTGGGGCTACGTCCTTCTGCACCTGCAGACGGGGCTGACGCTGGGAGTGCTGTTCTTCGTCGGCTACTTCTCGAACATCCCCAGGGATCTGGACGAGAGCGCCCAGCTCGATGGCTGCGGCTACCTGCAGTATGTGATCCGCATCCTCCTGCCCCTGTCAGGTCCGGCCCTGGTGACGGTGAGCATCTACTCGGCCGTCGCCACCTGGAACGACCTCATCGGCCCGATCGTCTTCCTCGCCTCGGAGAAGTACTTTCCGCTCACCCGCGGCCTGTTCACCTTCTACGGTCAGTACGAGAGCGAGTGGACGCTGCTGGCGGCCGGCGTGTTCATCGTGGCGCTGCCGCTGGTGCTGACCTTCGGTGTCATCCAGCGCTACCTGGTGCGCGGCGCCACCGCCGGCGCGGTCAAGCTGTGAGCGAGCTCTTGGGCGCCGCCGGGTTCGGCCTCGTGGGCTTTGCGCCCGCGCGGCGCCAGCATCTTGTGAGGGGAGCGGCACCCGCGTGAACCTTCGGATCCGCGACGACCCCGATCCGGCGCAGGGCCGGCGGGACCACTGGCTCGGCGTGGATGCCGGCGCCACGCACACCACCGCCGCGGTGTTCGATCCGGCGCGCCGCGTGCGCTGGCGAGGGGAGTCGGGGCCCATCGACCACCTCGCGGGGATCGCGGGGGAGAGGCGGATGCGCACGACGCTCGCGACGCTGGTCGAGTCGGTGCCCCCCGACCTGCGCGCGTCCGTCGGATGCGCGGCCGTGGGGCTGAGCGGCATGAGCATCCCGGGCAAGGCCGACCTGTGCCGCAGGGCTCTGAGCGCGCTGATGCCCCGCGCCCGGATCCGGATCACCAGCGATCTCGTGGCCGCGGTCTGGGGGGCGACCGGCGGCGAGGACGGCATGATCCTCCTGTGCGGCACGGGCAGTGCCGCGCTCGGGCTGAAGGCCGGCGCGCGGATCCGCGCCGGGGGACACGGCAGTCAGTTCGGGGACGAGGGAAGCGCCTACGCCATCGCGGCCGCGGGGATCCGGGCCGCCATCCGGGCCGCGGAGGACCGCGGGCCCGCGACGACCCTCGTGGCGGACCTCGCCCGGGCGGGCGGCGTGGACCGCGTGGATCTCATCGCGGGCACCGCCTTCGCCCAGGAGTGGGATGCCGGCCGCGTCGCGGCGCTGGCCAGGGTGGTGGCCAGCGCCGCGGGCGGTGGCGACGCCGTGGCCCGGGCGATCCTGCGCGAGGCCGCGCGGGACCTCACGGAGCTCGGCGCGGCGGTGCTGCGCAGGATGGGGACGGCGGTGCCCGTCTACCTCGTGGGGCGCGGCTGGCTGCTCTCGCCCGCCCTGGGTCGCTCCGTCCGTCGGAGACTGCGCGGCCGGTTTCCCGGTGCGCTGTCGTTTCCCCGCAACCACGGGGACGGCGCGCTGGGGGCCGTGCTCTGGGCGGCCGCGGAACGCGACGCCGGCGGGGACGGGTAAACGCCGTCGGGGATTCGGGCCCAGGGCCCGCGAGGGCGGCGGAGCACCGCCAGGCCCTCGCTCGAGTGCGGGAAGGGGGGATCGCGTTGCGGAGACCCGAGCGCGAGGACGCCGGGGTGTGGAGCACCGAGCTTGTCAACCCGCGCACCGCCGACCTCGACGGGCGCACCACCCTGGAGGTGGTGCGGGCGCTGCACGCCGAGGATCACGCCGCGGTGAGCGCGGTGGACGCTGTCCTCGACCAGGTCGCGAAGGCGGCCGAACTGGCGGCGGACGTCTACCGCCGCGGGGGACGGTGGCTGTTCGTGGGCGCCGGAACCAGCGGCCGGATTGCCGCCGCCGAGGCCGCCGAGTGCCCGCCGACCTTCGGCACGCCGCCGGAGCGGATCCTCGCGGTCATGGCTGGCGGCGGCGAGGCCCTGTGGCGGCCGGTAGAGGGGGCCGAGGACGACCTCGCGGCGGGCCAGCGGGACCTCGCGGCGCTCGGGGTCACGGCGGCGGACCTCGTGATCGGCCTCACGGCCAGCGCGCGCACGCCCTACGTGCTCGGTGCCCTGCGCCACGCCCGCGCCGCCGGGGCGCGCACCGTGCTGGTCACGGCGGCGCCCGGCTCGCCGCTCGCCCGCGAGGTGGACATTGCCGTCGAGCCCGACACGGGGCCCGAGGCCGTCTTGGGCTCGACCCGCCTCAAGGCGGGGACCGCCCAGAAGCTGGTGGCCAACATGCTCACCACCGCGGCCATGGTCCGCCTCGGCCGCGTGTACGGCAACCTGATGGTCAACATGCAGACGACCAACCGCAAGCTGCGCGGGCGGGCCGTGCGCGTCGTGGCGCTCGCGGCCGATGTGGACCCCGCGGCGGCGAGCGCGGCCCTCGACGCCGCTCAGGGCGACATCAAGGTGGCGATCACCCATCTCGTCCTTCGCATCCCGGTCGACGCGGCCGCCCGGCGTCTCGAGGAGTGCGACGGCAACCTGCGGGCGGCGCTCGGGGCCAGATCGTCCCCTCCTGGCGCGGGCCGTCGCACGCTCGGGCGAACATAGCCGCCGGGGTCCCGGGAGGGTCACAGGCCGCCCGCGGCGGCAGGCCGGCGCCCCGCGTCGTCGCGGGCCGGAGGCTTCAGGCCCCGACGGGGAGGGGCGGGCAGAAAACCGGCCGCACCCGCAGGTGCGGCCGGTTGCGCCGGCGGCGCCGGTCAGATGCCCAGTTCCTGGAGGTACTCCTCGGCTTCCAGGGCGGCCTGGCAACCGGAGCCGGCGGCGGTGACCGCCTGCTGGTAGACGGCGTCGGCCACGTCCCCGGCCACGAACACGCCCTTGACGCTGGTGCGCACCCCCTGGGCGCGGATGAACCCGTGATCGTCGAGCTCCAGCTGCCCCGAGAGCATCTCGGTGTTGGGAATGTGCCCGATGGCCAGGAACAGGCCGTCCACAGGCTCTTCCCGCTCCTCGCCGGTCACGACGTCCTTGAGCGTGACGCGGTTGAGCAGGCCCCGCTCTCCGGTCCCGAAGCCCACCACCTTGGTGTTCCACACGAACCGGATGCCCCGGCTGCGGGCCCGCTCCTGCATGATGACGCTGGCGCGCAGCTGGTCGCGGTGGTGCACCACCGTCACCGAGCTGGCGTAGCGCGTGAGGAAGGTGCTGTCCTCCATGGCGGAGTCTCCCCCGCCGACGACGATGACCTTCTTGCCCTTGTAGAAGGCGCCGTCGCACACGGCGCAGGTGCTCAGGCCCCGGCCCAGCTGCTCCTGCTCCCCGGGAAGGCCCAGAAGCCGGGCTCGCGCGCCGCTGGCGATGATGAGGCTGTGGGTCTGGATGGGCTCCTGGTATTCGAGCTCCAGCTTGAACGGCCGCTGGCTCAGGTCCACCCGCAGGACGTTGTCCTGCAGATAGCGGGCGCCGAAGCGCTCGGCCTGCTGGCGCATGCGCTGCACGAGCTCCGGCCCCTCGATTCCCTCGGGGAACCCGGGGTAGTTCTCCACCAGGCTGGTCAGGCCCAGCTGGCCGCCAGGCTCGGAGCCCTCGACGACGAGGGGACTGGCGCTGGCGCGGGCCGTGTACAGGGCGGCCGTCAGTCCCGCCACCCCGGACCCGATGATCACGAGCTTCTCAGTGGACATGAACGTCCCCGGCCCTGGCCTGCATGGCGCAAGCCTCCTCCCGGCCGGCACAGACCCCTTTCAGCTTTCGATTCAGCCGCGGCGCTGCGGCCGCGGCGGCAAGCGGAGGGAGATGGAGCGATGCGCGGGCCGCTCCCAGCCGCGCGCCCCGGGGGTCCGGGCGCTGGGCACGGCCCGTCTGGCTACCGGGGCGCACGGAGCAGCGACGCGAGTTCATCGGGACGGTAACCCTGGATCACCCGGGTGCCCGCCACGACCACGGGCGTCCCGGTGAATCCCAGGCCGTGGAGCTGCTCCAGGTGGCGAGGGTCCTCGGCGATGTTGCGCTCCTCGAACGCGGTGCCCTGACGGGAAAGAAACTCTTTCACCTGCGTACACGGCCGTCAGCCGTGGGTAGTGTACACGATGACGGTGTCGTCGGCCACGCTCGCATCCCCCTGACACACTGTAATTTGGGAAGCACGACCAGACTACCAGAGCCCGTCCGCGCTGTCAAACGCCCTCCGGGTGAGGAAGGACTTGACCAGGGATTTAGTCGCGACTAATATCAGCATTAGCGGGGCTCATGCATACAGTGGGGGTGAACCTAAATCGACCGCCCGCGAGGAGGACCCGCCCCCATGGACCAGGACGTCGAGTTCACCCGTGAGGACCTGGTGCGCGCCCGGGACCGCTGGCGAGTGGAGCGAGTCCGCCAGGCCGGCGGGCGCCGCAACCGCCTGCTGCTCCTGTGGATGCTGATCGGCCCCGGCATCCTCGTGATGCTGGGCGAGAACGACGGTCCCAGCATGATCTCCTACGCCGCCACCGGCTCGCAGTTCGGCGTGGGCTTCTTCATTCCGTTCGTCGTCGCCACCTTCGCCATGGCGTTCGTGGTGCAGGAGATGACGGTCCGGCTGGGGGCGGTGACCCACCGCGGCCACGCCGAGCTCATCTTCGAGCGGTTCGGCCCCTTCTGGGGGCGCTTCGCCATGGGGGACCTCGTCCTGAGCAACCTCCTGACGCTGGTGACGGAGTTCATCGCCATCCAGGCGGGACTGGGATTCTTCGGGGTCCCCCCGCTCGTGTCCGTGAGCGCCGCCTTCGGCGTCGTGGCCGTGGCGTCCGCCACCCGGCGGTACTGGTCGTGGGAGCGGCTGGTGCTGGGCCTGGCGATCTTCAACGCCCTGTTCGTGCCGGTGGCGCTCATGGCCCATCCCGACTTCGGCCAGGTCGGCCACGCCCTGCTCACGTGGCAGCCCTTCCCGGGCCGGCTCTCCATGGGCACGCTCACGGTGCTCCTGGCGGACATCGGGGCCACGGTGACGCCGTGGATGCTCTTCTTCCAGCAGGGGGCCGTCACCGACAAGGGCCTCAACAGCCGGGACATCCGGAT
The DNA here is from genome assembly GCA_021797925.1 of Bacillota bacterium. GTDB lineage: Bacteria > Bacillota > Sulfobacillia > JAJZYS01 > JAJZYS01 > JAJZYS01. The sequence continues at coordinate 8,827 of JAJZYS010000007.1, forward strand.
GGGGCGGATCGACACCGCCCTGGGCGGGGCCCTGGCCGCCCTGTTCGCGGTGGCGGCCATCGTGGCGACGGCCCCGCTCTTTCGCCACCACGTGAACGCGGCCCAGCTGGGAGCCGCGCAGTTCGCCCAGGCCCTGCTCCCCTACGTGGGGCACGTGGGCGCCGCCCTCTTCGCCCTGGGCATCTTCGAAGCGGGGCTGGTGGCGGCGGTGGCCATCTCGACCTCGTCGGGATACGCGTACGGCGAGGTGTCCGGCAAGGCCCACAGCCTGAACCGCTCGATCCTCGAGGCCAAGGGATTCTACATGGTCCTCCTGGGCTCGGCGGCCTTGGCCGCAGTGCTGGTCCTGATCCCCGGCGCGCCCCTGGAGGCGATCGTGCTGCTGGTCAACGTGGTGGCGGTGCTGACCATGCCGCCGGCCCTGGTGCTCCTGTTCATGCTGGTCAACGACCGGGAGATCATGGGCGCGCACGCGAACCGGCTGGCCTCGAACCTGGCGGGAGGGCTCGTGGTGGTCTTCATCACCGCCGCCGGCATCTTCTACGGACTGACCGCCGTGTTTTCCAGCCTGCATGTGTGAGGAGGGATCCAGATGATGCTCAAGTCGCAGTCCCCGGGCATTCCGGAGGATCCTCGCCAGCTCGTCCTCGTCCTCGAACCGCACCAGCTCTGCCGGGGGACTCGGCGGTACACCCGCCGGCCCCTGGGCTCCGCTGCCCGGTTCGGGCTCGGGGCGCTGAGGGTCTACGTGGTCATCATGCTGGTGCTCGTCGGGATCCAGGTGGCGCAGCTCGTGCACTGATCCTCAGTGCAGAGTCTTGAGATAGTCCACCAGCGTGGTCACCTGGGACGGGGTGAGCAAAAGGTCGGGCATCAGCGCTCCCGACCACACGCGGGGCGGGTCGGCGATCCAGCGGGCGAGCCAGCGCGGGTCGGTGGGTCGCCCGCCGGGGACGCTGCTGACCCGCCCCGCCATCACGTCGTTGAGGTTGGGTCCCACGGTGCCCTGGGGCGTGAGGCCGTTGACCGTGTGGCAGACGAGGCACCGCGAGGTGATGAGGGCGATGGCGGCCGAGCGGACCGAGGTGGCGGGGTGGCTCGGCGACGGCTTGGGGATGGCCGGGACGCGCCGCGGGGCGATCCCGGCGACGGGCGTTCGGGGAGCCGTGAGGGCCGAGAGGTTCGACGTGCGCGCCGGCGTGCTCACGTAGCGGGTGGTGGTCTGGGGAAGGGTGAAGGGCTGGACGGAGGAGAGCAGGATCATCAGCGCCACCGCGATGAGCGTGGCCACGAAAAGCCCCGAGGCGAAGAACAGGCTGTAGACCCGGCGAGAGCGGTCCAGGTGCATGAACCGGCGCGCCTGGATGAAAACCTGCGCCCCCGCCAGCGCCACGATCGCCGGCACGAGGACCCGGCGGGGCAGGAGATGGCGGTCCGCCCCGACGGCCGCGGCGACGGTGAGCAGGATCATCACGCCGGCGACGCGCACGTACGCGCCCGCTCCCCGGGGTCTTGCACCTGTGCCGGCCACGGCGTCAGGTCGCCTTTCCCACGAGATAGACCACCGAGAAGATGACGATCCACACCACGTCGACGAAGTGCCAGTAGAGGCTCGCCAGGTAGGTCTTCACCGCCCCCTCCGCGGTCAGCGCCGCGCAGGCGCGCAGCAGCGAGAGGATCCAGAAGATCCCGAAGGCGACGTGCAGGCCGTGAAAGCCCAGCAGCGTGTAGACGCTCGACCCGAACACGGTCCCCTGCAGGGTCACGCCCCGGGCCCAGTAGTCGGCGAAGTCGTAAGCCTCGAAGCCCAGAAAGGTCACGCCCAGCGCCGCGGTCGTCGCCAGCCAGCCCTTGAGGGCGTCCACAGCCTCCCGCTCGATGGCGTCCACGGCCAGCACCATGGTGAGGCTGCTCACCAGCAGCACCAGGGTGGCGGCGAGGGTGACGGGGATGTCAAACAGCGCCCCGGGCCCGGGCACCCCCAGCGTGCGCCCGTGAAGGGCCAGGTAGGCGCCGATGAGGCAGGCGAAGAAGGCGCACTCGGCCGAGAGGAAGATCCACATCCCGAACCGGGCCCGCTCGTGGGCGCCGTCGGCGAAGGCGAGGGCGCCCGCCGCCTCCCGCGCGTCGCTCACGCCGCTCCCTCCTCGGTGGGCGTCACGATGACGCCCGGATCGACGTCGAACATGGAGCGATGGATGCCGTACACGGTCAGCCCGAGTCCGGCCGCGACCACCGGGATCGACCGGAAGATCGCGCCGTAGGCCGCGACGAGCAGGCCCAGGGCCATGAGCGCGGGCACCGGGGTCGGGGAGGGCAGGTGGATGTGGCGGTCCACGGGCCAAAGTTCGCGCTCCGTGGAGCGTTTTTGCTCCCAGAATGCGTCCCGGCCGCGGACGCGGGGCAGGCGGGCGAAGTTGTACGGGGGCGCGGGCGAGGCGGTGGACCACTCGAGGGTGCGGCCGTCCCAGGGATCGGGACCGGCGGCCTCGCCCCGGCGCAGCGCGTGGACGACGTTCATCACCATGACCAGGATGCCCAGGGTGAGGATGAACACGCCCACGGTGGAGAGCGCGTTCCAGAACGAGAGGCCCAGGCCGGGACCGTACGTGTACACTCGCCTGGGCATGCCCCACAGGCCGATGAAGTGCTGGGGCAGGAACGCCACGTTGAAGCCGACGGTCACGAGCCAGAAGTTCCACCGCCCCAGGCGCTCGCTCATGAGCCGTCCGGTGATCTTCGGGAACCAGTAGTAGGCCGCCGCGAACACCGCCATGAGGGTTCCGCCGATGAGGACGTAGTGCAGGTGCGCCACGACGAAGTAGCTGTCGTGAAACTGCATGTCGGCCGGGGCCAGGGCGGTCATCACCCCGCTGGTGCCGCCCACCACGAACGTGGGGATGAAGCTCATCGCGAACAGCATGGCGGTGGTCAGCTGGATCCGCCCGCCCCACATCGTGGCGATCCAGTTGAAGATCTTGATCCCGGTGGGCACGGCGATGGCCATGGAGGTGAGCACGAACATGGTGTTGACGGTGGGGCCGAGTCCCACCGGGAACATGTGGTGGCTCCACACGATGAAGGAGAGGAAGGCGATCACCTCCACGGCCCACACCATGGACGCGTACCCGAACAGCGGCTTGCGCGAGAACGTGGCCACCACCTCGGAGATGATCCCGAACGCCGGCAGGACGAGGATGTACACCTCCGGGTGGCCGAAGGTCCAAAAGAGCTGCTCCCACAGGACCACATCCCCCCCGTGGGGGACGTTGAAGAACGCGGTGCCCGCCAGGCGGTCGAACATCAGGAAGAAGAGGTTCGCCGTCAGCGGGGGGAACGCGAAGATGATGAGCAGCGAGGTGATCAGGGTCGTCCAGACGAAGAGCGGCATGCGCATCAGGCTCATGCCCTCGGTCCGCATGGCCAGGATGGTGACCAGGAAGTTGATCCCGGTCATCAGGGTGCCGATGCCGGCGATCTGGACGCCGAGGTCGTAGAAGTCGATGCCGGGGCCCGGATTGTAGGCGCCGGTGCTGATGGGCGCGTAGTTGAACCAGCCGGCGTTGGGCGCTCCGCCCAGAAACCAGCTGGAATTGAGCAGGAGGGCGCCCGCCAGGTACATCCAGTAGCTCAGGGCGTTCAGGCGCGGGAAGGCCACGTCCCGGGCCCCGATCATCAGCGGCATGACCGCGTTCATGAAGCCGACGAGGATCGGCATGACCGCCAGGAAGATCATCGTGGTCCCGTGCATCGTGAACAGCTGGCTGTACATGGCGGAACTCACGAGGTGATTGTCCGGACGGATGAGCTGCAGCCGGATGAGGAACGCCTCGAATCCTCCCACCAGGAAGAGGAACGCGGACGTGACCAGGTAGAGGATGCCGATGCGCTTGTGGTCCACGGTCGTCAGCCAGCTCCACGCCCGCAGGCGGACGGCAGCGGTGGCGGCTCTTCCCAAGGCCATGGCCATGGCGGTTCCTCGCTTTCCTCAGGCGCTCACCGGAGGCTCTCCACGTACGCGGTGAGCGCCGAGATCTGGGATCCGGTCAGGTGAAGGTCGGGCATGGTGGATCCGGGGAGGATGGCCGGAGGGTTGGCGAGCCAGCGGCGCAGGTGGGCCGGCGTGTTCGTGAGGGTGCCGGCGGCGATGGTGGCGCGGTTGCCCATGCCCGTGAGCTCCGGGCCCAGCTGTCCGTGAAAGCGGGTGCCGGCGACGGTGTGGCAGCTGCTGCACCCCACCTGGCCGAAGAGCGCCATGCCGCGCTTTGCGAGCGCGCTGGCCGGGGTCACCCTGGGGTGGCGCATGCCGTCGACCCAGCGCGCAAACTCCCGGTCGGTCACGGCCACCACGCGGATGTGCATGTTGGCGTGCCCCAGGCCGCAGTACTCGGCGCACTGGCCCTCGTAGACGCCGGGGCGGTCCGCCTGGATCCAGGCGGTGTTGAGCTGGCCCGGGTTCAGGTCGGTCTTGCCGGCGAGCCTGGGGACCCAGAAGCTGTGGATGACGTCGGCCGAGGTGAGCGAGAGGTCGATCTTGCGCCCGTAGGGGATCACGAGCTCGTTGGCGGTGGTGACGCCCAGGCGCGTGTACTGCAACTCCCACCAGAACTGGTGGCCGATGACCCGCACGTCCACGACCCGCGGCGTGTCCGGAGGGGTCAGGGCGTAGGAGTCCTTCACGGTGGGCACGGCCATCACCACCAGGAGGATCAGCGGCACGAGGGTCCAGCCGATCTCAAGGCGCCGGTTCTCGTCCACGGCGGACGCGGGCGCAAGGTTCCCGGGGCGGCTTCGGTAGCGCACGGCCGTGTAGGCGAAGGCGGCCGTCACCGCGACGAACACCCCGAGCATGATCACCAGGGAGAGCTGGATGAGCTGGAACTCGGAGCGCGCCACCGGACCGGCCGGGGCGAGGGCGGACTGGGGGTAGCGCAACGGCGCCCCGGCCATGCCGGCGATGACGCTGGGACCCACCCGCACCGCCTCCCCTCGCCGGGGTAGTGTGAACCGCCGGACGGGGACTTATCAGCCGCGGGACGCAGCGCGGGCCGCGCCGGGGGACGACAAACGGGGCGGGAGGCCTTGCGGCCCCCCGCCCCGCGCCTGGATGGCCCGTCAGTGGCGGAAGACGAATCCCAGGGAGTAGGTCACCATGGCCTCGAGCAGGCCCACGATCACCATCTCCATGCCGCTGCGCCACCACGACCGGGCGGTGAGGAGCGTCTTGGCGGCGCCCACGGCGAAGTGGGCGGCCAGGGAGACGACGGCGGCGGCGATGATGGCGGGAATGCCCTGGAGGAAGAAGAACGGGATTACCGGGATGATGGCGCCCACCGCCGTGGACGCCGACGCGGACAGGGCCGAGCTCCACGGGCTGGGAAAGCTCTCGGTGGAGAGCCCCAGCTCCTCCTGGACCATGGACCGCAGGAAGTGCTCGGGGTTCTCAGCGATGCGCCCCACCAGCGCCTTGGCCTCGTCCTCGGTGAACCCCTTGATCTGATAGATCAGGGAGAGTTCCTCGATCTCCTCCTCCGGGGACTCGCGGATCTCGGCGTCCTCCCGGGAGATCTCGGCCTCGTAGACCTCGCGCTCCGACTTGGCGGCCAGGTACGCGCCGCCGCCCATGGACAGCGCGCTGGCGAGCATGCCCGCGACGCCGGCGATGAGCACCACGTGGCTGCCTCCGGTGTACCCGGACACACCGGCCACGATTCCGAACACCGCGCCCAGCCCGTCGTTGACGCCGTAGATGAGGTCGCGCACCGAACTGCCCCGGGTCTTGTGCCAGGTCTCCCTGCCCAGGAGGGTGTCCAGGCGGCTGCGGGGCGACGCCAGCGGAGAGGCGGAGGGCGAGGGGTCGGCGGCCACCATGGCCTGCAGGAGCCGCACGTGGCTCTTCTCGTCGGGGAGGATCGCGCCCAGGACCCGGGCGCCCGCCTCGTCAAGCTCCCGCTCCTGCTCGGACCAGGTCTTGGCGTCAGCGATCTCGTCCTGGGTGATCCGCCTGAGGACCGTGTCCACGTCCAGGTGGCTCATGATCCAGCTCTCCAGCCGTTCGCCCAGCGCCTCGCGATACGGCGGGGTCTGCACCCCCACCTCCCGGAGCCGCTCCTCCCAGCGCCGCGCGTGATCAGCCTCGGACCGGGCCATGCGGTCCAAGAGCTCCTTGCGGCGCGGGTCCTGCTCGCGTTCCGCGACTTTCTCGTAGAGCCGTGCGCGGCCCGCCTCGGTGCGCCAGTTCTCCAGGTACGCGCGGACAGCCTTGTCGCTGGGTCTTTCCATCGTCGCCTCCACCGTGAAGCCGAATACCGGCGCCGGGTGACCGACGCCGTGGGGTACGCGGCGGGTGCTTCCGCGCGCCCGCCCCCATCTCCTCCCGGTGCCCGGATCACCGCTAGCGTGCTCAGGTTTGCCGATGTGGCGCGGCACCCGCCCGCGGAGAAGGTTGTGGATCGATCGCATAGAATGACCGGTGATGGGCGCAAGCTCACCCGGAGCCTACGGGAGGCGATCATGGTGGCTCAACGCCGTGGATCGGGGTCGTTCCGGCCCCTGCGCAACGCTGCGGTCGACCTGTACGAGATCGGGGTCGACGACCTGTTTGCCGACAGCAAGGGTGTGGTGGTGGACTCGAGCCTCGGGGTGCGTCCCCCGGAACCGAGGCGGCGAGAGAACGCCGGCAAGATCCGGGCATGATGCGCGCGGGAGACCCCCTGCGCTGCAGCATCTGCGAACGTCCCATCGAGGCCGGGCTTCCGCTCCTGGGGGGGGAGATCTGCTCCCTGTGCGAGCGCATCTCGGCGACCATCGCGGTTGACCACCCCCTGTACACATTCTGGGTCCGGCTCATCCGGTCGCTCTGGACCCAGGAGGTGGGATAGCGCTGGCGCAGGCGACGCCGCTGTGGGCGGCCATGGAGCGCCACGTGCGCGCGCGGCCGGTGGGCCTGCACGTCCCGGTGCACGGCGACGGGCGGGCGTTTGCGCGCCTGGCGCGCGCGTTCGGGGCGCGCATCCTGCGGAGGGATCTGACCGAGCTTTCGGACCTCGACGACCTGTTCGCGCCGTCGGGACCCATCGCCGAGTCGCAGCGGGGCATGGCCCGCGCCTTCGGCGTGGACCGGGCCCGGTTCCTCGTGGGAGGGGCGAGCGCCGGCCTCAAGGCCCTGGTGTGGGCGCTGCCGCGGGGGACCGTGGCCGTTCCGAGGGACGTGCACCGCAGCGTCGTCTCGGCGGCGGCGGCCGCGGGGCATCGGCTCCGGGTGCTGCCCACGCGGTTCGACCCGCGCTTCGGCATCCCCCTGGGCCCCACCGCCGAGGACGTGGCGGCCACGCTGGCGATCGACGGCAGCGTCCGGGCGGTGGTGGTCCATCATCCCACGTATCACGGCGTCGTGGGCGACCTGGACGCCCTGACCGCCGTCTGCCGCGAGCGGGGCGTCGCGGTCCTGGTGGACAGCGCCCACGGCGCCCACTTCGGGCTGCACCCGGATCTTCCGGAACCGGCGTATCGCCATGAGGTCGACGCGGTGGTGATGGGGATGCACAAGTCCGGCGGGGCCCTCACCCAGGGCGCCCTCCTGCTCCTTCGGGGCGACGCCGTGGCGCCAGAGCGCCTCGAGGAGGGCCTGGCGCTCTTTCAGTCGTCCAGTCCCTCCTACCTCCTCATGGCCAGCGTGGAGCTGGCCGTCGCCGACCTCGTCGAGGGCGGGCCCGGACTGTGGGCCCGAGCCGTCGACGTGGGGCTCAGGGCGCGCAAACTCGCCGATCGCGTCTTCTCGCCCGCCCCCGGCCAGAACGCCGACCCGACCCGCATCACGGTGCTGGAGCCCCCGGGGAGCGAGACCCCCTCGCTCGTCGCCGAGTACCGCGGCGGCGGCACGGCGCTCTACGTGGTGGGACCGGGCATCGGCGCCCAGGCGTCCCGCCGCCTCCTCACCCACCTGCGAGGGATCGTCCCCGCCTCGCCCGACCCCCTGCCCTGGGACCCGGCGGGCTCTGAGCCGCTCGATCCCCGGGGCGCGCTCCTGGCGCAACGGGCGTGGGTGGCTCCGGAGCGGGCGGCGGGGCGCGTCTCGGCGGGCATCGTGAGCCTCAGCCCCCCGTGCGTTCCGCTGGCGCTGCCCGGGGAGACCTGGACGCCGCGGGCGCTCGGGACCCTGACGCGGGGACTGAGTTCCGGACGGGTCGCTCAGGGGCTCGGGGCGGGTGGGACCGTTCCCGTGGTCGCCGGCTCGTGAGGGGCTGGTTCGTCGTCCTCGAGGGAGGGGACCGCTCGGGCAAGTCCCTGCAGGCCGCACGGCTCGTGGCCTGGCTCAACGGGCGGGGCAAGCGGTGCATCCTGACCCGCGAGCCGGGGGGGACGCCGGTGGGCCGCCGGATCCGGGAACTGCTTCTGGATCCGCGGGTGGAGATGACCATGCGCACCGAGGCGCTGCTGTACGCCGCCGACCGGGCCGAGCACGTGGCGACGGTCATCCGCCCGGCGCTGGAGCGCGGCGACATCGTCGTCAGCGACCGGTACGTGGAGTCCTCCCTGGTGTACCAGGGGGATGCGGGGGGGGTCGACGTCGAATATCTCACGGCCGTCAATCTCCTGGCCACGGGCGGGCTGGAACCGGACCTTTTGATCGTGCTGGACGCCGAGCGCCATGCGCTGGCGGGCCGCGAACGGGAGGTCCGGGACCGGATCGAGGAGCGCTCCGGCGACTATCATGACCGGGTGCGCAGGGCGTACCGCAAGCTCGTGGCTCTGAGGGGAGAGCGGGCGGTGCTCGTCGACGCCGGGAGAAGCGTGGACGAGGTGGAGCAGGCGATCCGCGAGGCCGTCCTGGCGCACGAGCAGAGGAGGGGCTGGCGATGAAGCTGGTGGTGGCGATCATTCAGGACAAGGACGCGCCCCGGATCCTGGAGGCGTTGACGCAGCAGGGATATCGGGCCACCAAGCTGGCCAGCACCGGCGGGTTCCTGCGCGACGGGAACACGACCCTGCTGCTGTGCGTCGAGGATCACGAGGTCGACGCCGTCACGGAGACCATCGGGAAGCTGGGCAAGTCGCGAGAGAAGCTCGTGACACCCATGGCGCCGGTGGGCGGGCCCATGGACTCCTACGTGCCCTACCCCGTGGAAGTGGTCGTCGGCGGGGCCACCATGTTCGTGAGCCCCGTGGAACGGTTCGAGAAGTTTTGAGGACTCGCCGGGTGGGACCCAGTCAGCGCATCGCTCCGGGCGCGACCTCGAGGCCCGCGCCTCTCGGGGACGACCGCTGGGATCCCGCGGAGGGCATGGCGCGGATCGACCGGGCCGGGCGGGCGCTGGTGAGCTCCCCGGGGCGCGAGACCCTGGACGCCTACCAGGCGGAGGTGCGCGCCTTCGTGTCCCAGATCGCCGCGCGCTCCTATCGCCTGACCCAGGAGCGCACCCTGGACGCGTCGGGCCGGCCGAGGCGCTTTCACAAGCTCCTCGAGGTGGACCGGGAGCTGATCCGGCTCGCCGAGACGGTCCTGGGTCGCGAGAAGGACCGGCTGGGAATCCTGTCGCGGGTGGACGCCATCCGGGGCCTCATCATGGACCTGTACCGCTGAGGTTCACCCGGGCAGGCAGGTCGGGCGAGCGGGGGAGGTGGGGGGATGAGCGGCGCCGACGGGGACGAGGAGCGCTGGATTCGCGGCCAGACGGTCTGGCAGGCGTGGATGCGCGCCGCCCTGAACCGCGGCCGCCCTCCCCACGCGGTGGCCTGGTACGGTCCGCCGGGAGGCGCCGCCGACCGCCTGGCGCTCGTGTGGGCGCGAGCGGTCGTCTGTCCCGCGCATCATGTGGGACCGGCGGACGCGTGCGACGTCTGCCGCCGGGCCCGGACCGGCGTGCACCCGGACCTGGCGGTCGTGGCGGCCGAGGGGGCCATCGGCATCGACGCCGTGCGGGAGCTCGAGGCCCGGGCGCTGCGGCGGCCGCTGGAGGCCGACCGGGTGGTGTTTGTGATCCTCGGCGCCGACGCCATGACCGTCGACGCCCAGAACGCGGTGCTGCGGATCCTCGAGGATCCGCCGCCCGCCACGTGCTTCTGCTTCTCGGCGCCGGGGCCCGAGCGGCTTCTGGCGACGGTTCGCTCGCGCCTGCAGGCGTTCACGGTCAGGCCGGTCGCGCGCCGGGACGTGGTATCATTTCTGCGGGAGCAGGGTGTGGACGCCGATCGCGCCGAGGTGATCGGGGACGCGGCCGACGGCTCGCTGGAGCGGGCGCTGCGGTTTGCAGCTCTCCCGCCGGCGGCGGGCGCGGCGGACGCTCCTTCCGTCCCGGCCCTGGTCGAGTCCTGGCTCCCGGATCCCGCGCGCTCGCTGGATGAGCTCGAGCTTCACTACCGGGGGCTGCGCCGGCGCGCGGCCGACCCCGCCGGGGCGCTCGCGGCCCTCGCGTGGATCGAGACCGCCCGCCAGGACCTCGAGCACCACGTGCATCCCCGGCTGGCGCTGGAGGCGCTGGCCGTTCGCCTCAAGGTCCGCGAAGGAGGTGGTCCGTCATGGCAGTCGTCGTAGGTGTCCGCTTCAAGAAGGCGGGGAAGATCTACTCGTTCCTCCCCAGCGGGCTTGACATCGTTCCCGGGGACCCGGTGGTGGTCGAGGGATCCCACGGCCCCGAGTTCGGGCACGTGATGATTCCGCCCCGGCCGGTCAGCGACGAGGCGATCACCCCGCCGCTGCGCAAGGTCATCCGCGTGGCGACCCCGGAGGACATCGCGCGCGTGGAGGAGATCCGGGAAGAGCAGCGCCAGGCCTTCAAGGTCGCCCTGGAGCGCATCGAGGCCCGGGGCATGGACATGAACCTGGTGGACGTGGAGATCAACTTCGCTCGTTCCAAGATGCTGTTTCTGTTCACGGCCGAGGAACGGGTCGACTTCCGGGCCCTGGTCAGGGACCTCGCGGCCATCTTTCACAGCCGCATCGAGATGCGACAGGTGGGAGCCCGCGACGAGGCGAAGCTCCTGGGCGGCATCGGTCCCTGTGGCCGGATCCTCTGCTGCACGAGCTTTCTCACCGAGTTCAAACCGGTCTCGATCCGCATGGCCAAGGCCCAGAACCTCGCGCTCAACCCCACGAAGATCTCCGGTGTGTGCGGGCGGCTCATGTGCTGCCTGAAGTACGAGTTTCGCGGCGAGGAAACGGAGGAGCCGGAGGAGGACAGCTTTGCATGGCGGGTGCGCGAAGCCCAGCGCCTGGGTGCCGCCCATGGTGGGTCTACATCCTCCGGTGCCGGGACGGCACCTTCTACACCGGAGTCAGTCCGGACGTCGACGCGCGGTTCGCGGCACACCAGCGGGGCGCGGGGGCGCGGTACACGCGAGGACGCGGACCGCTGACCCTCGCCTATCGCGAGTGCTGCGGGGACATGGGAACGGCCCTTCGGCGCGAGCGGCAGCTTCGCCGCCTCGGGCACGAGGCCAAGGAGCGGCTGTGCGCCCATGCGCGGATCGGCTGAGGAGCCGGGCCGGGCGCTCGAGCCGGGCGTCTACCTCTGCCCGACCCCGCTGGGCAACCTCGGGGACATCACCCTGCGCGCGCTGGAGGTCCTGCGCAGCGCGGACATCGTCGCGGCCGAGGACACTCGGCACACGCGCGAGCTTCTGACGGCTCACGGCATCGCGCGCACGCTTCGCTCGCTGCGCCGCGAGAACGAGCAGAGCCTCGCACCCCGGCTCGTGGCCGAGGCCCTCGCCGGCAAGAGCGTGGCGGTGGTGAGCGACGCGGGCATGCCCGCGCTGTCCGACCCCGGGGCCCTTCTGGTTCGCGCGGCGGTGGACGCGGGAGTCAAGGTCACCGCCCTGCCCGGCCCCAGTGCCCTGCCCGCCGCCCTGGCCGGCTCGGGCCTACCCGCGTCCCCGTGTTTTTTCGGGGGGTTTTTGCCCAGGCGCGCCTCGGAACGCCGGCGCCTTCTGGCTCGGCTCACTCCCCTGCCCGCGACCCTGGTCTTCTTCGAGGCTCCCCATCGGATTCTCGCTTCGCTCGAGGACCTCTCGTCGCTATGGCCCGAGCGCCAGGCGTGCCTCGTCCGGGAACTTTCGAAGCTGCACGAGGAGTGGCTGAGAGGAACCCTCGCCTCGATCCGCGAAGCCCTCGTAGCGCGCGCAAAGGTGCTGGGCGAGATCACCTTGGTGGTGCAGGGCGGCAGCGGGAGTGCGCCGCAGCCACCGGCCCAGCCGCCGGACGCCTCCCTGCCGCGCCGGGCCAGGGCGCTGGCCCGACAGGCCGGGATCTCGCGTCACGACGCGTACCTGATGCTCGCGGGCGAGGACGAAAAACTACCCCCCGGCCGATGACCGGGGGGCAAAACGCGGGGATTCAGCCGGCCTGGGGTCGTGCCTGCTGGATGTCGGCGATGCAGGACCGGCAGACGTTCTTTCCGCGGAAGTTCTCCACGTCGCCGGCGCTGCCGCAGAAGACGCACGCAGGCTGGTACTTGCGCAGGATGATCTTCTCGCCGTCGATGTAGATCTCCAGGGAATCCTTGTCGCCGATGTCCAGGGTCCGGCGAAGCTCGATCGGCAACACCACGCGTCCGAGGTCGTCCACCTTGCGAACGATACCGGTTGACTTCATCATATCGGAATCACCTCGCTACGTTCTGTGTATCGAACTGCCCCATGTGAGCTTACCAGGAATCCCAGATAAAGTCAACCACTGTCTTTCTCGACGCAATTCGCGGTCGGATCGCCAGGACTCCACCGGCGTGCGGGCGAAGGATCACTTGTCGCGGCAAGGAGCGGTGATCTTGCGTCGTGTAGCCTTTCTGGTGACCGCTGTCCTCCTCCTGGTGTCAGGTGTCCCAGGATCCCTGGCCCATGCTTCCACTCCGCCCTTTGCCTATTACAACCCCAGCCCCCAGGGCGAGGTGTACTACGATCGACCGGTCATCGCCCTGCCGCTGGTGCTGGGACGCCTGTCCGCGACGGCGGTGCACGCGACGTTGACGCTCGACGGGCGCCGGGTGCCGGTGGTGGTCGGTCGGGACGGCGCCGTGGCCTACGACCCGCCGCCCCTGGCTCCGGGGCCCCACGTGGCCGTGTTCAGCGTACGGGTCGTCGTCCGCGGGACCACGTGGACGGTGCCCCAGGCGATCGCCCGGTTCACGATCTCGCGCCATGCCTTGACGCGACTTCCCGCGCCGTCGCGCACGGTCATGGAGATGATGACCGCAGCCAACAGCATCCGGGCGCTGGCGGGGGAGCGCCCGTGGATGTACAGTCCCGCGCTCGAGGCCGCCGCCCAGGCCCACGCCAACTTCTACGATCAGAACCGTCTGCGCTACGCGCGCTCCAGCCTCTCCCCCCACGAGGAGCTCAGGGCCTGGCCCGGGTTCACGCGCTCCAATGTCCTGGCACGGGACATGAGCTTCGGATACGACGGGGTGGGCGCCTCCGAGGACATGGCGTTTGGCTACCCCATGAGCGCGGCGCTGGCGGTCTGGATGGATTCGGTGTTTCATCGGATTCCGATCCTCGATCCCGGCACCGATCTCATGGGCTTCGGTCTGGCGGGCGCGACGGCGACCGGAGACGGGCGGCCGGTGAGCAACATGGACATCGGTTCGACGCTGGCGGCGTCGGAGCCCACCGACCCGACCCAGGCCGTCGCCTATCCCGTCAACGGGCAGATGGGGGTGCCCACCGCGTTCATCCGCAACGAGCAACCCGATCCCCTGGCTCCCTTCCCGTCCGCCAACGGAAAGACGCGCACCGGCTCGCCCGTGACGCTGACCTTCTACAGCCCCAGGGTGGCACAGATCCACCTGATCTCGGCCGTGATCGAACCCCTGGGGGGGCGCCCGCTCAAGTCCTGGGTCCTCACCCCCCAGAACGCCGGCTCCGCCGCCAGCGAACTCGGTTTCACGATCGCCATCCTGCCCCGCGAGCCGCTGCGCGCCGGCACCACGTACCGGGTGCACATCCGAGGACTGGTCACGGACACGTCGGACCGCACGCTGCCGTTTGACCAGCGCTGGGAGTTCGCGACCACCCAGCTGCCCACGGAGCTTCCCCTGGCGCCGGTGGTCACGGTCATCAACGGGCGGAGGACGGACCTGGCGCTGCCGGCCTTCAAGGACGACGGGCAGTGGCTCGTGCCCCTGCGTCTCATCGCCCGTCCGCTGCACATCGACCTGCTGTACAATCCCGAGTATCCGGACTACATGACCGTCACGCACGGGCGTCAGCAGATCCGACTGGACTTCGGCACCTTCGGAGCCTGGGTGGACGGCATCCAGATCGACATGCCCGCGCCGGCCCTGAAGCTTTACGGCGACGGCTACGTTCCCGTGCTGACCCTGGGCGAGGCCCTGCACATCCCGGTGTCGGTGGTCGTATCCCGGGGCCAGACCACGATCCGGATGGGCGCCCCCCGCGGGAAGTGAGCGGTTCGGGCGAGGTGAGTCTCCTCAGGCTTCTAGCCGCTCGCTCCGCGTCGGCATCGGCGGCCAGCCGACCCAGGGGTAGCGCAGACTGTCCGGGCTCCGGTCGGCAAACCACGAGGCGATGGCGCGCGCGTAGCGATCGTTTCCGCGGTCGTGGCGCTGGTGCACGGCCCCCACGACCATGTCCGCGAGCTGCAGGCCCACCGAGTCCCGGGAGTTCTGGAAGAACAAGAGCTCGGTGGACCCGCGGCCCCATTCCAGCGTTTTGGCCAGGGCCGTCCTGAGCCGGTGGTCCTGGTTGGGCGTGCGGTGGTCCACCACCACCAGATACGCGTCGTGGCGTACCAGCGGTTCCACCTGCGCCAGCACCAGCGTGACGCCCAAGGCCTGCAGGTACGCGTCGTTGACGAGGCTGCCCGGCAGCTGCTCTTTGTCGACGGTGGTGACCGCGACGTGCGTGAACCGGGAGAATCTCGCCGATGCACTCGCCAGGAAGTGTTCCAGGGCTGAGGGGTCGAGATGGGCGGCGGGGCCGCGGAACCGGATGAGATCGCGCCACTTGATCTCGGCGCCGGCGGCGAGGCCGAACGACTCCTTCACTGAGCGGAACTCTCGGCGCATCTGAAGCGCGTCGCAGTCGTGGACGATGAGCCCTCCGACGCTGAAAAATCGCCCGTCCGGGCCCGAGTGCCCGGCTTCGTCGATGAAGATCAGATACACGCGCAGCCTCCCCGGATGTTTCGAGTTGTGTGGCATCAGCCATTCGTGACGACCTGGGACGCGGCGACCCGGGGCACGGCGGGTTGCGCGACCTCACGTGGGGATGGGCGCCGACGAGGTGACGGTGATGGGCAGCTCTTCTGTGAACAGCAGCGGCACCTTCACGGCGAACCGGAGCCAGGCTCGTATCGACGCGTGGCCCTTTGGGCCGGGAACGACCTGCGCCCAAGTGCGCACCCCGGTGACTCCCGTCGGGAGAGCTCGCCGGTTCTCGGTGAGGATGAAGGCCAGGACGGATCGGGCCGCCGGGGTGTCGGGGGGCGCGGGCCCGGACCCGAGCTCCTCGGCGGCGACTTGAACCGAGGTCGTGAGCACCCTGGCGGCCTGGGCCTTGACCGAGGCCACCCGCACCATGTCCGTGTACCCGCCGATCAGGGTGAGCAGGAGCAACTCGCCCACGATGGCGACAATGACCACCCAGTGGCCGTCGCGGCGTCGCCAGCGGGCGAGGCCCCGACGGATCTCGGCCCATGGACCAGCTGTCATCGCGCGTGACCTCCGTGGCTCGTGTGTCACGGTTGGCCGGACACCAGGGTCGAGGCGGTGAGGTCGGCGGTCGGCGCCACCGCCAGGACTGAGGAGAGAAACGGAGCGAGGGAAGGGCGGTAGGAGATGACGAGGAGCATATAGCCGGGCGGAGTCGCAACCGGCTGACTCGTCAGGGTCAGCCGGGACGGATCGAGGCCCTGCAACGCGGCGTCGTGCCGGATGGCCTCAAGGGTCGGTGGATCACCCGCGGTCGCCGCCGCCGCCACCACGCTGGCGAGGGTGTTGACGCGGGCTTGGGTGCCGGTAAGCTTGAGCACGGCGGATCCGGCCAGGGTGGTGCCCACGAGCAGGGGCAGGACGATGGCCGTCGCCACATAGGTGCTCAGCGCACCCCGGGACGACGACCATGCTCGAAGCACCCGGCGGCTGATGCGCACGAGGGGTGCTATCCTTGCATGTTGGTGAGCGTGTTGACGATGTCCTGAAGCTTGGTCCCGACTCCCTGGAAGGCGACGAAGACGACGCCGGCGATGCTGATGGCCGCGACGGCCAGGACGCCCTGGGCCAGGTACGAGGAGAGGTCCCCGCGGGTGTCGCCCATGGCATGCCACAGGCGACCCAGTCGATGGATGAGCGCGCCGACCCCCTGGGTGATCAACTGCACGATCGCACACCCCTTCCGCCGAGATGGAGATGGAACCCGATCTGGCCTCCCTTCCGCGCACGTCGTTCCGGAGGGAACGCGAATTGGATATTCACGTCATCTATGCCAGTTCCTGTATCCGATTCGTGTCAAGTTTTGGCCCAATCCGGGTACATCGCTCCTCGGATCGTGCCCGGGGTCGGAGCAAGGGGATCAGTGGAGGAGAAACCGAAGGATGGGCTCGATGCGCGGATACGCCAGCACGATCACCGTGTCCACGAGGAGCAGACCCACCGACATCCCGAGAAGGTAGGGGATGGACGCGAGGTGGCGCCGACGGGCCTGGGCCGTCGCCGTCTCCATCTCGAGCCTCAACCGTTCGACGACTTCACGTACGCTCATGCCCGTGACGAGTTGACGGTCCACCTGCCCGGCGAACATCCGCGCTTCCGAGAAGTCCAGCTCGTCCGCGAACCGCTGCAGCGGCTCGCGCATCGAGAGCGACTGCTCAAGGTCCCAGTGCAGCCGACGCACGGGGCGGACGAGCGGCGGCGGCAGATTGCTCTGCGTCGCGCTCACGGCCAGAGGGAACGTCAATCCCGACCTGAGGAACAGGGCCAGCGACTCCAGGAAGACGGGAAACGCCTCGCGCCGGCGCACTCGATCCAGGTGACGGCGAGCCGCGGGCAAGGCACTGATCACCGGGAATACCAGGCCCAGGACACCGACCGCTCGCAGCCCATGGGGCAGGGTCAGCCAGGCGGCGAACGTCGGCGGGAGCATCGCCCACCTGGAAACCGGGGCGCTGCCCAGTCGGCGAGCGACGGCCCAGGCACCGGCCAGGCAGATCATGGCCATCCCCGTGATCACGGAGCGGACCACCTGACTGCGGCCGGCATGACCGCAGCCGACAGCGAGGTGACGGCGACGAACGCGACGACGACCCGTCCCGCCACGGTGGCGCCCAGATGCAGGATGCTGCCGTTGCCGCTGCCCAGGGATGCGGCCGCCCCCGCCGCCTCCAGCGCCAGGAATCCGTAGGTGAGCCATTCCAGAGCCCGAAGCGCCGTCTCCAGTTCCGCGCGGGCTTGACGTCGGGCCTCTTCCATTTCCACCAGGTGGGCCACTCCCCGCTGCAGCGGCGCCCCCTGGGCCATGGCGTTGTGGACGAGCACCGACAGCCGCACCAGCGTCGGATCCCCCCAGCGATTCGCCCACTCTCCCAGCTGGACGGGGAGGGTGCCTGTCTGCCGCGCGGAACGCAACGTCTCCCACAGCGACGGACGCGCCGGTACGGGACAGCTGTGGGACGCAAGTTCCAAGATCCCCAGGGGGTGGCCGCCCAGTTCGGCGGCGTCGAGCACCGCATGGAGGAAGCGGAGACTGCCGCGACGGACCTGGCGCCTGGATCGGGCGAGGCGCAGGCGCTCGAGACCGGCCGGCATGATCCCGGCGACCACCATCAGCGCCGCCACCGGGACGCTGCCCAGAAACCCCGAGAACAGCACGCCGAGGGCGAGCAGGATCTGGCTGCGAGGCATGAGCCGTCCAAGCAGAAGAGCGCCAGCGCCTCCCATGAGGGCAGATCCAAGGAGCAGCGGGTTCACGACACGGCTCCTGCGAGGCACGGGGCCGAGGCGCGGACAAACTGCGCGCGGGCGGCATCCCACCGGAAGATGTCCTCGATCCGGGGTTCGGGACCCGGGTCCACCCGGCTCAGCCGTGTCCAGCGCCGTTGACCGTCGGGGCAGCGCTCCGTGTAGAGAAGGAAGTGGATGGTGCGCAGCGCGTGAAGGCGCAGGGCGTGAGCTGGAAGCCGGGTACCGCTCTGCATCATGGCGAAGACCAGCCGATCGAATACGTCGTCGACGCTCTCGGCGTGGATGGTGCAGTAGGACCCCCGGTGTCCGGTGCCCATGGCGGTCAAAAGCTGCAGCGCTTCGCCCGCCCGGACCTCGCCCAGGATAATCCGGTCCGGTCGCATGTGTAAGACGTGGCGCAAGGCCTCGGCGGTGTCGATCCCGTAGCGGCCCTCCCGGTTGGGTGAGCGGGTTTCCAGCTCCACCACGTGGGGGTGCACGGCACTGAGCGACAGTTCGAAGGTGTCCTCCAGCGTGATGATGCGCTCGTCCCTGGGAATGAAACGGGCCAGGAGCCGGGCCGTCGTCGTCTTGCCGCTGCCGGTGGGGCCGCAGATCAGGAAGTTGCGCCGCTCGCGCACGACCTGTCCCATCAAGGTCATCATCTCGCCGCTGGCGCTGCCCGCGGCCACGAACGCGTCAGGTTCGGGCGACATCAGGTTGTGCTTGCGCAGGCACAGCGTGGGCGTGCGGGAGAACGGCGGGACGGTGGCGGTGACGCGGACGTTGAGCACCGGGATGCGGCCGTCCACGAACGGCTGGGCCATGGTCAGCTCCCGCCCCAGCGGGGCGATGATCCGCTGGGCGATGTCCACGATGGCCTGGCGGCTGGGGAACACCACATTGGCGTGGTGAAGGTAGCCGTGGCGTTCCACGAACACCCGGTCCTCGTCGACGACCAGGACCTCGGTCACGGCGGGGTCGGCCATGAGTTCCTGGAGGGGACCGAGAAAGCTCAAGGGGTCGGCGGACAGGTGCGAAGCGACCGGAGACAGGTCTTGCGGGCCCGATTGCGGATGTCGGACCAGTCGAGGCGCGTGTTCGGCGCCGGGGAACCTCATGGGCGTACTTCTCTCCCTTCGTTGGGGCGCACAGGTGTGCGCGCGACCAGGCGGGCGGACGGGACGCGGCGGGGTGCTCGCCAGCCGGCTGGCGGCCTCAGGATCGTCGGGGTTCACCAGCCACCCCACGCGGCAGGGCGCGTTCACCGTCACCGTGTGGGGTGGTGAAGGTCGCCGAACCCCTCTCTCGTTTCCTTGCGCGACACCCCGTGCACAAGAACGACGCAAGGCAGCCTGCCGTCACGGCGAGCGCAGGGCCCGTGCCCGGCGTGCGCCAGGGAGACGTGCGACCTGCAGGGTGTCGAGGAGGAACGGGTCCTCGAGCGCGGCGACCGGCTGAGCGGACGGCTTTGCACGGTGGAAGCCGTCCAATGGGCCCAGCGGCATACGATGTTGGCGAGATCGCGCAAACCCCGCCGAAAGCAGGGGGGCACCCCCCTTGGCCAGCCTCGAGCGCGGGGCGGGTTCGAACCGTCCACGGCGGAGCAGATCGCGAAGATCCCGTATCGGTCTATGGGTATAGGAGGAACCCGGCCGAGGCCAGGGCGAACCGCGTCTGGGTGATGGCGTGCTGCGGGAAGCTGTCGATCGACAACCCGATCACCTGCCCGGATGATCCAGTTGGCGGGCGCTAAGGATATTCCTGCTAAAACTATGTGTGCGATGGTGTGGCTCGCCGACCCGGCACCGTTTCAGTGCAGCCTGACGAGCGACGTCACACTCGCCAGCACCGTGCCAAGACCGTTCCTGAGCCCTGCGGTCGCTTCGACGACATGGACGCGATCACGGCGCGTCCTCGTCATCGAAATTTTCCTCGTCGAAGTCCTCGTCGTCAAAGAAGCCGGATCGGCCCGCGTATCGCATGGGGCGATGCGCGTGGAAGCAGTCCTCGCACAGCGGATACCGATGGGTTGGCGGCAACGGGCAGCCGCACTCCCGGCAGCCAATGAACGTCTGACGTGACGACAGCGCCCTGTGGATGGCGCGCGCGATGGCGTCTCTGCTCCGGCGGACAATGGCCTCGTCCGGCACGCGCGTGAACAGACGGTGGCGCGTCAGCCAGAGACACAAGTCATGTTCGTGCAGGGCGCGCTCTGCCGCGGCGAGGTCCTTGTCGTCGCGGATGGCGCGGGTGAATTCTCCCGGCGCGCGGAGCACTGTCTTGCGCGACACGGCGTCCTGCCAATAGGCCACGGTGTCGTCGCCGACCGGAGCCGTGACGAGCCGGAACGCCCGGGAGATGTCTGCGGCCTCGACGGCGGCCGGCAGAAGGCATGCCAGTCGGAGCATGTCGGTCAGCGGCGCCACCTTGAGCTGAGGCGGCAGATGGGGCTTGACGGTGGCGCGCCACGCCTGCAGCCGGGCGCCGAGACGCCAGGGCCAGCCGTCCAGGTCGGCGAGCGTGGGTTGCCAGACCCCGCGCGTAACCGGGCTGGGATCCCGCTCTGCGGTCTGCACGACGAACTTGTGGACTTTCTTCCCGACCCCCCCGAAAGTCCCCTCGCGCGACAGCCCGAACCGTCCGGCTCGGCCAGCGATCTGGCGCACCTCCACGGGCGTGAGCGGGCGCTGGCGTTCGCCGTCGAACTTTTCGGTCTCCGCGAAGGCGATGTGATCGATGGGCAGGTTCAGGCCGAGGCCGATGGCGTCGGTCGCCGCCACGAACTCCGCCGATCCGCTCTGGACCAGCCGCGCCTGTTCGCGGCGCACGTCCGGGGGAAGCGCGCCGTAGATGACCGCGCAGGTGGCGCCAGGATGCGTTCGCTCGATCGCGGCCTTCCAGCGGAGGACCGCCGTGCGGGAGAACGCGACGACGGCAGTCCGGGGCGGCAGGCTCTCCAGCGTCCACGCGGTCGCCTCGCTCCTCAGCGGGCTCAGCCGCTCGTGGACCACGACGGAGACGTCGTCGCCCCATGAGGCGAACATCCCCTGAAGGAACTCCGCCGCCTCGGGCGCACAGCAGACCTCGAGATTCTCTGCGTCCGCCAACGCGAGCGCACGGGCCCATGCCCAG
>JAJZYS010000158.1 GCA_021797925.1 Bacillota bacterium
CGCGTCCCGCACCCGATCGGAAAACCACCGGGCGCGATCGGCGTAGGCGGGATCGTCCCCGAGGAGCACCCCGTACTCCTTCATGGCCGAGCCACAGCCCGCCGAGTGGGTCACCACCAGCTCCACGCCCGAGCGCCCGAAGGCGTCGATGGTCCGGCGGGCGAGCCGCCGGGCCCCTTCCCGGTCGCCCAGGTGCAGGTGCAGCGCCCCGCAGCAGCCCTGGTCCGCCGGCACCGCCACCTGGGCGCCGCTGAGCGCCAGGAGGGCGACCGCGCGCTGGCCTGTCTCGCCCATGAGCTCGCCCATGACGCAGCCCTCGAGGAACCCCACCCGCTCCCGGGGCGACGGGACGCGGGGCAGCCCCCGCGCAGCGGCCGGCCGGCGCACCCCACCCTGGACCCCCGACGCGACGAGGTCCAGGTGCCGGCCGGCCTGGCCCAGCCACCCGCGCCGGCCGATCCGGACCGCCGCTCTCAAGAGGCCGGCCCGTGCCGAAAGGCGCAGCGCGGTCCCGGCCATCCGCAGACGCCGGGGGGAGCCCACGGTGCGGCACAGCCGGCGCGCCCATCGCGCTCCGCTCGCCGCCGGCGTCACCCGGTCGAGTTCCCCGCGGACGAACTCGAGGGCGGCGTGGTAGACGACCCCCGAGGGGCACGCGGTCTCGCAGGCCCGGCAGTCGAGGCACAGGTCCAGGTGGCGGCTGAGGAGCGGGTGGGTGAGGGGGATCGTGCCCTCGAGGACCCCCCTCATCTGGAACAGCCGCCCCCGGGGCGAGTCGCCCTCCCAGCGGAGGACGTCGTACGTGGGACAGCTGGGAAGGCACAGGCCGCAGTGGACGCAGGTGTCCACGGCCTGACGGGCCCGTGCCCGGGGGTCCAGCGGGTCGCTCATGGCGCAGGCTCCTCTCGGTCGGCCAGGTGCACGCCGGGGTTGAGAATGCGGTCAGGGTCGAGCATGCGGCGCAGGGCCCGCTCCTCCCGTGAGGGCTCCATGCCGTAGGGATCGACGCGGCCCCGCCACCGGGCGGGCAGCCGCAGCACCGTCACCCGGGTCGTGCCCTGACGGCGGAGGCGGTCGATCCGGTCCGGAAGGTCTTCCGCGGCCTCCGGCAGGAAGAGTTCGCCGGCAAGGGATCCGGCGCGCAGGCTCATCGAGCCGTCGGGGAAGATCCGTGCGCACTCCTCGAGGGGAGCGGCAGGATCCGTGTCGGGCACCGCGAGCTGGAGCACCGCTGCGGCGGGCGGGACCAAGGGCGGCGCCGCCCCCCGTGCGCCCCCCAGCACGGTCATGGCGTCGCGGACCTTGCGCGCCACCACCCGTTCGGTGCCGGCGACCTGGACGGCGACCTGCCAGGGCGCCCCTGGGCTGCGGAGGATCTCGACCGCCTCCGGCCTCAGCGGGGAGACCAGGATGCCGCGCGCCGCCGCCACGGCCTCGGCGGCGTCCCCGTAACTCCCCAGGAGGACCTCGCGGCGCGGCGGCAGGGGATGCACCCGCAGCGTCGCCTCCGCGATCACGCCCAGACTGCCCAGCGAGCCCAGGTAGAGGCGCGTCAGGTCGTATCCGGCGACGTTCTTGATCACGCCGGCACCGGTCGCCAGCTGCCGGCCGTCGGCGAGGATCACCTTCAGGGCCAGGGTCAGGGTCCCGGGCCCCCCGTATCCCGTGCTCAGGGGCCCTGAGAGGCCCGAGGCCAGCACCCCGCCCACGGTGGCCTCATAGCCACCCCACGGGTCAAGGGGCAGCATCTGGCCCGAGCGGGCGAGGGCGGCGGCGAGATCGCGCAGGGTGATCCCGGCCTCCACCGTGACCATCCAGTCCTGGGGGCGATGCGAGCGCACCCGGCACAGCCCGGTCATGGGAAGCGGGAGGACGTCCTCGGGGGGCTCGCCGCCCACGCCCAGGTGGATCCCGCTGCCCACCGGGCGAACGCTCCGACCCTCGGCGCGCGCCCGGGCCAGGACGGCGCGCACCTCATCTCGGGTGGAGGGCCTCGAGGTCGTCATCCCGGTCGCCATCAGATCCACCGCCCCACCCCGGGCAGGACCGCGGGCCGCGGCGGGAGGGGTGTTCCCGCCGGCGGCGGGAGCACCTTGCCCGGATTCAGCCGCTCGCCGGGATCGAAGGCCTTGCGCACCGCCCGCATCGTGTCCAGGTCCACCTCGGAGAACATCTCGCGCATCAGGTGCAGCTTCTCCGCCCCGACGCCGTGCTCGCCGGAGAGGGACCCGCCCAGCTTCAGGCAGGCCCGCTCGATGTCGTCGGCGCACGCGAGCACCCGCTCGATCTCGTGCCGGTCGTTGAACAGCACGTTGGGATGCACGTTCCCGTCCCCGGCGTGGACGAGGGTCCCCACCGGCAGGCCGTGCCGCTCGGCGATCTCGTCGATGCTGGCGAGCAGGCGCGGCACCTCGCTCACGGGCACCACGCCGTCCATCACGTAGAAGTGGCGCGCAAGGCGTCCCAGGGCGCCGCCCGCCTCTTTGCGGCCCTTCCACAGCCGGTCGCGGTCGCGCTGGTCGCGAGCTCTGCGCAGTGTGCACGCGCCCGCCTCACGGCAGATCCGCTCCACCTGCGCCGCGGCCTCGTCCACCTCCTCGGCGAGCCCGTCTACCTCGGCGAGCAGGACGGCCTGGGCCTCGGTGGGATAGTCGGCGCGGGCGTAGGCCTCGATGGCCCTGAGGGTGAGCCGGTCCATCATCTCCAGGGCCGCGGGCACGATTCCCGCCGCCACGATCCGGGTGACCGCCTCACCGGCGGCCCGCACCGAGGGGAAGGCCGCCAGGAGCGTGACCACGGCCTCGGGCAGCGGCGTGAGGCGCACCCGGGCCGTGGTCACCAGGCCCAGGGTTCCTTCCGAACCGACGAGGACGCCCAGCAGGTCATAGCCCCCCGGACCGGTGGGGGCCTCGAGCCATCGGACGGTGGCGTCGTGGAGCACGACCTCGGCGGCGAGGACGTGCCCGGCGGTGACGCCGTAGCGCAGGGTGTGGGGACCTCCGGCGTTCTCCGCGATGTTGCCCCCGATGGTCGAGGCCTTCTGGCTCGAGGGATCGGGAGCGAAGTGCAGGCCCAGGGAGGCGCTCTGGCGCGAGAGCTCCAGGTTGGGAACGCCGGCCTGCACCACGGCGGTCCGGGTGGACGCTTCGATGGACAGGATGCGGTTCATGCGTGCCATGAGCACGGCGATGCCGCCCCGGGGACAGGTGGCGCCGCCCGAGAGTCCCGTCCCGCCGCCCCGGGCCACCACCGGGAGGTCGAGCTCGCCCGCGGTCCGCACCACCTCGACCACCTCCGCGGTGGAGGCGGGCAGGACCGCCAGCACGGGCGGCGACTCGTCCAGGCCGGCGTCGTATCCCAGAAGCGCCGTCTCGTACGGATCGTCGTGGACGGCACCTGGCCCCAGCACCTGGCGCAGGCGGGCCGCCGCCGCCGCGAGCGCACTCACGTCTGGGAGCCTTCCCTGGGAGCAAGCCGCTGGTAGAGCCCGGTCATCGTCGCCTCGCCGAGCGCCAGATGCTCCTTGAGCGCCCGGGTGGCGGCCGCGGCGTCGCGGCGCTGAACCGCGGCGAGGATCTCTTCGTGAAGCCCGGAGATGTGGGAGAAGTCCGAGTAGTAGCGGTTGGTGACGTCCAGCAGCCCCATGACCGTGGCCGCGATGCCGCGCCACGCCTCCTGCAGCGGCCGGTTGCGACTGAGCACAACCAGGGCCTCGTGAAAGCCCACGTCGAGGCGGGTGGCCTCGCGGCCCGGCTCGGCGAGCTCCTTCATCCCGTCCACGAGCCGCTTGAGGGGCTCCAGGGCCTGGTTCGACGCGCGTTCGGTGGCCTGGGTGACCGCAAGGCTCTCGATGGCCAGCCGCAACCGGTAGAGGTCGGACACGTCCTGGGGGGTCATCCCCCGGACGATGGTGCGCCCGTTGGAGCGAGTCTCCACCAGCCCCTCGCGCACGAGGACCCGAATGGTCTCGCGGACCGGGCCCCGGCTCACCTGGAACCGCTTCGCGAGCTCGCTCTCCTTGAGGTGGGTGCCGGGCGCCCAGTCGCCGCGCAGGATCCCGGTGCGCAGCTCCGTCGCCACCTCCACCCAGCGGGCGTCGCGCGGCGAAGGCGACAGCAGGGAATGTCGCATGGGTCGACCTCCTGTCGAGGCACGCTGGGTCCGGGGCGGGCGAGCTTCAGCCGGCGGCGAGGACCACCTTGGGTTCGCGCGGGGGTGCGTCCACCAGCCGCCGAAACGCCGCCGGCCCGCCGGCAAGGGGCTCCACCTGCACCCAGCCCGAGGCGCTGACGACGCCGTCCTCCAGGAGTTCCACCGCGTCGCGAAAGTCGGCGGGCGTGTAGGTGAAGCTGCCGCGAACCGCCACCTCCCAGCGGACCAGGTCGTTGCCCGGGACCGGCGTCTCGGCGTCGTGAATGCCCACCAGCGCCACCACGCCGCCCGGCCGGACCACCCGCATGGCCAGGGCGCGGGTGGCGCTGCGGCCGACCGCATCGACGACGACCCGGATGCCGTCATCCCCCGCGATCCGGGACATCTGGCCCGCCACGTCGTCGCCACGCGGCTGGAGCCGGTGACGGGCGCCCTGGGCCTGGGCCAGTTCCAGCCGCTCCGGATGGGTGTCCACGGCGACGACCCGCGCACCGGCCGCGCTCGCGAGGCGCGTGACCAGCAGCCCGATGGTCCCGGTCCCGATCACGGCGACGGTGTCGCCCAGCCTGACGCCCGCCAGGCGCGTGGCGTGCAGCGCCACGGCGGTGGGCTCCGCGAGCGCGCCCAGGGGGCCCTGGAGCCGGGAGGAGACCGGCACGAGGGCGGAGGTCGGCACGGCCACGCGCTCGGCAAAACCGCCGGGGCGGTGCACGCCGACGAGCACGCGCCGGCGGCACAGGTGGGGCGAGCCGTGGTGGCAGAGGGCGCACTCCCCGCACCCCACCATGGGGTTGATCGCCACGGACCGCCCCGTCCACCCCGGATCGACGCCGGCCCCCACCTTGACGACAGTTCCCCAGAACTCGTGACCCATGATCAGGGGCGGCGTGCGCAAGCTGCTCAGCCCCAGGTAGCCCTCGAGCTCCGAGCCGCAGATGCCCACGTGGCCCACCGCGACCAGCACCTCGCCGGGACCCGGCGCGGGCTCGGCGAACTCCTCGATCTCGATCTCCCGGACACCTTTCCAGAGCAATGCGCGCATGTCGCACCTTCCTCGAGCAGTCTGGCTTGCGTGCGGGCCAGTGGTCCGAGCACACGGTTGGGAGCAAGAGCGCTTGACGGCGGGGTCGCGGCCAGTATAGTGTAAACGTGACAGATAAGTCAACAATTCTGTCCCGGGCGATGTCCCGGGAAAAGGTCGGGAGGTCGAGCGCCAGTGAACCTCGGAGGCCACGTGGCCATCGTCACCGGTGCGGGATCGGGGATCGGGGCCGCCATCGCCCGGCGGCTCGCCCGGGAGGGCGCCCGCGTGGTGCTGGCCGAGCGGGACGTCGTGTCGGCCCGGTCGGTGCTCGAGGAGATCTCGGACCAGGGCGGCGAAGGGACGCTGACGCCCACCGACGTCGCCGACCTGAAGAGCGGCGAGCGCTGCGTCGCTGACGTGCTCGAGCGCTACGGGCAGATCGACGCGCTGGTCAACAACGCCGGAGTGAACTTCGTCCGCGCCACCCTCGAGGTGACAGAGGCGGACTGGGACCGCGTCCTCGGCGTCGACCTCAAGGGCAGCTTCTTCTTCACGCAGGCGGTCTTGCGGCACATGGTCCCTCGCCGGCGCGGCGCCGTCGTCAACATCGCGTCGGTGCACACGCGCTCGACGTTGGCGGGCGCGGCGCCGTACGCCGCCGCCAAGGGCGGCATGAGCGCCATGACGCGGGCCTTGGCCGTGGAGTTCGGCGAGTACGGGATCCGCATCAACGCGGTCTGTCCCGGGCTCACGGACACCCGGATCTGGACGGA
>JAJZYS010000008.1 GCA_021797925.1 Bacillota bacterium
CCGCCGGGCCCCCGACCCCCGTTCGGCGGCGCGCTCGGGACTCGCCGGCGGAACCGTGGTGGGCGTGGCGGCGGCGTGCCTCGCCCTGGTGCACTGGCGCCTTCCCCTCGCCGAAGCGGACCTGCCCGCCCTCTCGGCCGCCCGGGCGCTGGCGGCGCCCCTGCACGCGTACTACCTCGTCGTCCTGGCCCTCGCCATCCTGCTGTCGGGGACCGCCTTCTGCCAGGGGATCGTGGCCCGGCTCTCCTCCCGCGAATCCCTCCCCCGCCCGTCGCGGATCGCCGCCGTGCTGGGGCTGGGACTGGCCGGCTCGTGCCTGGGACTGAAGACCCTCGTCGCCGTCGTCTATCCGGTGATGGGCTACGCGGGTCTTGTGATCATCGGCGGCCTCGGCGCCCGGCTGTGGTTCGCGGGACTGGAGCTTGAGGACGGCTGACCCGGGCGCCCACAGGTCGGGTCCGCTCCCGGGGGCAGGGATCGAGGCGGGCGGCGCGGAAAGCACGTCCCGACGGGCACCCGTCGAAGCGGCGCTCGCGCGGGGCCGGCGCGAAAGCAGGAAGGCGCGGCGCCCGCGGCAAACCCCTCGGGGACGACCGGGCGGCCGGGCGCCCGCGCCAACCTGTGCAGCGAACCGAAGGCACGTCTACGGCCCCTCCCCGGCGGGGGCGGCCTCACGGAGGAAACGCGTCCTTGGCCGATCGTCAAGAGTCGCTGCTGGAGACGGGGCAGCGCCACGAGCTGGCGGGCGAGTGGGAAGCGGCTGCGGCGTGCTACCGGCAGTGGCGGGAGCTGCATCCCGATGACCCCCGGGGGCCCAACCGCGAGGGCGTCCTGGCCGTGAACCTGGGCCGGTGGGACGAGGCCGAGGCGCGCTTCCAGGAGGCCCTGGCCCTGGACCCGAACTTCGCGCCGGCGCTGGCCAACACGGGCAACCTCCGGCTGAGGGCCGGCGACGTGGAGGGGGCCGTCGCCCGCTACCAGCAGGCGATCCTCGCCGACCCCGAGTACGCTCCGGCGTACAACAACCTGGCCGCGGCGTACAAGCGCGCGGGCCGCATCGAGGAGATGGTCCGGGCGCTCAAGCACGCGCAGCGCCTCGAGCGGCGCCAGGCGGCGACGTTCCGAGGCCTGGGCGCGGGCCGGATGGGCTGCGCCACGGTGATGGTGCTCGCGCTCGCGTCGGTGGCGCTGTGGCGACTGTGAGCCGGCCGGCGGCGTGGCTCGCCACCCTGGTGGGCGTCGGCGCCATGGTGCTCGTGGCGACGTTCACCCGCGCCGACCCGGTTCCCGTGACCATGGCGCTGGTGTTTCTGGGCGGAGCGCTGGCCCGGGCCCTGACCGCCTTCGCCGCGGCGCTGCTCGGAGGCGGGTCGGCGGCGCAGGACCTGGTGCGCGACCTCGCCGGGGGCATCGTCATGGCGGCGGTGGCGGCGGGCGCCGCGCTGGCGGTGCGGCAGTGGATCGGTCCGCCGCCGCCGCCCCTGGTTCCGGCCGTGGGGTGGCTCGTCTTCGAGGCGGTCCTGTTCCCCGGGAGGAGGCAGCCGACGTGACCTTCCTGGACTGGATCGTGCTCGCCGCGGTGGCGTGGGGAGCCCTCAGGGGCCTGAGGTCGGGTTTCGCGGCGCTGATCGCCGGCATCGTGGCGTCGGCCGCCGCTCTCGTCGTCGCCAGTCACTTCGAGGGCCCCGTCTCGGTGATGCTCAATTCCCGCCTGGACCTGGCGGGCCGGGTGGCCGCCATGCTGGGCCAGGCCCCGCCGGTGATCGCGGGGGTGCTGCCCCTGACGCCCTCGGTGGGCGGCATCGTCCACGCGATCGCGTTCGTGCTCGTGGCGGTGGTGGTGATGGTCCCGGGGGGGATGGCCCTGTCGGGGCTGGTGCGCACCCTCCTGCCGCTGGGTGGCGCGGGAAACCGGGTGCTGGGGCTGGTGGCGGGGGGGCTGGAACACGCGCTGATGGTGGCCCTGGTCCTGGGAGCGCTGGCCCCGCTGGCCCGCGAGGGCGTGATCCCGGGGCTTTCCACCGCGCTGCGCCACTCCGTGCTCGCCGGACCCCTGATGCACGCGGTGGGGCATCTTCCCCTGGGGAGCGCACGCCTGCCGGGAGGCCTTGTGCCGTGACCGGCCGGGGGCGGGCCGTGGGCCGGACCGATGCCGGGGGAGGCGCGTGGCCGTGGAGATGATCCGCTTCGAGCTGGGCGATGTGGTGCGGCTGCGCAAGGCCCACCCGTGCGGTTCGGACCGGTGGGAGATCACCCGCACCGGCATCGACTTCGGCCTGAAGTGCCAGGGATGCGGGCACCGGGTGATGATCCCGCGTCCCAGGTTCCAGCGGGCCGTGCGCGAGGTCGTGCGCGGCGGCGTCAGGATCTATCCGCCGGGCGCGTAGCCCATTTGTGCCGGGGACGGCGACTGTGCTAGAATCAGTTGCTCCCTGCTCCGCTGGATGCGGAGCCTCCCGCGATTGCGGAAGTCCGTGGGGAGGAGGTGAATCATGACCCATTCGTATGAACTGGCACTGGTCCTGCGTCCCTCGCTGGAAGAGGAGGCGCAGGAGCAGCTCATCGCGCGTTTCGTCGAGACCATCACCGCGCAGGGAGGCGCCCCCGGGCCCCTGGAGCGCTGGGGCAAGCGCCACCTCGCGTATGAGATCGACGGCGAGCAGTCGGGCACGTACGTGTTCCTTCCCTTCGTGAGCGAGCCCTCGCTGCCGTCGGAGCTGAACCGCATCGCCCGGATCCAGGAAGGCGTGCTACGTCACCACATCATTCGCCTCAACGATGAAGAAGAGGCGGAGACGGCCGTGGAGGAGGAAGCTGCGCCGGCCGCCGCGGCCGCAGAACCCGACACGGCACCCGCCCAGCCGTGACGAGGAGGGCGATGGCACGTGCTGAATCGAGTGGTGCTGATCGGTCGCCTGACCCGGGACCCGGAGATGCGGTTCACGCCCAGCGGCGTGGCGGTGGCCAACTTCTCCATCGCCTGTCAGCGGCCGTTCACCAACGCCCAGGGCGAGCGCGAAGTGGACTTCATCGACGTGGTGGCCTGGCGCAAGCAGGCGGAGAACTGCTCCCAGTACCTGCGCAAGGGACACATGGCCGCCATCGACGGCCGGCTGCAGATCCGCAGCTATGAGACCCAGGACGGGCAGCGGCGCAAGGTGGCGGAGGTCGTCGCCGACAGCGTGGAGTTCCTCACCCGGCCCCAAGCGGCGCCCGCGGGCCCTGACGCCTTCGAGCCCGAGCCGGCCGGCGAGACGTACGAGGGCGGCGCGCCGTTCTAGCGACCCGGATCCGAGAAGGAGGGATATGGTTGAGGCGTGAGCGTGGCCGTCGGCCCAAGAAGCGCGTATGCACCTTCTGCGTGGACAAGGTGAAGTGGGTGGATTACAAGGAGGCCAACCGGCTGCGGCGGTTCATCACCGAGCGCGGCAAGATCCTGCCGCGCCGGATCACCGGCAACTGTGCACGGCACCAGCGGCAGCTGACCCTGTCGATCAAGCGGGCCCGCAACCTGGCGCTCCTGCCGTTCACGGTCGAGTGAGCCCGTCCGGCCCCAGGGCCAAGGGCGCGACGATCCGGGCACGACGTGCCCGTAACGGAGGGGGCATGTGGGTGGTGCGCGGTCCGACACCCGTCCGGCGGGTGAGGCGGCATGCCTGAGCGGGTGAGCCGGGCGGACGGCCCGCAGCTTGTCCGGCTCGGTTCCCTGGGCGCCGTCCTGGCGGTGGGTGCAGGCTGGCTTCCCGGCATCGGGGTGTTTCTCGCCCTGGCCAGCGCGCTCTCCTTCGGCATCCTGGCCGGCGAGGCGCCCGCCGCCTGGAGCGTGGGGGCGGTGGTCGCCACCGTCGTCCTGTGCCAGGTGCTGCAGGGGTGGGGGCCCGCCCTGGCGATGCTGGCCGTGCTGGGCGGGGTGAGCCTTGTGTCCGGGGTCAACCTGCGGCGGGGGTGGAACCTGGGGACCCACGTGCTCCTCGTGGGCGGGGGCCTCGTGGCGGGATTCTGGCTGGCGGCGGTCCTCTTCGCGTGGATTCCCACGGGCCATCCCCTGGGGTGGATCGCGTTCCTGCGCCAGGAGTACCAGGGGATCCAGACGGTGGCGCACGCCACGGCCGCCGGGCTCATCGCCGCGTATCGCCAGCAGGGGCTTCCGGTGGGGCCCCACAGCCAGGCGCGCACGGCCACCGACCTCATGGTCCAGGCCTTCGGGCCGTACCTGCCCGCGTCCCTGGCGCTTCTCACCCTGGCCGGCGCCGGGGTGGAGACCCTGGCCATGCGGCGGCTGTGGCGCCGGCACGATCCCGCCATGGCGCCCGACCCCCCGTTTCGCGCCTGGGTCAGCCCCTCAGGGGGGGTGACCATCTACGCCCTGGCATGGGCCACGGCCATCGGCGGCAATCTCGTGTCCCGGCCGCAGCTCTCCACGGTGGGCTGGAACGTGGTGGTGGTCATGAGCGCGGTGTACGGCGTCCAGGGACTGGCGGTGCTGGTGCACTACCTGTACAGCTGGCGGGTCTCGGGCCTGCCCCGGGCGCTGGTCGTGGCGCTCGTGTTGGCGACGCCCCTCATCGACCTCTTGCTGTGGGTGGGCCTGGCCGACTCGCTGTGGAATCTTCGCCGGCCGCGCACGAGCGCGCACACATGAGCGCCGAGGCATCTGGAGAGGGGGATGAAGGGCGCATGCGCCGAGCAGTATGAAAGTCGTCCTGATGACGGACGTGCCCAACCTGGGACCCAAGGGCAAGGTGGTGACGGTCGCCGACGGCTACGCCCGCAACTACCTGCTGGCGCGCCACCTGGCGGCGGACGCCACGGCGGGCGCGGTCCACGAGGTGGAGGCGGCGGCCCGCGCCGCCCGGCTCAGGCAGGACAGGGCCCACGCGGAGGCGGAGGCTCTGCGCGAGCGCATCGCCGGGGTGCGCCTTGAGATCGCCAAGCAGGTGGGACAGGGAGGCCGCCTCTTCGGATCGGTGACGGCCGCCGACATCGCCCGGGAGCTGGCGGGCCGCGGCATCGCCGTGGACCGGCGCCGCATCGTGCTCGAGGCCCCGCTGCGCAACCTCGGGGAGTACCAGGTGGCGATCCGCCTGCACCCCGAGGTGACGGCCCAGGTCCTGGTCGAGGTGAAGCCGGCATGAGGGCAGTCGGACAGCGCTGGGGGCGGGGGCAGCTCGTGGACCTCAGCCGCCGAACCCAGGCCCTGTTCGAGGTGCTCGCCGACCTGCACGGGACCGACCGGCTGGTGCTCAAGGCCAGCAAGCTGGACGCGATCGACGAGATGAAGTCGCACGTGCTGGAGCGAAGGGTGTCGGCGCTGAAGAAGCTCGTCTACGACGACCCCACCCTCAGCGTGGCCGGCGGTCGGAGCGAACTGTCCGCGGCCCTGAACGAACTCGAGGAGGAGATCGCCGACCAGATGGCGCGGCGGGACATCGAGGAGCGGCTGGAGCGCAAGGTCAACGAGCGCATGCAGGAGCGCCACGAGGAGTACATCCGGGAGATCCGGTCCCAGATCCTCAAAGAGGATCACGGGCCCGAGACCGCCGCCACTTTGAAGCGGTACGCGGTGCTCGAGAAGCTGGAGACCATCCGGCTGGGACCCTCGGCGCTGGAGCGGCTGCGGCCTCGGTCCATGGACGAGGTGGTGGGCCAGCAGCGCGCCGTGGCGGCGGTCCTCAGCAAGCTGAGCACGCCCTTTCCCCAGCACATCCTGCTCTACGGTCCCCCGGGCACGGGCAAGACCACGGTGGCCCGCCTGGCGCTTGAGGCCGCGCGCCGCTCCAGTCACTCCATCTTCTCGCCCGAGGCGCCGTTCGTCGAGGTGGACGGGACCACCCTGCGCTGGGATCCGCGCGAGGTGACCAACCCGCTCCTGGGCTCCGTGCACGACCCCATCTATCAGGGGGCGCGGCGAGACCTGGCGGACAGCGGGGTTCCCGAGCCCAAGCTCGGCCTGGTCACCGACGCCCACGGCGGGGTGCTCTTTATCGACGAGATCGGCGACCTGGACCCGATCCTGCAGAACAAGCTGCTCAAGGTGCTCGAGGAGAAGCGGGTGCGCTTCGACTCGTCCTACTACGACGCCGGCGACCCGCGGGTGCCCACGTATGTCAAGAAGCTCTTCGAGGACGGCGCCCCGGCCGACTTCATCATGATCGGCGCCACGACCCGGGATCCCGAGGACCTGAGCCCGGCGCTGCGGTCGCGGTGCGCCGAGGTGTTCTTCGACCCCCTCACGCCCCGGCACATCGAGACCATCGTCATGGACGCCGGCCGCCGCCTGGGGGTGGAGCTCGACCGCGAAGTGGCCGTGGCCATCGGCAAGCTGACCCTCGAGGGCCGCAAGGCGGTGGGAATCGTGGCCGACGCGTACGGCGTCGCGCTCGCGCGCCAGGCCGACTCCCCGGTCATCACCGTGGACGACGTCCAGCGCGTGGCCGTGGCTGGGCGGCTCAGCAAGGTGATCACCACCCGGGCCTCTCAGCGACCTGCGGTGGGACATGCGTTCGGCCTGGGGGTCGCGGGGTACGTGGGCAGCGTCATCGAGATCGAGGCGGTGGCCTTCCCCGCCCGCACCCCGGGCCAGGGCACGATCCGCTTCAACGAGACCGCGGGGAGCATGGCCCGCGACTCCGTCCACAACGTGGCCTCGGCCCTGAGGGCGATCACCGGGCGCGACGTGAAGGACTACGACCTGCACGTGAACATCATCGGCGGCGGGCGCATCGACGGCCCGTCGGCGGGGCTGCCGCTCCTCGTGGCCGTGGTGTCGGCGGTGGAGGACATCCCCGTGCCCCAGGACGTGGCCATGACGGGGGAGGTCTCCCTGCGCGGCGGGGTCAAACCCGTGGGCGGCGTGCACGAAAAGGTGTTCGGGGCTCGCCAGGCGGGCATGACCCGCGTCCTGCTACCGGCGGAGAACGCCGACGAGGTGGCCATGGAGATCGACCAGCCCGTCCTCGTGGGCGTCAGCACCGCCGAGGAGGCGCTCGCGCAGCTGGGCATGCGGATTCCCACGGGGGAGCGCCCGGCCTCGGCCTGAGGAACATCGCCTGCCCTGGGGCAGGAGAGGAGGCGAGGGCAGGCCGGTCCGGCAGCGGACCGGCCTGCCGGCAGCATGGGGGTTGTGGAGCGGGTGCCGCCGCAGAGCGCGGAGGCCGAGCAGTCGGTCCTGGGCGCCATGCTCATCGAGCGGGAGGCCGTGCCCCGGGTGCTCGAGGTGCTGCGCGACGACGACTTCTACCACGATGCCCACCGGGCCATCTTCCAGTCGGTGGTGCGGCTGTTCGAGCGCAACGAGCCCAGCGACCTGATCACCGTGCAGGAAGACCTGCGCCAGCGCGGCCTCCTGGAGCGGGTGGGGGGGCTCGCGTACCTCTCCGGCCTCACCACCGTGGTGCCCACGGCCGCCAACGTGGACCACTACGCGCGGATCGTCCAGGAGAAGTCGCTGCTGCGGGCGCTCATCGCCGCGGGGACCCAGATCGCCTCCCAGGGCTACGAGACCAGCCAGCAGGCGTCGACCCTGCTGGACGAGGCGGAGCGGCTCATCTTCGGGCTGGGCGAGCGCCGCAACGCCCACGCGTATCGCCGGCTCCACGACCTGGTGCTGGAAGCGTTCGACCGCCTGGAGGAGGCGTTCGGCCGGCAGGGGACCGTCACCGGAGTGCCCACGGGCTTCGCGGACCTGGACCGGATCACTGCGGGGCTGCAGCCTTCGGAGCTGATCGTCTTGGCGGCGCGGCCGTCCATGGGCAAGACCCAGCTGATGCTCAACATGGCCCGCAACGCCGCGGTGAGCCACGGCATCCCCGTGGGCATCTTCTCCCTGGAGATGTCCGCCGAGGCGCTGGCGCTGAGGCTGCTGGCGGCGGAGTCGCTGGTCGACTCCCAGCTCATCCGCAGCGGCAGCCTCCAGGACGAGGACTTCAAGCGCATCGCCCAGGGCCTCGGGCGCTTGGGCGACGCCCCCATCTTCATCGACGACTCCGGGGCGCTCACCGCCCTGGACATCCGCGCCCGCGCCCGGCGGCTCAAGGCGGAGCAGCCGGCCCTGGGGATGATCATGGTGGACTACCTGCAGCTCATGGAGGCCCGGGGCCCGTACGAGAACCGCCAGCAGGAGATCTCCATGATCTCCCGGTCGCTCAAGGGCCTGGCCCGCGAGCTCAGGATCCCGGTGCTGGCGGCCTCCCAGCTCTCGCGGGCGGTGGAGGCCCGGCAGGAGAAACGGCCGCTGCTGTCGGACCTGAGGGAGTCGGGCGCCATCGAGCAGGACGCCGACGTCGTCGCCTTCATCTACCGCGAGCAGTACTATCAGCCGGCGGAATCCTCGGGAGGCCCCGACGTGGCCGAGATCATCGTGGCCAAGCAGCGCAACGGCCCCACGGGCACGGTCAAGCTGCTCTTCCACAAGGCCTACGGCGTGTTCGCCCCCATGGACGTCCTGCACGCGGAACCCCGGGACGTGGCCACCGAGTGGACTCCCGACGAGGCTCCGTGAACCAGGTTCGAGAAGCGGAGGGATCCCCAAAATGCGCGACATTCCGGTGGTGGACGCCCACGTCCACTTCCCGTCCGGGTTCCGTTCCGGCGCCCCCCGCTCGCCCCGGGACGAGTTCTCCCGCGAGCAGTACCGGTGGATGCTGAGGGCCTGGGACTTCCCCCCGCCGGAGGCGGAACACCCGGGGGACGAGGTCATCGTCGAGCGCTGGGTGGCCGAGGTGGCGCGCCACGGGCTCGAGCGCGTCCTGTTCGTGACCCACCGGGACAACCGCGCCCTGGAGGCGGTCGTGGCCGGACACCGGGACATCTTCGCCGGGCTGGCCCACCACAGCCTCGACGCCCCCGACGCCCTGGAAGAGCTGCAGCGCGCCGTGGAGGAGGGCGGCCTCAAGGGGTACAAGACCTTCGGACCCCGGGTGCAGCATCCCTTCGAGGACCCCCGCTACCGGAAGATCTGGACGTACATGGCGGACCACAAGCTCCCGCTGCTCATCCACTTCGGCATCCTCGGCGGCGGGGGCGGCGTGAGCCATCACCCGCGCATCAGTCCCCTGAGCATCCACGACGTGGCCCGCGAGTTCATGGACATGCCCATCGTCGTTCCCCACTTCGGGGCCGGCTACTGGCAGGAGCTTTTGCACCTGGGGTGGAGCACCCCCAACGTCATCGTGGACACGTCCGGCTCCAACCAGTGGGTGCGGTGGATGCCCTACCCCCTGGACATCGACCAGCTCATCCGCAAGGCCTACGAGACCTTCGGGCCCGAGCGCATGATCTTCGGCACCGACTCCAGCTGGTTCCCCCGGGGCTTCGCGCTGCGCTACCTCGAGGACCAGATCCGCGCGTGCCAGCTGATCCGCATGCCCGAATCCGACCAGCGCAAGTTCTTCGCGGACAACGCCAAGCGCATCTACCGCCTGTAGCGTGCGCTCACGGGGCGTCCTGACGCCCCTGCGCCAGCGGGTGACCGGGCTTCCACGCCGCCGGCAGGTCCCGGTAGTGCTCCTGCTTCCAGATGGGGACGCGGGTCTTGATCGCCTCGATCCCGTAGCGGCATGCCTCGAACGCCGCCGCGCGATGGGCGGCGGCCACGGCCACGACGACGCTGACCTCGCCCACCGCCAGCTCCCCGGTGCGGTGCGCCACCGCCACATGGCACCCGGGCCACTGCCGCTCCATCTCCCCGGCGATGGCGGCCAGCTCGCGCCGGGCCATGGGCACGTAGGCCTCGTAGAAGAGACCCGTCGTGGGACGGCCCTCGTCCTCGTCGCGCACCGTGCCCGAGAAGACCACCTGGGCGCCGGCGCCGGGGTGGGCCACCCGCCGCCGCACCGCCTCGGGATCCAGGGGATCGGGACCCACGTGCACGTCAATCATGCCGCTCTCCCTCCAGCTGCTTTAGCGCGGCCTCGGCCGCCCGGGCGGAATCCTCCGTCGCGCTCCGGCCATAGCGCGCCCGCTCGTAAAGACGCGTCAGGTCGAGGACGGCTCGCGCCGGCCCCAGGCCTTCCATGTGCCTCGCGTACTCGCCCGGCGTCTCGCTCGGCCGCCGCGGCCGCCCGCGGCGGGCCTCCAGGGCCAGAAACGCCCGGTAGGCCCGGCGCACGCGGCCCACGGCCCCTCCCTCCAGGGGGGAATCGTCCCGAGGCCGCTCCCGCGGGGGCGAGGCCGGGCGGGGCGGGGGCCCCAGCGCCTCCCGCGTCTCCTCCACCTCGCCCGCGGCCGTGTCCTGGGTGCGCCGGTAGGAGCGCCACAGGAAGGCGAGCAGCGCCAGGAGGATTGCCGCCGTCAGCGAGGCGCCCAGGACGCCGCGCACCTGGGGACTGAGGTGCACGTGGATCAGGTGGACGGCGCGCGGCGGCCGGGGCAGGTGGAGCGGCCCGTGGCTCGTGGGCACGCGGGCGGAGGTGTCCGGGCGGAGAAACCGGGCGGCGAGCCAGAGCACCCCCGCCCCCGCCCATCCCAGGACCATGAAGACGGCCTGGACCCCCTGACCCAGCGCGGCCAGGACGCCTCGCCACAGGGACGGGATCACGAGCAGCGTCACGAGACCGCAGACCGCGGCGATGCCGGTCGCGGCGCCGGCGGCCGCCAGGGCCCGGGTCCGGCGCGGCGAGCGGCTCGCCTCGGTCACCCGGGCCACGGCGAAGAGCACGAGCCAGGCGAGGAGGAAGAGGGCGCCGCTCGCGACCGGGGGCCGGCCCGCCAGCGCCTCGGCGACCACGAGGGCCATCAGCAGGACAAATCCCCGCTGGCCCGCCTCCTCCAGGGTCCAGGGGTGGATGAGGGTGGTGCCGGCGACGGCGCCCCGCCACCACGCGAGGACGATGAGGCCCGCCCCGATGAGCGGAACGGACCCTTGGCGGGGCATGAGGAGGAAGAAGCCCAGGAGCAGGACGACGGCGGCGCCCAGCGACAGCCAGCGCCCCTGGCCGGGGGAGAACCGCTCGCGCCCCAGCGTGTGATGGACGACGGCGCTCAGGTACACGAGCGGCAGGGCGCCGACGGCGGGCAGCGGATGCCGCTCGCCGGTCCACGCCGCCAAGGCCCCGAACCACGACCACAGCAACAGGGCCTCCAGGGTCGCCCGGAGGGCGCGCCCGGCCATCACCCGCCGCTGACCGGGGGCAGCACCGCCACCTCGTCGCCGTCGGCGAGCGCCCCGTCGCCCCGGACGAACTCGCCGTTGACGACGAGCGCCGTGCCCGGCGCCAGGGGGCCCACGCGGCGCTCGAGCTCCGAACGGAGCTCGCCCAGGGTGGTCCCGGCCGCAAGGGTCAGGCGGGCGCGGTCGACTCCCGCCCGCGCTTTCGCCGGACCGAAGAAAAGCACCTCGATGGTCGGCCCCTCGTGCGCCATGGTCTCCCTCCGCTCCAGGTCAGCTCCGGGCCCAAGCGTCCCGCACGGTGCCGGGTGCGGGCCCGCCCGGCTCGCCGTCGCCCGCGTCCCCGAGCCCCGCGAGGCGCGCCCACGGTGTGGCCCGCACCCCCGCCTCGGAGCCGTCGGCGCTCACGGTCAGGATCTGCGCGGGAAACCCCCGGCGCTCCAGGCCCGTCATCCATCCGCCCGCGGCCCGGTCCGCCCGGCCCACCACCAGCACCACCCGGGTGCCGTGGCCGATGCGGCGCGTCTCCGCGGCGAGCCAGCGCCCGCGGTCGATGAAGAAGCCGGCGGGCACCATGGCGGCCAGCGCCGTCAGGACGCGGCGGAGCTGGTCGCGCTGGCGGCCCATGGGCACCCGCACCTGCCGCCCCGAACCGGCGGTGAGGCCCCGGACCCCGAGGCCCAGGCTCCACCGGCGCTCGAAGGCCCATCGCGCCAGCGAGGCGGCGGCCTCGGCCGCCAGGTCCACGGTCGACTCGGCGAGGAACTCCTGTCCCTGGCGGTATTCCACCGGGTCCACCAAGAGCAGCAGCGCCGGCTGGACGCTGGGGTCGGTCTCCTTGACCATGATCTCCTCGGGCTGGCGGGCGGTGGCCTTCCAGTGGATCTGCCGGGGCGGATCCTCGGGCCGGTACGGCCGCACCCCGACCACCTTCTCCGGATCGCTGAAGAGGCGGCCGCGCACCTCCTGGACGCCGAAGGGCCGCAGCGACGTGAGCGCGGCGTCGCGGATCGGGACCGTCCGAGGGTAGACGAGGAGCTCGCCCCCGGTGGAGACCTGCCCCGTCACGTCGCCCAGGTGGAGGGGGTCTGAGGAAAAGAGCAGGACCTCTCCCAGCCGGTGCGCCCCCCGGCTCACGCCGGTGACGTCGATGCGGCGGGTGACCCGCTGGCGGTGGGCCAGGGTGAAGTGCTGCTCCAGGAGCAGCGCGCGCTGGGACGGCTCCACCCGCACGGTGCCCTTGAGGGAGCGAAGTTGCTGCGGCATGCGGATCTGGATCATGAGCCAGGGCACCGGGAGGAGACTGCGGTTCTCCACCGCGATGGTGAGCCGGGCGGACTCCCCCGGGAAGACGCGCTCGGGGTCGAAGCGAGTCGCCACCCGGATCCCCGCGAGCGCCCAGCGGTGCCACAAAAGCGCCATCAGCGCCGCCGCCCACATTCCCAGCGCCACCACGAGGAGCAGGCCCTGGCGGGTCGAAAGCGCCACCGCCACGCCCGCGAACCCCACCCCCAGGAACACCCGCACCAGGCGGATCATCGGCCCGGCCCGGTGGAGTCGGGCTCCACGGGCGCGCTCACCCGCGCCAGGACGCCGTCCACGGCGTCGGCCACCGTCCGGCCCCTGAGCTGCGCCTCGGGGTCGAGGATGCAGCGGTGGTCGAGCACCGGGTGGGCCAGCGCCTTCACGTCGTCGGGGAGCACGAAGTCGCGGCCGTGGATCAGCGCCCAGGCCCGGCTGGCGCGCAAGAGCGCCAGACTGCCCCTCGGGCTCGCGCCCAGGCGCAGGGACGCCTCCTCGCGGGTCGCCTTGACCAGCCGGACGATGTAGCCCGCCACGGCATCGGAGACGACCACGCTCCCCGCCGCCCGCTGAAGGTCGTCGATGTCGTCGGGCCCGAGCACGGGCTGCACCTGGGCCAGGGGGTCGGCGCCCGCGTGCCGGCGCAGGACCTCGAGCTCCTCCTCCTCGGTGGGGTACCCCACGCTCACGCGCAGGAGGAAGCGGTCGAGCTGCGCCTCGGGCAGCGGGAAGGTGCCCTCCAGCTCGATGGGGTTCTGGGTGGCCAGGACGAGGAACGGCCGGGGCAGGGGCCGGGTGGCCCCGTCCACGGTCACCTGGCCCTCCTCCATGCTCTCCAGCAGCGCCGCCTGGGTGCGCGGGGTGGCGCGGTTGATCTCGTCGGCGAGGAGGATGTTGGTCTCGATGGGGCCGGGGTGGAAGACGAAGGCGGAGCGCTGGCGGTCGAACACGCTCACGCCGGTGAGGTCCGAGGGCATGAGGTCGGGCGTGAACTGCACGCGCTGGAAACCAAGGGCCAGGGTCCTGGCCAGGGTCTTGGCCAGGACCGTCTTGCCGAGGCCCGGAACGTCCTCGAGGAGCACGTGGCCGCGGGTCAGGACGGCCGCGAGCAGGAGGTCCACGACCGCGTCCTTGCCCACGATCACCCTGGCGACCGAGGCGCGGACGCGCTCGAGACGCTCGGTGCTCTCGAGGATGCTCGGCTCCGGTCTGATCAACGGCGACGCCTCCGCGCGGGATCTCGGGCGATCCGGCCCTGAGGCGAGTATAGCACGGGGACGAGCTCAGGGGGCCCGCACGCTGAGACCGGCCGAGCGCAGCACCCCCGCCGCGCGATCGGGGCGGGTGGCCTGGGGGGTGCGGAACATGATGTGGATGCCGTCGGGGACCCGGGCGATGCTGCAGTCGCCCGGCACCGTGATGCCCACGTCGTCCAGCACCTCGCGAACCAGGCGCACCCGGTCCACGTCGCCCGAGAATCCCGTGACGACGAGATCGATCGAACCGGTGGGCATGGCTCCATCCTCCTCTCGGCGGAAGTGTTCCCCCGAACGAACCCGAACATTTATGTTATGATAAAATAAATTGTTCGATTGACACGGCTCCGGGGGCTCCGTATAGTGGGGTCGTTGTGCGGACCCAGGGTTCACGAGGGGGTTCGAGCGTGACCACGGTGGCTGTCGTGGGAACCCAGTGGGGCGACGAGGGCAAGGGACGGGTGACCGACTACCTCGCCCGCAACGCTCGCTGGGTGGTGCGGTGTCAGGGAGGCCCCAACGCCGGGCACACGGTCCAGATCGAGGACGCCGTCTACCGGCTGTATCAGATCCCCTCCGGCGCGCTCTCGGCCGGGGTGCGCCCGGTCATCGGCAACGGGGTCGTCCTCGACCCGGCCCGCCTGATCGACGAGATGGACGCGCTCACGGCCAAGGGCGTCGACCTTTCGAACCTCCTCATCTCCGACCGCGCGCACGTGATCCTGCCCCACCACCACCTGCTCGACGCCGCCGAGGAGGACCTGCGCGGCGCGGACCGCATCGGCACCACCCGCCGGGGCATCGGCCCCGCGTACGTCGACAAGCACGCGCGCATGGGCGTGCGCGTGGCGGACCTCATGGACGCGCAAGAGCTGCGCCGAGCCCTTGAACGCAACTTCGCCGTCCGCAGGGCGTACCTGTCGAGCTTCGACCCTCCGCTGACCGTGGACGTGGACGAGGTAAACGCCCGCTACCTGGAATACGCCGCCCGCCTCGCCCCGTACGTGACCGACACCCTGGCGGTCATGGACCGGGCCGTCTCCGCGGGCGACAACATCCTTCTGGAAGGCGCCCAGGCCACGCTGCTCGACGTCGACTTCGGGACGTATCCCTACGTGACCAGCTCCAACCCGACCGCCGCCGGCCTGCTCATGGGGTCCGGAATCGGTCCGACCCACCTGGACCAGGTCGTGGGCGTGGTCAAGGCGTACAGCTCCCGGGTGGGCGACGGGCCCTTCCCCACCGAGCTCGCCGACGAGGTGGGCGCGGGGATCCGCGAGCGCGGGCACGAGTATGGCACCGCGACCGGGCGGCCCCGGCGGGTGGGGTGGCTGGACGGCGTCATCCTGCGGCACGCGGCGAGGGTCAACGGCCTCACCGCTCTCGCGGTCAACAGCCTGGACGTGCTGGGCGGTCTGGACGAGGTCCGGGTGGCGACGGCGTACCGGCACCGGGGCAAGCTCCTCGACTCGTTTCCCGCGAGTCTCAAGCTCCTCGCGGAATGCGAGCCGGTGTACGAGCGCTTTGCCGGGTGGCCCGCCGACCTGGGGACGGCGAGGCGGCTCGCGGACCTGCCCGAGTCCGCCCGCGGCTTCCTGCGCTGCGTCGAGGACGTGGCGCGCACGCCCTGCGCGCTCATCTCGCTGGGACGCGAGCGCACCCAGATGGTCGAGGTGCACCGGCTCTTCTAGCGGCTTGTTCGACCGGGCATTGCATGCTAACATGGTGGAATATCAGCCGAAATGGGTGGATGAAGTGCTCGAACCCGATGGTTGGTCCGTTTCCTCGGGTGGCGTGGTCACGCTGGGCGGGGTGGACGTCATGGAAGTGGCGCGCCGGCACGGGACTCCCGCCTACCTGATCGACGGCAAGACCGTGCGCGCGCGTGCGGCCGCTTACGTGCGGGCGCTCAAGGCGGCGCCGCCGGGGTCGGGCGCGTACTTCGCCATGAAATC
Organism: Bacillota bacterium; assembly: GCA_021797925.1. Taxonomy (GTDB): domain Bacteria; phylum Bacillota; class Sulfobacillia; order JAJZYS01; family JAJZYS01; genus JAJZYS01. The sequence continues at coordinate 15,621 of JAJZYS010000008.1, forward strand.
CCTCGCGGCGGTGCCGCTCACCCGCCTGCTTCTCGAGGCGGGCATGGGCATCGACGTGGTCTCCTACGGGGAGATGCTCACGGCCCTGAGGGCGGGCGCCCAGGGGTCGCAGATGATCCTGCACGGGAACAACAAGAGCGAGCGCGAACTGCGACGGGCCGTGGAGACGGGGATCACGGTGGTCATCGACGGCAACCGGGAGCTGGAGCGGCTCGAGGCCGTGGCCGGGGCCCTGCGGCGCCGGGCCCAGGCGCTGCTTCGGCTGTCGCCGGGCATCGAGGCGCACACCCACTCCTACATCCTCACGGGCGGCGAGGAGAACAAGTTCGGCATCCCCATCGTGACCGGCCAGGCCGAGGCGCTCACCCTCGAGGTCCTCGCGTCCCCGTGGGTGGAGCTCAAGGGCTACCACAGCCACATCGGCTCGCAGATCCTGGAGGTGGAGCCGTTCGTGCTCAACGCCCGGGCGGTGATGGCGTTCGCCGCGTCGGTGCGCGAGCGCACGGGCTTCTGGCCTCAGGTCGTGGATCTGGGCGGGGGGCTCGGCATCGCGTACACCGAGGACGACCGGCCGCCCGCGGTGGCCGAGCTGGTGGCGGCGATGCTGGCCGAGGTGGAGTCGGCGGCGCGCGCCCTCGGCCAGCGGACGCCGGCGCTGTGGCTGGAACCCGGCCGCTCCATCGTGGGAGGGGCCGGGGTGACCATCTACACCGTGGGCGAGCGCAAGCGGACGCCGGGCGGCATCGAGTTCGTGGCCGTGGACGGGGGCATGGGCGACAATCCGCGCATGGCCCTGTACCAGGCCGTCTACCGGGGGGTGCTGGTGAACCGGGTGCTCGAGCCGCCGGCGGCCCGGTTCACCGTCGCCGGGCGCAACTGCGAGTCGGGCGACCTGCTCACCACGGACCTGGCCCTTCCCGAGCCCAGGGCCGGCGACATCCTGGCGCTCTTTTCCACGGGGGCCTACACGTACAGCATGGCGTCCCATTACAACCGCGTCCCCAAGGCGCCGGTCCTGTGGCTGGAGGACGGCGTCGTGAAGACCGTGGTGCGGCGCGAGAGCGAGGAAGAGCTCCTGGCGGCCGACGCGCCGCCGGACGCGCTGGTGCGCGACGGGCTCGAGGCGGCCACCGGCTAGGGCGGTTGCGCCCGGACGGCGCAGATGATAAGATCCATACGGTTGCGGGAGTAGTTCAGCGGTAGAATATCGGCTTCCCAAGCCGAGGGTCGCGGGTTCGAATCCCGTCTCCCGCTCCAGAAGTTTTGCTGGTGTAGCTCAGCTGGTAGAGCAGCGCCCTCGTAATGCGCAGGTCCCCGGTTCAAGTCCGGGCACCAGCTCCATACGATCGACCGGACTTCCCGGGCGACTTGGCGGCGTGTAGGCCGGTGCCCGCTTGACGGGAAGGAACGACCGCCGCCGGTTCGCGCGGTGGGATGGGCGCCCTCGCCAAGGCGGTGCGGGGGCGCCCCGGCGTGTCTGGCGCCGGGGGCGCGGCCTCAGTCCCCCGCGCCCGTCAGCAGCACGAGCTTGCCCAGGCTGCCCCCCGCCATCACGAGGCGGTGGGCCTCGGCGGCCTGCGCCAGCGGCAGCGTGCGCCCGACCACCGGGGTGAGCACGCCCGACCGCAGGCCCGGGGCCAGCCCCAGGTGCAGCCGCTCCCGCTCCTCGGGAGTCGTGTAGACGATGGACAGGGCGCGGATGGCGCCGCCCACGTTCATGAGCCGCCGGGCGTCGATCTCCACCGGCCCCCGGGAACCCACGACGACCACCTGGCCGCCGTGGGCCAGGATCCCCAGGTCCCGACCCAGGTTCAGGTGGGCCGCGAGCTCGATGACCGCGTCGAAGCCGTGGCCGTGGGTCCTCGCCAGCGCCTCCTCGAGGTCGTCGTGGCCCAGGGCGCACTCGGCCCCCAGGGCCAGCGCCAGGCTCCGGCCCGCCTCGGTGGAGGCGGTGGCGACCATGCGCAGGCCCGCGGCGGCCCCCAGCTGCAGGGCCGCGGTGCCCACGGCGCCGCTGGCCCCGTGCACCAGCACCCAGTCTCCCGGCTGAAGCCTTCCCACGAAGTGAACGGCCTTGAGCGCGGTGGCGTAAGGGATGCCGATGGCGGCGCCCTGGGCGAAGTCCAGCCGCGAGGGCAGCGGCCAGACGGCGCTCGCCGGCGCCACGACCGAGGTGGCGTAGCTCGGGACCATGGTGAAGTACACGCGATCTCCCACCCGCACCGACGCCACGTCGGGGCCCACCTCGTCGACGACCCCGGCCCCGTCGAAGCCGGCGATGAAGGGGAACGGGCGCGGCCCGTACATCCCGGCCCGGACGTAGGTGTCAACCGGGTTGACGCCGGCGGCCTCGACGCGCACGCGCACCTGCCCGGCGGCGGGGTGAGGATCGGGGAGCTCCTCCAGCCGGAGCACCTCGGGACCCCCGAATTCGTGGACGCGGATCGCCTGCATGCCTTGCCGCCCCTTCCCGCCGGTCTCCCGCGGCGAGGGCCCGCCCCGGTCCGGGCTCAGGCCCGAGCGGGACGCCCTTCGCGGATCCAGGCCTGGGCCGCCGCCTGCACCGGGTCCCAGGGGCTGGCCACGGGCGGGGTGTAGCCCAGGTCCAGGTCCGAAAGTTCCTCGACCGCCATTCCATGGTACAGGGCCGTCGCCAGGATGTCGATGCGCTTGGCGGAGCTCGGGGGCCCCAGGAGCTGAGCGCCCAGGAGCCGCCCGCTGCGGCGGTCGCCGGTCAGGCGCAGGGTCAGCTCCCGGGCGCCGGGATAGTACGCCTTGTGGTCCCAGGCGGTGGTCTCCACCGTGACCGGGTCCCAGCCGGCGGTGAGGGCCTCCTCGTCCCTGAGCCCGGTGCGCGCCACGACGCTGTCGAAGACCTTGACCACCTGCGTTCCCAGCGATCCCGCGAACTGCGCGGCGCCGCCCATGGCGTTGATCCCCGCGACGCGGCCCTGCTTGTGGGCGGTGGTCCCCAGCGGCAGGTACGTGGAGCGCCGCAGCAGCCGGTGGTAGGTCTCGACGCAGTCGCCCGCCGCCCAGACGTCGGGGACGGACGTGGCCATGGTGCGCCCGACCGCGAGGGCGCCCGACGGCCCCGGAGCGATCCCGGCGGTCCTGGCCAGGTCCGTGCGGGGCCGCACTCCGACCACGACCAGCACCATGTCCGCCGTACCCTCCCACCCGCCCTCCCCCCGGACGAGAAGGCCCGAGGTCGTCGCCGCGATGCCCGACACCTTCACGCCGGTCACCAGCCCGACCCCGTGGGCGCGAAGGAGCGCGCCGACCCGCTCGCCAAGGGCCCTGTCCACCGTCGGCAACGGCGCCGGGGCCGCCTCCACCACCGTCACGGCGACACCCCGCCGCGTGAGGGCGTCCGCCAGCTCGAGGCCGATGTACCCCGCGCCCACGACGAGCGCGCGGCCGGGGGCGGCGGCCGTGAGCCAGGCGTGGATCGTTCGGCCCTCCTCCATGGTGTGCAGCTGGAACACGCCCGGCAGGTCGAGCCCGGCGACGGGGGGCCGCACGGGCTCGGCGCCGGTGGCGACGACCAGCCGGTCGTAGGGCAGCGGGACCCGCCCCCGCGTGGGATCGCGGACCCACAGCACCCGCCTGGCCGGGTCGATCTCATCGGCCCGGGTGTCCGGCCTCAGGTCGATCCGGTGGGCGAGGATCTCCTCGCGGGTGCGGTGGGCGAGGGCCCGCCAGTCGGCCACCTCGCCGCTCAGGAAAAAGGGCAGCCCGCAGACGCTGAAGTTCGGGTACGCGTCCGCGAGCACCATCGCGATCTGCGCCCGGGGGTCCACCTCGCGGGCCGCGAGCGCCGCGCTGACGCCGGCGTCGCTGCCGCCCACGACGACGAGCGTAGTCATGGACAAAACCTCCTCGCGGTCATCATCGTCACGGGGCCGTCAGCCCGTCAGGATCGCCGACCAGCCCCACAGCGCCCCGAGCGTCACCAGCAGGACCGGCACCGTCAGGACGACGCCCACCTGAACGTAGCGGCCCCAGCCGATCCGAATGCCGCGCCGCTCCAGCACGTGCAGCCACAGGAGCGTGGCCAGGGAGCCGATGGGGGTGATCTTGGGCCCCAGGTCGCAACCGATCACGTTGGCGTAGGCCATGGCGGTGCGGATCGCGGCGGGCGCCGCCACGCCGTGGATGGCCAGCGCCGTCAGCATGACGGTGGGCATGTTGTTCATGACGGAGGAGAGCCCCGCCGCGACCAAACCCGTGCCGGCGACGCCGGTCAGGGGGCCCCGGCGGGCGAGGGCGGCGAGTCCCTGGCCCAGAAGGTGCGTCAGCCCCACGTTGCGCAGGCCGAACACCACGATGTACATGCCGATGGAGAACACCACGACCTTCCACGGCGCCTCGCGGACCAGCCGCCACCGAGAGATGGCGGGGCTGCGGCGCGAGACCGCGAGCAGGATCAGCGCCGCCGAGCCCGCGAACACCGAGACCGGCCAGTGCAGCAGTTGGCTGGCGAAGTACCCGGCGAGGAGCAGCGCCAGCACCACCCACGCGGCCCGGAAGACCCTGGGGTCCGCGATGGCGGTGCGGGGGTCGGCCAGGGCGGCGACGTCGACGCGGCGGGGGAGCGCGCGCCGGTAGAAGAGGTACAGGGCGAGAAGGCTCGCCGCCAGCGCCACGGCGTCCACGGGCACCATGCGCAGGGCGAACGAGGCGAACCCGAGGTGGAAGAAGTCGGCGGAGACGATGTTCACGAGGTTTGAGACCACCAGGGGCAGGGAGGTGGTGTCGGCGATGAACCCGCCGGCCATGATCAGCGCGAGGGTGGCCCTGGGGTCGAGCTTCAGCGCCCGGGTCTGCTCGTAGACGATCGGCGTCAGGATGAGGGCGGCGCCGTCGTTGGCGAAGAACATGGCGACGAGCGCCCCGAGCACGCCCAGCAGCAGAAACAGCCGCAGCCCGTCGCCTCGCGAGGCGCGGGCCATGTGCAGCGCCGCCCACCGGAACATGCCCGCGGCGTCGAGGACCAGGGAGATCAGGATGACCGCGACGAACGTCAGGGTGGCATCCCACACGATGGCGACCACCTGGCCCACGTCCCCCAGGGACACGATCCCGGACAGGACTGCGACCAGTCCGCCGGCCGCCGCGGTCCAGCCGATGGACAGGCCTCGGGGCTGGGTGACGATGAGGACGAGGACGGCGAGGAAGAGGCCTGTGGCGAGAGCTAGCTGCAATGGACCGACTCCTCCGGCGGCGCCGTCGCCCCGGGTGCGGGCCCAGGGGCGCGGCAATGTATGGTGAACCATATGTGGATATCGTGATCTGCGTACCGACGCCCGGCCGGGGAGCGGGCCGGGTCCGCTGTCCCTACGGCCGCCCCGGCCGGTCCACCGGGCAGCAGCGGGAGCGGTCCAGCTGCTTGAGCCGCTGATACTCCGGCTCGAGTTCCGCCAGCGCCGCCAGGGGCGTGTCGAGAAAGCGGGCCAGGTTGGGGTCGGCGGCGGCGGCGGCTCCGGTCGCCCGGTAGAACACCCACTGGCCCTGGCGCCGCTCCCGCACGAGCCCGGCGGCCCGGAGCTTCCCCAGATGCTGGGAGACGGCCGACTGGCTCACCCCGAGAACGTCGACCACCTGCTGCACGCACAGCTCCTCTTCGCTCACGAGCCGCAGGATCTTCAGTCGGGTGGGGTCGGAGAGCGCCTTGGCCCTGCGCACGATGGCGTCGACGATCTCGGCCGCCGGTGTCATGACGCTCATCAGTTCGCCTCCTTCGGCTCCGCCGTTATATTAGCACATCGCGATAGCCGGTTCACACCGGCGGGACCGGTTGCCGCCGCGCCGTGCGAAGGGGATCGTCGCCACCAGCACGAAAAGCTGGTCGCAGAGGTCTCGGGGAAAGCGGGTGGCATCCTTTGTCCACAGAGGCGGGAAAGCAGGCGGCGGCCCGCGAGGCGGCGCTGCGGGTTGAGGCGGGCATGCGGGTGGGCCTGGGCAGCGGGACGACGGCGTCGGAGCTCTTGCGGGCGCTGGCGGTGCGCTGGCGCGAGGAGGGGCTGAGGTTCGTGGGTGTGGCCACCTCGGAGCGCACGAGCTCGCTGGCGCGCGAGCTGGGCCTGGAGCTGACGGACCTCGAGGCGCAGCCGGAGCTCGACGTGGCCATCGACGGCGCCGACGAGGTGGATCCCGCGCGAAACCTCGTCAAGGGCGGCGGCGGGGCGCTGCTGCGGGAGAAGATCGTGGCGCTCGCCGCCAGGCGGCGCATCATCGTCGTGGACGACTCCAAGCTGGTGTCGAGGCTGGGGGAGCACTTCCGGCTGCCCGTGGAGGTGGTGCCGTTCGGGTGGCGGGTGACCGCGGAGCGCATCCGGGCGCTGGGCCTCGTTCCCCAGCTGCGCCAGGCGGGTCAGGCGCCGTTTGTCACCGACAGCGGCCACTGGATCCTCGACTGCGTCATCCAGCCGGCCACGGACGTCGTCGAGGTCTCCCGGGCGGTCAAGGGCGTCGTCGGCGTGGTGGAGCACGGGCTCTTCCCCGGGTCGTGGGTGGACGAGCTCATCGTGGGCTCGCCGGACGGGTCGGTGCGGGCGCGAACCCGGTGAGGCCGCCGCGGTTTTGGTATAATGAAGCGATCCGCCCCAGGGAACGGGAGTGAACGGATTGGCCGCGGAGTCCTTCGGGCACGTTCTGCCCGTCGACATCGAAGACGAGATGAAGCGCTCCTACATCGACTACGCCATGAGCGTCATCGTGGCCCGGGCGCTGCCGGACGTGCGCGACGGCCTCAAGCCGGTGCACCGGCGGATCCTCTACGCCATGCACGAGCGGGGTGACACGCCGGACAAGCCGTACAAGAAGTCGGCGGGGGTCGTCGGCGACGTGCTGGGCAAGTACCACCCCCACGGCGACCTCGCGGTCTACGACGCCCTGGTGCGCATGGCCCAGGACTTCTCCACCCGCTACCAGCTCGTGGACGGGCACGGGAACTTCGGTTCGGTGGACGGCGACCCCCCCGCGGCCATGCGCTACACCGAGGTGCGCCTGAGCCGCGTGGCCATGGAGATGCTCCGCGACATCGACAAGAACACCGTGGACTTCATCCCCAACTTCGACGAGGAGTACCAGGAGCCCACCGTGCTGCCGGCCCGGTTCCCCAACCTCATCGTCAACGGGGCCACGGGCATCGCCGTGGGCATGGCCACCAACATCCCCCCCCACAACCTCGGCGAGGTGATCGACGGCGTCATCCACCTGATCGAGCGGCCCGAGGCCACCTCGGCGGAGCTGATGCAGTTCATCAAGGGGCCCGACTTCCCCACCGGCGCCCTGATCGTGGGGCGCGAGGGCATCCGCAAGGCGTACGAGACCGGACGGGGCATCATCACCATGCGCGCGGTGGCCCGCATCGACACGCTTCCGAGCGGCCGCCCGCAGATCGTTGTCACCGAGATCCCCTTCCAGGTCAACAAGGCGCGCCTCATCGAGCGCATCGCCGACCTGGTTCGGGAGAAGCGGATCGAGGGGATCACCGACCTCAGGGACGAGTCCGACCGCACGGGCATGCGCATCGTCATGGACTGCCGGCGCGAGGCGACCCCGACCGTCATCCTCAACCGGCTGTACAAGTACACGCCCATGCAGCAGACCTTCGGCATCATCATGCTGGCCCTGGCTGGCGGACGCCCGCGGGTCATGACCCTGCGCGAGCTGATCTCGGCGTACATCGACCACCAGGTCGTGATCGTCCGCCGGCGTTCGCAGTTCGACCTGGAGAAGGCCGAGGCCCGCTCCCACATCCTCGAGGGCCTGCGCATCGCCCTGGACCACCTGGACGAGGTCATCCACCTCATCCGCAGCTCCCCTGACCCCGAGTCCGCCCGCACGGGGCTCATGGAGCGCTTCGCCCTGAGCGAGAAGCAGGCGCAGGCGATCCTGGACCTGAGGCTGCAGCGGCTGACCGCCCTGGAGCGAGGCAAGATCGACGCCGAGTACCAGGAGCTGCAGAACGCCATCGCCTACCTGCGCGCGGTGCTGGAGAATCCCGCCATGGTGAACGAGATCATCAAGACCGAGCTTGGGCAGGTCAAGGACGCCCACGGGGATCGCCGGCGAACCCGCATCGTGTCCGACGTGGACGATCTCACCGAGGAGGACCTGATCCCCGACGAGGACGTGGTGATCACCCTGACCCAGCAGGGATACATCAAGCGCCAGCCCCTGGGCACGTACCGCAGCCAGCAGCGCGGCGGCCGCGGCATCGCCGGCACCCGCACCCGGGAGGAGGACTTCGTCCGGGACGTGTTCGTCGCGGGGACCCACCAGACGATGCTCTTCTTCACCAACCTGGGCAAGGTGTACCGGCTCAAGGCCCACGAGATCCCCGAGGCCGGCCGCACCGCCAAGGGGTCCGCGCTGGTGAACCTCCTGGCGCTGGCCGGCGCGGAACGGGTGACCGCGGTCATCCCCCTGCCGCCGGGGGAGGCGCAGGGCCAGCTCTTCATGGCGAGCCGGATGGGCACGGTGAAGAAGTCGCCCATCGAGCAGTACGCCAGCATCCGGTCCAGCGGCCTGATCGCCATCGGGCTCAACGAGGGGGACGAGCTCATCGGCGTCGCGCTCACCGACGGGAACCGGGAGATCCTCCTCGCGACCCGCGACGGCAAACTCATCCGCTTCCGCGAGCGCGACGTGCGCTCCATGGGCCGTCAGGCCCACGGCGTCCACGGGGTCCGGTTGGCACCGGGCGACGTGGTCGTGGCCATGGAGGCCGTGCGCGAGGGCGGCCAGCTCCTGGTGGTGACCTCCAACGGCTACGGCAAGCGCGTCCCGGTGGACGAGTTCCGGCTCACCGGCCGGGGCGGCCAGGGCGTGCGCCTGGCCACGCTGGGCCCTCGGACCGGCCGGATCGCGGGCGTGAGCCTCGTCGAGCCCGACGACGAGATCTTCGTCATCACCGAGAAGGGGATCCTGATCCGGATGGAGGCCTCGGGCATCTCCCAGCAGGGACGATCCGCCCAGGGCGTAAGGATCATGCGCATGGACGCGGGGGACCAGGTGGTGGGCTTGGCGCGCATGTCGGGGCGGGAGGGAACGCAGGCGTAGGCCCTGTCCCCGCAGCGCGGCTCCTGCGGCCCACGTTGACTTTGACGTGGGCCGATGCTAGCATGAGGTGCGAAATTGTCGGGGGTCTGCGGTCTTTTTTCTTTTTGCGGGAGGAGTGAGGGGCGGTGGCGGAGGGAACGTTCCGGGTCAAGGCTGGCTTGGCGGAGATGCTCAAGGGTGGCGTGATCATGGATGTGACCACGCCGGAACAGGCCGTCATCGCCGAACGGGCGGGAGCGGTCTCGGTGATGGCGCTGGAGCGGGTGCCCGCCGACATCCGGGCCGCCGGCGGCGTGGCGCGCATGGCGGACCCCGCGATCATCAAGGAGATCATGGCGGCGGTGACCATCCCGGTCATGGCCAAGGCGCGGATCGGCCACTTCGTCGAGGCCCAGATCCTCGAGGCGCTGGGCGTCGACTACATCGACGAGAGCGAGGTCCTCACCCCGGCGGACGAGCTCTACCACATCGACAAGCACCAGTTCAAGGTGCCGTTCGTCTGCGGGGCGCGCAACCTGGGCGAGGCGCTGCGGCGCATCGCCGAGGGTGCGGCGATGATCCGGACCAAGGGGGAGCCGGGGACCGGCAACATCGTGGAGGCGGTGCGGCACATCCGAGTCGTGCACGCGGAGATCCGCCGCGTGGTGTCCGCTCCCGAGGAGGAGCTCCCGAGCCTGGCCAAGGAACTGGGGGCGCCCCTGGAACTGGTGCGGCAGGTGAAGACCATGGGCCGGCTGCCGGTGGTGAACTTCTCCGCCGGCGGCGTGGCCACGCCCGCGGACGCGGCCCTGATGATGCAGCTGGGGTGCGACGGCATCTTCGTGGGGTCGGGCGTGTTCAAGTCCAAGGACCCCGAAGCCCGGGCCCGGGCGATCGTGCGGGCGACCACCCACTTCCGGGACCCCGAGGTGCTGGCGGAGGTGTCCGGGTCCCTGGGAGAGGCGATGGCGGGCATCGAGATCTCGCGGCTGGGACCCGGTGACAGGATGCAGGAGAGAGGCTGGTAGAGAGGATGCGGATTGGCGTCCTCGACCTGCAGGGCGCGGTGCGCGAGCACATGCATGCCCTGGAGGAGGCGGGGGCCGAGCCTCGTTCGGTCAAGCGGCCCGCGGATCTTGCCGGACTGGACGGCATCGTCATCCCCGGGGGAGAATCGACGACGATCGGCATGCTGCTCGACGAGTACGGACTGCGGGCTCCGCTGTCCGACGGCATCCCCGTCATGGGCACCTGCGCCGGCATGATCCTCATGGCGAACCGGCTGGCGGAGGGTGAGCAGCCGCTTTTGGGGCTCATGGACATGGAGGTGGCCCGCAACGCCTTCGGCCGCCAGCGGGAGAGCTTCGAGACCGACGTGGCGGTGCGCGGCCTGGGCGGCGAGCCCGTCCCGGCCGTTTTCATCCGCGCTCCCTACGCCACTCGCCTGGGAGCCGGCGTGGAGCTTCTGGCGGAGCTCGACGGGCGCATCGTGGCCGCGCGCCAGGGCCCTTACCTGGCCCTGGCCTTTCACCCGGAGCTGACCGCGGACCGGCGGCTTCACCGCTACTTCATCGAGGAGGTCGCCCGCTCGGGGTGATCTTGTGCCCAGGAGGCGGAGCAAAGGCCCTTGCTGGATCTGAAAGCGATTCGACAGGACCCCGATGCCTACCGGCGCGACCTCGAGCGCCGGGGCGACGCGGCGCCGCTGGAGCGGCTGCTGGAGCTCGACGCGGCGCGGCGGCGGGCCATCGCCCGGCTGGAGGCCCTTCGGGCCCAGCGCAACCGCGTGTCCCAGGAGATCTCCCGCCTCAAGGCCCTGGGCCAGGACACCCAGGCCCTCATCGCCAGCACCCGCGCCGACGGCGAGGAGATGAAGCGCCTCGACGAGGAGGTGCGGCGCGCGGAGGAGGGGGTGGAGGCGCTCCTGCGGGCGCTGCCCAACCGGCTCCATCCCCTGGTGCCCGACGGCGGCGAGCTCGACGCCCAGGAGTGCCGCCGCCGCGGCGAACCGGCGAGCTTCCCCTTCCCGCCGCGGCCCCACTGGGACATCGGGGTCCAGGCCGGCCTTGTCGACCTGGAGCGGGCAGGCAAGGTCTCCGGCGCCCGCTTCGCCTTCTTTCGCGGGCAGGGGGCCCAGCTGGTGCGGGCCCTGATCCAGTGGATGGTGGACGTGCACGTGGCGCAGCACGGGTACGAGGAGCTCTTGCCCCCGTACCTGGTGAACGCGGACAGCGCGTTCGGGACCGGCCAACTGCCCAAGTTCGCGCAGGACATGTTCATGACCACCGACGGGCGCTACCTGATCCCCACCGCGGAGATCCCGGTGACGAACTTCCACCGGGACGAGATCCTCGACGGGGAACGGCTGCCCATCAAGTACGTGGCGTACTCGGCGTGCTTCAGGTCGGAGGCGGGCGCCTCCGGGCGCGACACGCGCGGGGTGATCCGCCAGCACCAGTTCGACAAAGTGGAGCTCGTGCGCTTCACCCGCCCCGAGGAGTCGGAGCAGGCGCTCGAGGAACTGGTGGGGGACGCCGAGGACATGCTGGCGCGCCTGGGGCTTCCCTACCGGGTGGTGCGGCTGGCCAGCCGCGACACCAGCTTCGCCTCGTGCATGACCTACGACCTCGAGGTGCACCTGCCCTCGAGCGACGGCTACCGGGAGATCTCCTCGTGCTCCAACTTCGGCGACTTCCAGGCCCGCCGCGCCGGCATCCGCTATCGCCCGCAGCCGGGGGCGCACGCGGAGTTCGTCCACACCCTCAACGGCTCGGGACTGGCGGTGGGACGGACGTGGGCGGCCATCGTGGAGAACTTCCAGACCGAGCGCGGCCAGGTCCGCGTGCCCGAGGTGCTCCGGCCCTATATGGGGGGCGCGGAGGTCATCGGGACCCCGTCGTCGTGAAGGGGTGCCCGCGTCCCCTGTCCCGGGGCCGGGATCAGGCGTCGAGGCCGGTGCGGGCCGAGCCGGCCGCAACTTTTGGAGGGGTGTCCGAGCGGTTGATGGAGGCGGTCTTGAAAACCGTTAGGGCGCAAGCCCTCGTGGGTTCGAATCCCACCCCCTCCGCCATCTTTGACGAACCGGCCTCGTCAGGGCCGGGCCCGAGGACCGCGATCTCCCGGCACCGGGGCAGGCCGCGCCTGCCCTTACGGCCGCGGGGAGCGGATGTCCTCGCGCGCGGCCGCGCAGCGCCGGCACAGTCCTTCGGTGCGCTGCGGGTCGGTGTACCGGTGAATCTCCCGGACCGGGACCACGCGCCCGCATTCGATGCAGGCAATGAGTTCCTCCGTGACTGCCACCCCCCGTTCCCGCGGTTCTATTGTGGACCCGGGCGCCGGGGCTCATCCCTCGCGCCGGGGGCCCCGGCGTGACCGCGGACGAGGCCCGGACGCTGGGCCAGGGCCTCCTCGCGTGGTACCGGCGGTCGGGCCGCCGGCTGCCCTGGCGCGAGACCCGCGATCCCTTCGCGATCTGGGTGTCCGAGGTCATGCTCCAGCAGACCCGGGTCGAGACGGTGATCCCCTACTACCACCGCTTCCTCCGGCGCTTTCCCACCGTGGAGGCGTTGGCCGCCGCCGCTACCGACGAGGTCCTGGGCCAGTGGGAAGGGCTCGGCTACTACGCCCGGGCGCTGAGGCTGCACGAGGGCGCCCGGGCGATGGTCCGGCGGGGCGAAGGCCTGCCGGGTAGCGTGGCCGCATGGCGCGAGGTGCCGGGCGTGGGCCCCTACATGGCCGCCGCCCTCGCGAGCTTCGCCTCGGGGGCGGCGGCGCCGGCGGTGGACGGGAACGTGGCCCGGGTCATGAGCCGCGTGCTCGCCCTGCCCAGACCCCGGCTGGCCGCGTCGGCGCGCGCCGTCGCCGGCGCCATCGAGGCCATGATGGCCGGCGCCGGCGACCCGGCCGAGGTGAACCACGCCCTGATGGACCTGGGGGCCACGGTGTGCCGCGCGCGCGCTCCCCGTTGCGGCGTGTGCCCCCTGGCGTCGCTCTGCCGCGCCCGATCCGGCGGCGACCCCGAGCGGTACCCGGCGCCCGAGGCCCGCGGCCGCGGGCCCGTGCTCGCGGTGAGGATCCACGTCATCCGCCACCTGGGCCGGGTGCTCGTCTACCGGCGCCCGCCGGGCGGCATCCTCGGCGGCCTCTGGGCGTTTCCCGCCCGCTTCGAGAACGAGGGAGGCCTGGCCGTGGAGATTCCCGGGGTGACCTGGCGCGCCGAACGGCAGGCCTTCCGCCACGTGTTCACCCATCAGACCTGGCAGGTGACGGCTCGGGCGGGCGACGTGGCGCGTCCCGGCCCCGCCCCGGATCCCACGCGGTGGGTGGACGCGCCCGCGGTGGACCGTTTGCCCATGGGCCGCCCTGACCGCAGGGTCTGGGCGTGGGCCCGGGAGCTCGGTCCCGCGACGGTGACGCTCTGATGGCCGCGCCGGCGCAGAGGCCGCTGCGCATGGGGGAGGTGCTGGACCGGTCGTTCGCGCTGTACCGGGCGGAGCACGCAACCTTCCGCCGCATCCTCGCCATGGGGATCCTGCCGGCGACGGCGCTCAACTTTCTGGCCGCGCGGCTTCACGCGCTGCCCGCGCTCTCGGGCGTGGAGCTGGGCATTCCCTCCCTGGCCACGCCGCTGCCCATCCTGCTCGTGCAAGGCCTCTCCGCGTACATCGCGTTCCTCATGACCGCGGCCCTGGCGCTCATGACGATGGGATCCGTGAGGGAGCGGCCCCCCAGTGCGTGGGAGGCGTGGC
>JAJZYS010000009.1 GCA_021797925.1 Bacillota bacterium
CTACGCGCGCCGGCTTGCCGACAGGTTTGAGGCGGACCTGGATACGCCGTTCGGCCGACTGTCCCGAGGAAGGCGCCAGGTGGTGGGGCTGATCGTGGCGTTCGCCCACGACCCGGCCGTCATGCTTCTCGACGAGCCGTCCACCGGGCTCGACCCGGTGATGGAGGATCGCTTCGTGGACTGGATCGTAGAGGAACGGGGGCGGGGCAAGGCGATCCTCATGTCGTCGCACCGACTCGACGAGGTGGAGCGCACGGCGGACCTGGTGTGCCTTGTGCGCGGCGGTCGCGTGGTGCACGCGTCCAGCCTCGATGCGCTGCGGGCCGCCAGGCGCCGCCGCTACCGGCTCGACTTTGCCGCGCCCGAGGCGGCGGCGGCCTTTGCCGCCCGCTTGGCGGGGATGGCGGGGATCGAGACCGCGCGGCGCGGGGCGAGTGTCACCGTGGAGGTGAAGGGCGACCTCGCCGCCGTCGCCCGGGCCGCTGGCGAACAGCCGCTCCTCTCGTGGAAGGACCTCACCCACGATCTCGAGGACGCGTTGCGCCGCCTTACCGGCAGCCCCGGGGAGCCCATGGCCCCGAACGGGGGAGTCCTGTGAGCGCTCCGATCTTCCGAGTCATGTGGCGATGGCGCCTCGGCGGCGTCGGGGCGTGGATCGCGGGTGTCTGGGCGTATCAGTGGCTGCTCGTGGCCCTCTATCCGCAGGTGGGCCGCTCGCCCGCCTTCGCCCGTGTCGTCGCCGCCCTGCCGCCGGCGCTGGTTCGGGTGTTCCACCTTCCGCCAGGCCGCCCGTCCTTTGCCGCGTTCATGGCCAGCGAGCTCCTGTCGGTGCTGTGGATCCTGACGCTGGCGGCCTTCACGGCCAACGAGGCGGCCTTCCTGGTCGCGGGGCTCCAGGAGCGGGGCCTCATGGCGTTCCTGCAGAGCCTGCCCGTCTCCCGCCGACGCCTGGTGGGGACGGAGGCGGCGGTGCTCCTGAGCCAGCTCGCGCTGCTCGTGGCCGCGACGGCGGGGGGGCTGTGGGGCCTGGCCGCGGCCTACCACGAGGTGCTCCCGGCGGCGGGCCCGGCCGTCTTCGCCGCGGAGGCCTTCGCGGTCCTCGCCGCCGTCGCGGGCGTGAGCGTCCTCGCGGCGACGTGTATCGGGGCGGAGCACGCGGCGGCGGGCGCGGGCCTCGCGTTCGCCGGGATCGAGTTCGCCCTGTGGATCGTCGCCCGGCTAGAGCCGCGCGGCGCCTGGCTTGCCCACTTCACGGTGTTCGCGGTCTACCGGCCGCAGGCCGCGCTCGTCGCCCCGTCGCCCTGGCGCCGGTCCTCGTACCGGCGGCCGTGGCCGCCGTTCTCATCCGGCTGGCGGCGTACAGCTTCGAGAGCCGCGACCTCAACGCCGGGTGAAGCGCCCCGAGACCTTCCCCCACGCCCGGCGGCGTCAGCGGTACACCGGAGCCCCGACGGCGGTGATCTCCAGGGACCCGCCGGCGGCGGGCGGGAGGGTTCCCGGCGGTATGGGCACCTCGAGCGGGGTGTCGCCCGGCCCCCGGGCCGCGAGGAGCCAGCCGGCGCCGTGGGGCCGCACGTGGAGGACCTCGGCGTGGAACGAGGGGCCCAGCTCCGGGAACCGTCCCGGGCGCAGGTGCTCGGGCCGCACCCCCACGAGGCCCCGCTCCAGGGGGACCAGCCGGTACCCGAGGAGGCGGGCCCACCGGGGAGCGGGGGGATGGCTCAGGAGGGCGTGGGGGTCCGACGCGAAGAGCCCTTCTCCCGCCGACACCAGGAGGACGGGACCCCCGAGGGCCCCCACCTGGCCCAGCTCGTGGGTGGCGAGGAGCACCGGCCGGAGCGAGTCTTTCGCCCAGCGGTCGACAAAGCCCGCGACCCGGGCGGCCAGGGGAGCGTCGAGGCCGTCGAGCGCCTCGTCGAGCAGCAGCGCGGCGGGACCGGCCGAGAGGGCGCGCAGGAGCGCGAAGCGCTGGCGCTCGCCCCGCGACAGCTCCCCCGCGGGGCGACGGTGGAGCTGGTCCACCTCGAGCGCCTCGAGCCAGCCGGCCGGCAGGACGCCGAGCCCCCGCACCGGTGGCCGGCGGAGGACGAAGGGCGCCTCCGCCGCCAGGTACGCGGCCCGGCGCTTCCACGGGGGCTCGTCCACGCCCGGCCCGGCCCAGGTCGCGGAGCCGAGGGCGATCGTCTGGCCGGCCCCGGGGATCAGGCCGGCCACGAGCCTCAGGATGGTCGTCTTCCCCGCCCCCGAGGGACCGAAGAGGACCAGGGTCTCGCCCGGGGAGCAGTGTCCCCGCGCGCGCAGGTGGAAGGCGCCGCGGACGAGGTCAAGCTCGAACCGAAGCATGACGCAGCCGGGGTCGGACGAGCATGGGCAGCGGCAGGGCGACGAACACCAATAGGAGCGCCATGGGCAGGGCGCTGCCCAGCCCCACCTCCTCCAGCGTGAGCCAGATGGCCACGGGCAGTCCCTGGGGGTGGTACGCCACCACGATGGCGGCGCCGAAGGCGCCCAGGGCGCGGGCGAGCGCCAGGGTGAACGCGGCCCACAGCCCGGGCGCGGCGGCGGGCAGGCTCACCGTCGTCAGCACCCGCCGGGGCGGGCGTCCCAGCGTGAGCCACGCCTCTTCGAGGGCGGGGTCGACCTGGGCGAAGGCGGCCTGCGCGGTGAGGACATAGTAGGGCGCGGCCTCGTACACCTCGGCCAGGACCAGGGCGCCCAGGGAGCCCATGGGCGGCAGGCCCACGCCCGCCAGGGCCGCCCCCAGGGGCGAGGCGGGACCCAGGAGGACCGCGAGGAGCAGCCCCACCACCAGCGGCGGCATGAGCAGCGGGAACAGCAGCAGCAGCTCCAGCACCGGCGCCCACCGCCCCGTGGCCCTGGACATGATCCACGCCAGGGGCGTTCCCAGGGCGGCGATGACGGCCAGCGCCAGCGCGGTGGCCGCGAGGGACGTTCCCAGGGGCCCCGCCGCCCGGGCCGGGAAGTCGTGCCAATGGGGTCCGGGCAGCGAGACCGCAAAGCCCGCCAGCGGCGTGAGAAGCAGGCCCAGAAAGAGCAGCCCGACGGTCCAGGCGGCCAGCGAGGGCCTCACCGCGCGAGGCGCCGGGCCCAGCCCGGCGCGTGGCCCGCGAGGACCGCGGGATCCAGCACCCGGTACCCCAGGCGTTGGAGCAGGCGCCTGCCGCGCGGCGAGAGCACGAGGGTCAGGAAGCTCCGGACCGCCCGGGGATGGGCCGCGTGGGGGAGGGGGGCGACCCAGACGGTCAGCGGCGCTCCGTGCACGACCCGGCGGGGTGAGAGCCTGAGCGTGAGGCGCGCGTACGTCCGGCGCAGGCGCTCCTCGCCGAAGTTGACCGCCGCGGGCAGCGCGATCCAGTCCAGGTGGCGCTGGCGGGCCTGGGGTTCGAAGGCCGACGCCAGGTCGACGGCTCCCGAGGTGAGCTGGGTGAGCACCGCCACCTCCGGCAGCACCTGCCGGGGATTGTCGAGCGGTCCCAGGATGCGCCGCGCCACGCGGGGCGGAAGGCGCGCCGCCCGCACCCAGGCGTCGACGGCCATGACGAAGGCCTGGCCCTGGGGGTCGGTCAGGGGATCGGTGCGCCCGAGCCGCAGGTCTCCCTGCGCGAGCCGGAGGAGGAAGGCGCGGGCGGGGACGCGGCCCCGGGCGACCTGGCGGAGGTAGCGCGCGTCCCGGCCGCGGGGGTCAAAGGCCAGCACCAGGGGGGCGGTGGCGAGGGCCGCCCGCCAGCGGGGCGTGTCCGCGCCCAGGGCGCTGAGGGGGCCGCTGCCGACGCTCTCCATGATGTCCGGGTTCAGGATCCGGGACGCGATCTGGCGGGCGAGCCCCCAGGAGCCGCCCGCGTCGATGACGAGGTGTCCCCCCCAGGCCGGTCCCAGGACCCGGGCGTTGGCGTACGCCAGGGAACCCGCGACGGCCGCCACCAGGGTGAGGGAGGTCGCCCCGGCGAGAGCCGGGGTTGCAGCGGCCAGGACGAGGCCGATCGCGGCGAGCGCGCGCATGCCCATGGTCAAAGTATACAGGATCGGACCGGACTGCCGACACCCGGCGCCGATCAGCCCTCGACCGCCAGCTTGCCCGCCGCCGTCTGGGCCGCGCCGGGCGAGGCGTAGGGGTCCAGGTAGCGCCAGGTGTACACTCCCGGGCCTTCGGTCCGGAAGTACGCCACCACGACCTGGGGTTGCGGCCACGCCGCCGCCGGGATCACCACGTGGACGCCGAGCCTCGCGACGGCGAAGACGTGGGACACGGCGCTGGCGGCGACGGCGACCGTGCGCATCCCGTTCACGAGCTCATACCCGCCCACAAGGCCCCGGGGCCGCTCCACCGGCGCCGTGATCCCGCTGCCGGTCGCGGTGATGACAAGCTTCACCGTCCGGTGGGCGGGCAGGACGATGACCGCGGGGCTGTGGCCGTTGGCCAGGAGGGTCGGGGCGTGCCTCTGCGCCGGGCGGGACGAGCGGATCGTCAGGCGCAGGAGAAACACGGGCGCCACCGCCGGGCGCGCGGCGAGACCGCCCAGCACGCCGCTCGCGGTCAGGATCCACGCGGCCACCGCCACCGCGACCGCGCTGGCCGCAAGTTCCATGGCTCGGGTGCGCATCCCCATCCCTTCCCTCGCCCGTCCTGGTCTCAGGTTGCCTCTCCCTGGCGCCGCGGCCAAGGGTCGTAGGTTCCGACCTCCGGGAACCGAAAGTC
Organism: Bacillota bacterium; assembly: GCA_021797925.1. Taxonomy (GTDB): domain Bacteria; phylum Bacillota; class Sulfobacillia; order JAJZYS01; family JAJZYS01; genus JAJZYS01. Next base: position 4,718 of record JAJZYS010000009.1, read on the forward strand.
CCGGTCACCCGGCGATGGGCCCGCGTCAGACCGAAAGGTGCCGGGCCCCCCGGCGGGGAAGAGCACAGGGAGAACGGGCGGCCGGGTGGTCGCCGACACCATGACGGGGGGATGCTCGCCGTGCAGTCGCCGCCGGTGCTCGTGGTCCTCACCACCGGGAAGGAAGCCTTCGTGCGCGCCACCGCTGTCCTGCAGATGACCCTGGCGGTGCGCAAGCGCGCCGGCGTGCCGGTGGAACTCTTGCTCCTGGGACCGGGGGTGGAGATCCTGCGGGCGAACCAGCGCAACTCGCCCGCGTTTGGACAGCAGCTGGACGAGCTGCGCCGGGAGGGGGTCAGCGTGGCCGTCTGCGAGCTTTCGCTGGAGAACCTGGGACTCACGTCCGACCAGATGTTTGCGGCCGAGCGGGTCCGCGGGGGCGTGGAGATTGCCGACCGGCTGGCGGCGGGGTACCAGGTGCTCACGTTCTGAGCCGGGGGAAGGACGGGCAAAACGAGCCGGCGGTTGCCGGCTCGTGTGCCTGTGGCCCTGGGGATCAGCGGACGACGAGTTGGCCCGTCATGTAGCCGTCGGTCACCATGGCGCCGCCCATGCCCGTGGGACCGGTGCCGCACGGCGCCATGCAGTTCCACGTGTACACGCCGGGGCCGGGGGTCTCGAAGGTGAACTCCACCGTGGAGTTGGCCGGGATCGGGGCGTTGATGTTGAGCTTGGGGATGGTGAAGGTGTGGGAGATCTTGGCGTTGGGGACGGACGTGACGGGGTGCTCGTCGACCTCTTCCTCGTGGCCCCAGGTGCCCTCGACGCGCGTGTACATCGTCATGCCCTTGAGCAGGGGGGCGGTGCCGTGGTCGAAGTTGCGGATCTCCACCGTGATCCACGTGTGAGCCGGGACGACGATGTTGGCCGGGACGAACGCGGGCCAGCCGGGCTTGTTGAGCTGCTTGCCGGTGAGAATCGTGAGGTACAGGCGGGTGTTGACCTCCTTCATCCGCCGGGTGGCGGTGGGGCGCTTGTCGCTGTGGGTGGTTCCTGTGGCCTTGCGGGCAGCCGCGGTGGCGCCGAACACCAGGAGCAGGGCTCCGGCGATCGCGAGGATGCGGGCGATGCGGTTCATGGTCGATTCCTCCCCGGATGATGTCTCGTCGCACCCTCAGGATAGCGGCGGCGCCCTGGCGCCACCACGGACCAAAGGCCCGTGACCTTCGCCCCAAGGTTCCATTTTGTCACCGCCTTGTGGGCCTGCGCCCCGGGGCGATCGCCGGGGCGGCTCAGGGCGGGGTCGGCGGCGAGGTGTCGAGCGGCGGTCTTGGCCCAAGCGCGACGCGCGCCCCGGAGGGGGCGCGCGCCGGCTGCGGGGCTTGGGCCGGGATCAGGCGGGCGGGTCGGCGCCGGCCGGTGGCGCGGCGGCGTCGGCGATGGCGCTCGAGAGCCACTGGGTCAGTGCGGCCCGATCCTCCCCCTGCGCGTGCACGCAGGCGCCGAAACGCACCACCAGCTGGCCTCGGCGGTAGCGGCCGCAGATGGCGAAGGACTGGATGACGGCCCCGGCCCGGGTCGCCAGAAAGGCGGTGCCCTGCTTGAACTCGCCCAGCCGGCCCTCGTGCCCGGAACGGGTTCCCTCGGGGAAGATGACCAGGGCCTGTCCCCGCGCCAGGGCCTCGAGCGCCTGGCGGATCGCCCTGCGGTCGCCGCGGGAGCGGTCGACGGGAATGCAGCCCAGATGGCGCAGGGCCCACGCGAGCGGGCGAGAGCGAAAGAGCTCGATCTTGGTCAGGTGCACCACCGGGTCGGAAAGGATGGTGCTGATGAGCAGCGGGTCCCAGGCGCTGTCGTGATTGCCGCTGAGGATCATGGGCCCCTCGCGGGGGACCTGGGCCATCCCCTCCACGCGGACCCGCAGCCAGCCGCAGAAGTACAGCCGGAACAGCCCCTGCAGGCCTCGGTACGCCCAGCGGCTGCCCACGAAGCCGTCCCGTCGCGTCGTCACCGCGCCCGTCGCCCCGCCCGCGGCCGGCAGCCGGCCGGTCACCCGGCGCACGCCCCGGTTCCTCCTGTCACCACGGCTGAAACGCTCCCTCCCGTCGTCGGCGCGTGGGGCAACAGATCCGCGAGCGGCTCAGCTGCTGCCGATCAAAAGTCCGGCCAGGAAGACCAGGGCGCCTCCCACGACCACCTGCACCACCGAGAGCCACATCCTCACCCCGAAGTAGCGGTTGCGGATCAAGGCGATGGCCACGAGCTCGAATCCCACGATGACGTAGGCGATCATGAGCGCCACCGACAGCGTGGGGATGAGAAAGGGCAGCACGTGACCGATGCCCCCGAGGAAGGTCATCGACCCGGTGGCCACGGCCCGCCGGAACGGAGAGCCCCGCCCTGTGATCGCACCGTCGTCGGAGAGGCCCTCGGAGAGCGCCATGCTGATCCCGGCGCCCACGGCGGAGGCCATTCCCACCAGAAAGGCCGTGAACGGGCGATGGGTGGCGAACGCCGTGGCGAAGAGCGGAGCCAGCGTCGAGACCGACCCGTCCATCAGGCCCGCCAGGCCGGGCTGGACGACCTGCAGGACAAACTTGCGCGAGTGGCCGTGACGGGTGAGCTCGTCGGCCTGCGTGTGCATGTGGATGTTCACCTCGCCCGTGCCCGGTGTCCGCTTTGTGCCCTGTCGATTCGAGCTGCCCAGCAGGGTTACGCAGACGCCTTCGCCTCCAGCCAGCCCAGGATCTCCCGCAGGCTGCCCCCGGGGCCGGTGTCGAGCCCCGGCAGCGGCCGGCCGACAAAGTAGGTGTGCATGCCGATGCGCCGGGCCACGATGTCCTGGAAGTAGTCGTCGCCCACCATGACGCACGCCTCGGGCGGCAGGTCCAGGAGGCGGGCGATCTCCTGAAAGTACGAGGGGTTGGGCTTGGTGCTGTGCATGCGGTCCCAGGAGGTGACCAGCGACCACGGCAGGTCGAGGACGCCCGCGCGCCGCATGCGCTCCTCGATCACCGGCAGGGGGTAGATGGGCGAGGTGGCCACCACCACGGCGATGTCGCGCTGCACCACGGTGCGCACGAGGTCCGGGACCCACGGGTGCGCCCGCCACGGCGGGCCCAGGCCCCGGAAGTCGCTCCGCTCGAACCGGCGGAACTCGGCCGCAAAGCGCACCGGGTCGACGCCCAGGGCGGCCGGCAGGGCCTCGAGCAGCACCGCCTCGTTGGTATGCTCCGGATGCTCCTCGGCCATCATGGCGGCGCCGGCGACCATGGCGGCGTCCACCAGCCGCGCGCGGGGAATCCAGCCCTCCAGATGGCGGGCGAGGGCGTCGAGGTACGCCTCGAAGAAGAGATCGCCGTTGTTCTCCAGCAGCGTGTCGTCGAGGTCGAACAGTACCGCCCTGACGGCGGCGGGGTGCCTGGACATGTTCAGCTGGCCACCTTTCCCGGGAGCGTCGGCTCCGATTCATCGCTGGAGCGGGTGACGAGGACGACCTTGACGGGCCGGCTGCCGGCCAATCCGAGGGCCGCGTGCACGGCCTCGCGGTAGCGCGCAAGGGGATAGCGGTGCGTGATGAGCCGTTCGAGGCCGCGGTCGCCGGCGGCGGCCAGAAGTTCCATGGCCACGTCCATGGTATGCCGGCCGCTCCAGCGCGGTCCCTCGGCGCCGTAGCCGAGGGCCCCGCGCACGGTCAACGCCTTGGCCCACACGCCGGTCACGTCGAGCGCGCGCACGCGCCCGGGCGAGCCCACCAGGCTCACCACGCCGTCGGTGCGGGTCAGGCGCAGGGCGAGGTCCAGTCCCCGCCCACTGGGGACCGCGTCGTAGGTCACGGCGGCGCCGCCCTCGAGCACCCATCCGCCGTCGAGCGTCGGCAGGACGCGACCGCGGGCGAAGCCGGCGACGCCCTCGGCGGCGTTGGCCTCGTCGAACACCGCCGCCGCCCCGAGATCTCCCGCGAGGCGCCGCTGCACCGGGTGGCGGGCGATGACGGCGACGGGGTTGTCGTGGCCCGCGAGCTTCAGGGCCGCCAGCACGAGGAGGCCGATGGCCCCGCCTCCCACCACGAGCACGGGGGCGTCGGGGGGAGGCGGGCTGGCCAGCACGGCGTGCATGGAGATCGCGAGCGGCTCCACCAGCACCGCGAGGTCGTCGGAGAGCGACGCCGGGACGGCGTGCAGCTGGGAGCGGTGGGCGATGAGCTCCGTCCCCCACGTGCCGGGCAGCTCGGGGGAGGTCCCGAGGAGCATGGCGGGCCGGATGGGGCCGCGGGTGCGCTCCTCGCACAGCGGCGCCCACCCCGCGGCGCAGGAGCGGCAGGGGGGATTCCCCCGCACGAGGCAGCCCAGGAAGGGGTCCACGACCACGCGGGTACCCGGGGACCAGCCGCTGTCGGCGCCGGCCTCGGCGATCACCCCGGTCCCCTCGTGACCCAGGACGGCGGGAAACGACGCGAAGGGGCTCAGCTGGGCCGACAGGCTGGCCCTCAGCACGCCCAGGTCCGATCCGCAGATGCCGGCGGCCACGGTGCGGACCCTGACCCACTGCGGTCCGGGGAGCGGCCTCGGATCCGACTCGACCCACGCGAGCGGCAGATCCCGGGCCGCGAGGGCGTTCAGGCCCAGGGTCCGAAGCAGGAGCGCGCGGGCGTACCACGCCTTGGAAAAGCGGAAGACCACGCCGCCCGCGGTCCTGTCCCGGTCGGAGGCGTCGTCGGTCATGGGCACCCTCCTCGGTCCTGATCCGGCTTCATCTTAGACCCTCCCGGGGGTCCGGGCCATCGGGCCGCGACCCTATGGGCGCCGACGCGGCGGATGGCAAAAGATAGGGCGGGGAATCGATGGCGGCCCCGGCGATCGGGGCCTACACTCGGATCGACCCGGTCAGCTGTCGAGGAGGGATTCGATGCGATACGCGTTTGCCGACTCGCCCGTGACGTACCCGTGGTGGACCTCCCTGCAGGAGGGCCTCGGGGAAGTGCTGGCGCGCCACGGGCACGAGGCGGCACAACCCCTGGACCCGGGGATCCAGGTGGCCTTCCATCCGGTCTCCCCCCTCCATCCGCAGCCGTTTCCCCGCAAGCACCGCGCCACGTTCTCCATCGGCGCCACGGCGCTGCCCATCCGGCCGGAGCGCCTCATCTCCGAGGCCTACCCGCTCCTGATCCGCTCGATCAGCAACGCGCTCGTGGTCACCCTCGAGGACGATCCGGACACGCGCTGGGTGCTCACGCCGGAGCTGGGCTGCTACCCCGTCTCGGGGACGGACGCGGCGGACCTCTACGAGAACCTCTACGAGCGGCTGGTCCCCTTGGCGACCTCCCACCTCATCATCGACAACCGCTTCGATCCCGACCTGCCCGAGGAGCTCTGGCAGGGGACGCCGGCCACCGAGGAGATGGCGTGGACCGGGCGCGTGGTGGCCGAGTGGGGTCTTCTGCCCACGCCGTTTCCCATCCGCGAGGTCCTGAGCGAAGAGCAGTGGCGCCACCTGCAGCACCTGTACGGGATCGGCGGCCTCAGCTACGGCAACTTCAGCATCCGCCACGACGCGACCCGCTTCTGGATGAGCGCCAGCGGGGTGGACAAGGGGAACCTGCGCGAGGTGGGCCGGGACATCCTCTTGGTGAAGGGCTTCGACGAGGCGAGCCAGTGCGTGCTCCTCAGCGTCCCGCCCGGGGTGAAGCCCCGCCGGGTCAGCGTGGACGCCATCGAGCACCACATGATCTATTCGACCCTGCCCGAGGTCCGGGCCATGGTGCACCTGCACGCGTGGGTGACCGGCGCCCCGGTGACGCGCATGAACTACCCCTGCGGCACGGTGGAGATGGGGCGCGAGGTGGTGGGGCTCCTCGCGGCCCAGCCGGACCCCGGCCACGCGGTGATCGGGATGCGCAACCACGGCATCACGGTCACCGGCGACAACTTCCACGAGATCCTCGAACGCCTGGAGGGCAGGGTCCAGGCCCAGGTGCCCATGCAGCTGGAGGCTGTGCAGTGAACGTCCAGGCGGCGGTGGTCTTCGAGTACGACGGACCGGTGGAGGTGAGGACCGTCGACCTCCGCGATCCGGGGCCGGGCGAGGTGCGCGTGCGGATGGCCGCCAGCGGGGTGTGCCACTCGGACCAGCACGCCCGGGTCGCCGACCTGCCCCTGCCCCTGCCCCTGATCTTGGGCCACGAGGGCGCCGGCATCGTGGACGCCGTGGGGCCCGGGGTCCGCTCGCTGGACGTGGGGGACGCGGTGGTGCTCTCGTGGATCCCCGCCTGCGGCACCTGCCGCCTGTGCCGACGCGGCCAGCGGCACCTTTGCACCCGCGCCGCCGACGCCACCCGTGAGGGACTGCTGCTCACCGGCGAGAGTCCCTTCTCCCTCGACGGGCAGGCCCTGCATCCCTTCAGCATGACGGGCACCCTGGCCGAGGCCACGGTGGTGCCCGAAGCGGGAGCGATCCGGATCCCGGCGGACATGCCCCTCGAGGAGGCGGCCCTCATGGGCTGCGCGGTGCTCACCGGCGTCGGGGCGGTGCTGAACACCGGCGTCGTCCGGCCGGGGGACACCGTGGCCGTCATCGGGACCGGCGGCGTGGGGCTCAACATCGTGCAGGGCGCCCGCATCGCCGGGGCGGCGCGGATCATCGCCCTGGAGCGCTTTCACGCCCGCCGGCTCCTCGCCGCCCGGCTGGGGGCCACGGAGGTGGTGGACATCGGCGAGGAGGACGCCGTGGACGCCGTCCTGGACCGCACCGGCGGCGAGGGGGCCGACGTGGTCTTCGAAGCCGTGGGGAGCGTCGGGACGATCGCGCAGGCGTTCAACGCCACCCGCCGCGGCGGCACCGCCGTCATCGTGGGGGTGGCGCCGCCCCACGAGGAGGTCGCGCTGAACGCCTTCGCCTTCCCGTCCCAGGGCAAGACCCTGCGGGGCTCCTGGTACGGGGACTCCGACGGGCCGCGGGACATCCCCCGCCTCGTGGAGCTTTACCGCGCCGGACTGCTGGAGCTGCGCCCGCTCCTGGGCCCTCCGTTCCAGCTGGAGGACGTGGCCATCGCGTTCGATCACATGCTCGACGGGCACGTGGGCCGCGCCGTGGTGCTCCCCGGCGGCCCGCTGACGCCGCCCAGCAGCTCCGTTCACTGAGGAGGAATCGTCCATGCCCAGGTTTTCGAGCGGCGAGGAGATCGAGGAAGTGCTCGGCGGCTTCTTCGGCCGCATCGCCGAGACCCCGCAGGCCCATCTGATCCACCAGGTGGGCGGCACCATCGAGTTCGTGTACCACCGCCCCGAGGCCCGGCTGCGCTGGATCCCGACCCCGGACGGGGATCTGCCGTTCAAGGTGCAGGCGGGCGAGGCGACCGAGCCCCCGCTCCTGGTGTTCGAGCAGGACGGGGACACGGCCCACCGGTTCTGGCTGGGACGGCTCAACCTGCAGGACGCCCTGGCCCGCCAGCTGGTGCGGGCCCGGGGACCGCTGTCGCGGGCCATGCGCCTCATCCCCAACCTCGACGACCTCTATCCGCTCTATCCGGTCTTCCTGCGCTCCACGGGGCGCGAGGACTGGATCCCCCCCGCGGGGGCCCGGTGAAGAAGTTCCTGGAGCGGACCCGGGACCGCATCTTCCTCGGCGGATCGTGGGAGACGGCCCGGGGCGGCGTCCTGGAGGTGGAGTCGCCATCCGACGGCACCATCGCCGCCCGGGTGGGCAACGCCGGCCCCGAGGACCTCGAGGCGGCCGTGGAGCGCGCCCGGGAGGCGAGGAGCCTGTGGCGCACCATGCCGTCCCTGGAACGCGGGCGCATCCTGGCCCGCGTCGCGGCGTCCATCCGCGACCACGACCGGGAGATCGCCGAGCTCATCGGCCTGGAGAACGGCATGCCGGCGGGCGCCGCGCGCTTCATCGAGGTGCCCATGGCCGCGGACACCTTCGACTACTACGCCGGCCTCGCGAGCCGCCCCCTGGGTCGGGTGCTCCCCTTCAACCTCCCCGGCTCCCCGCCCCGCCACCTGGTGCTCACCGTCGACCAGCCCGTGGGCGTCGTCGGCCTGATCACGCCCTGGAACTTCCCGCTGCTCATGCCCGCGTGGAAGCTGGCCGCGGCGCTGGCCGCAGGTTGCCCGGTGCTCCTCAAGCCGGCGCCCGAGACCCCGCTCTCGGCGCTGTACCTGGCCCATCTCCTCGAGGAGGCGGGCCTGCCCGAGGGCGTGCTGAGCGTGCTGACCGGCGGTGACGACCTCGGGGAGCGCATCGTGCGCCATCCCGAGGTGGCGAAGATCGCCCTGACCGGGGGCAGCGACACCGGACGGGCCGTCCTCGCCGCCGCGGCGCCGTTGCTCAAGCGGGTCTCCCTGGAACTGGGCGGAAAGTCGCCCCTCATCCTGTTCGAGGACGCCGACGTGGACGCCGCCTGCGACGCGGCCCTCTTCGGGACGTTCTTCAACTCGGGCCAGGTCTGCCAGGCCTCGAGCCGCCTGCTGGTGCACACCTCCGTCTACCGGCGCGTCGTCGACCGGCTGGTGGCGCGCGCGGGCGCGCTGCGGGTGGGCCCCTTCACCGATGACCGCGCCGACCTGGGGCCGATCATCACCCGCGAGCGCCTCGCCGCGATCGACGCCCACGTCGAGGGCGCCCGCAGCGAGGGGGCGAGCGTCCTCACCGGCGGCCACCCGCTGAAAGGTCCGGGGTATTACTACCCGCCCACGGTGATCACCGACGTGTCGGCCCTCGCCCCTGTAGCGCAGGAGGAGATCTTCGGACCGGTGGTGGTCGTGCTGCCCTTTGCGTCGGAGGAGGAGGCGGTGGAGCTCGCCAACGCCACGACCTACGGGCTGGCGGCGGCGATCTGGACGCGGGATGTGCGGCGGGCGCTGTCGATGGCCCAGGCCGTGGAGGCGGGGACGGTGTGGATCAACACCGTGCAGGTGCTCACGCCCACCGCGCCCTTCGGCGGGTTCAAGGCCAGCGGCATCGGCCGCGACCTGGGCGAGGAGGGCATGCGGAGCTACCTCGAGACCAAGAGCATCATCGTCGACCTCAACGACTGGCCCATGGCCTACTTCTGAGGCGGCACCGCCGCCGCCGCCGGGCCCGGGACATTGACCCGGGCCCGGCGATTTGCTACGTTTCGAGGGTCGGACGGAGGGGGCAGGGCAATCGAGCAGACGACACCGCTCCACGACGAACACGTGGCCCTGGGAGCGAAGCTGGTCTCCTTCGGCGGCTTTCTCATGCCGCTGCACTACGGGTCGATCCTCGAGGAGCATCGCGCGGTCCGCGAGCGGGCGGGCATCTTCGACGTGAGCCACATGGGCGAGATCGAAGTGGCGGGGGACCAGGCGGAGCGGATGGTCGACGAGCTCGTGACCAACCGCGCGGGGGCGCTGGCGGTGGGAGGGGCCCTGTACACGCTCATGTGCCGCGACGACGGCACGGTCATCGACGACCTCCTGGTGTACCGGACCGGGCCGGCCCGTTTCATGCTCGTGGTCAACGCCAGCAACACGGCCCGCGACCTGCAGTGGGTCCGCGCCCGCTCCCGCGGGTACGACGGCGTAAAGGTGCGCGACATCTCCGCGGAAACGGCGCTCGTGGCGGTGCAGGGGCCGCTCGCGGCCAAGGTGCTCTCGCCGCTGGCCCAAGACGATCTCGGGGGGATCGCCCCGTTTGCCTTCGCCCAGACCCGCGTCGCCGGGATCGAGGCGCTGCTGTCGCGGACCGGGTACACCGGCGAGGACGGGTTCGAGCTCTACGTCGACGCCGCCCGGGCGCGCGAGCTGTGGCGGGCCGTCCTCGAGGCGGGACGGGGGCTGGGACTCATGCCGGCGGGGCTCGGCGCCCGGGACACGCTGCGCTTTGAGGCGGGGCTGTGCCTCTACGGCCAGGAGCTCGACGACACGACCAACCCGCTGGAGGCGGGGCTCAAACCCTTCGTGAAGCTCGACAAGGCGCGCTTCGTGGGCCGCGAGGCGCTGCTCCGGGTGGCGGCGTCGGGGCCCAGGCGCCGGCTCGTGGGTCTCGAGCTCCTCGAGCCCGGCATCGCCCGGCACGGTTACCCCATCGCCATGGACGGCGAGGAGGTGGGGACCGTCACGAGCGGAATGCTTGCACCGACCCTGGGCCGGGCGCTGGCGCTCGGCTACGTGCCCGGGGATCGAGCCGAACCGGGCCGCATCCTCGCCGTGGGGGTCCGGGGACGGCAGGTAAAGGGCCGCATCGTTCGCACACCTTTCTACAGGAGGTCGAAGCGGCCATAGATACGCTTGATAATCCCGATATAACATGACACAATCGGCGTATGGAGAAGAAGTTGCTCCGGCCGGCAGAGGCCGCAGAACTGCTTTCGGTCCATCCCCAGACCCTGCGGCTTTGGGATCGACAAGGAAAGCTCAGGCCAATCCGTCTCCCGAGCGGGCAACGACGCTATCAAAAGGCGGATTTGGAAGGGTTGATCGGCTCGGCATCCGGCGACGGTCAGTCGCGGAACGCTGTCGGCATCTATGCCCGGGTCAGCACAAAAAAGCAGGCTGATTCAGGGAATCTGGAACGTCAACGGCAGCGACTGATGGAGTACGCTGCGAGACAGGGATACAAGGTGGTTGTGGAGGCCACGGACGTCGCCTCCGGACTGAATCCCCGGCGCAGAGGACTGCGAACCATCATGCAGGCCGCCGAACAGAAACAGATCCAGTGGCTCCTGATCGAATATCCAGACCGGTTGGCCCGATTCGGCTATGAGTACCTGGTGGATCTCCTGCGCGTGATGGGGGTGGCTGTGACCGTCACTTCCGCACAAGAGCCCGAAGATGCCGGCACGGAACTGGAGAGGGATCTGCTCGCAGTCGTGACCTCGTTTTCGGCCCACCTGTATGGCGCGCGCGGCGGGCGGAAAGTACGCGCAAGGTTGGCAGAGGTGCTGGATGAGGTGAAAAAGCGTGGTCAAGCGTACGAAGTCTAGACGGAAAGCGCGCCAGGAGCACCCGCTCGCCTTCACGATCCAGGGCGAGTTCGTTTCCGAAAGCCCCGATCCTAAGAGCCGTGATGCGGTGGCACACCCCGGGCGCCGGGGGGAGGAGAGCGCGCTCAAGACGGAGCTTCGCCTCTTCGGGAGCGCCACGCGCGTTGGCTTCAACCGCGTGCGGGAGGGGGAGGCTCGAGCGGACGCCGCGGCAAGATCGCAAAAGCGCTTTTGTCTGAACTGCCGCGCCTTGGACGACGCCAGCTTGAAGGCCGAGGAGCACATCGAGTCCCAGAAGGCCCTCGTCCCCCCGGAGTTCGAGGCGACCCGGGTGAAGCTCGGCACGACGCAAAAGCAGCTGGCGGCCCGCCGCGAGAAGGAGCGCATGCCGCGGGAGGGGAACGGCGTCCTGTCCCTCGGGGTTCCCGAGCCGGCCCATGCCCGGAGCCCCCGGCGCGACGACCTGATCGGCGCGCTCCGGATGCGGGTGGACGCCGCCACGACGTCGGGCAAGCCCCCGGCGGGGGAGGATGTCGCGTTCACGAAGGAGCACGGCGCCAGGCGGGCCGTCGACCGGATGAGCGCGAACCTCCCCTGCGCCAAGATCCTGGAGGCTCTTGCCGGCCGCCGCAAGGAGGGCGAGGGTTTGCCGCCGGCCAACCCGGCGTACACCTTTTCCACGGGCCGGATATGCGCCCGGCGGGAAGGGGTCGGCGCGCACCAGGCGGCGACCAGGGTCATCGGGAGGAGCGTCCTGGGGCACGGCGAGCGGTTCGACCCGGACAGGAGGCGACGGCTTGTGGCATTGCGGGAAAAGCTGGTCGAGGAGGCCCGGCGACGACGCGCACCGCTGGCGGGAGAGCGTCCCAGGCGTTACGGCGTCGCCAGGCGCCTTGGGGCTTCCCCGGCGCAAGAGCGGCTCCGTCGCTGCGACGGCCACCCGCCGTGGCGGCGGACCCGCGCCTCACCCCGGGGGGCCCTGGTGGAGCTCAGGCGGTACCGGTGGGCCGAGGCGGCAGTTAGCGGGACCTGCTAAACACCCGCAGGCGCATCCGCGAGATCGCGGAGGTTCCGTGCAGGACCCCGACCGGACGCGGCCGGAGGCGAGAGCCGAAGGAACTGGCCGGCCGGCGGGCGATCCAGGGGAGGGCGTGAGCCCCCACCGGCGCCGCCTCCGTCCGGGTGGGACTCCCGGGCCCAGTCCTCCCGCCGCTTCTCCCCGCGAGGGGAAATCCAATCTGAAAGGGGCGAAAACCTGGTCAGGGGAGGGCGCTTGGCGGGATCATCGATTCTGTCAAGTTTTGTAACCAGGAGACCAGCATGAGCCCGACGGATCGCAGGTACACCATGGAGCACGAGTGGTGGCAGGAGGAAGGCGACGAGGGTCGGGTGGGGATCACCGAGTTCGCCCAGAGCGAGCTTGGGGACATCGTGTTCGTGGAGCTGCCGGAGGTGGGGCGGGTGCTGCGGGCCGGCGAGGCCCTGGGGGTGGTGGAGTCGGTCAAGAGCGTGTCGGACATCCTGAGCCCGGTGGCCGGGGAGGTGATTGCCGTCAACGAGGCGCTGCGCGACCGGCCGGAGCTGATCAACCGGTCTCCCTACGACGAGGGCTGGGTCGTGCGGCTGCGGAAGGTGCCGGAGACGGACGCCGGGGGGCTCATGGACGCGGCGGCGTACGAGGCGTACGTGAACGCCCACTGATGGGGTACCTGCCGTCCACCGCCCCCGAGCGGGGGCGGATGCTGCGGGCCCTGGGCCTTGACGACCCCGAGGCGCTGTTTCGCGAGATCCCGGCCGCCCTCCGGCTGGGGCGGCCGCTGGCGCTGGAGCCGGCGCTGAGCGAGCTGGAGCTTGAGCGGGAACTGACCGACCTCGCGCGCCGCAACCTCTCCCTGGACGAGGTCGTCTCCTTCCTCGGCGCCGGCGCCTACGACCGCTTCGTGCCCGCCATCGTGGACGAGGTGGTGCGCAGGAGCGAGTTCTACACCGCCTACACCCCGTACCAGCCGGAGGTGAGTCAGGGCACCCTCACCGCGATCTACGAGTTTCAGTCCTACGTATGCGCGCTGACGGGCCTGGACGTGGCCAACGCCTCCATGTACGATGGCGCCAGCGCCCTGGCCGAGGCGGGAGTCCTGGCCTGCCACGCCACGGGCCGCGACCGGCTCGTCGTCTCCCGTGCCGTGGACCCCGTTTTCCGGCAGGTGCTGGGCACCTACGCCCGCGGGCAGGGGATCCGGGTGAGCGAGGCGCCGCTCTCGGGCTACCGGACCGACGCCGACGCGACGGCGCAGCTGACGGCCGGGGACGTGGCCGGGGTCATCGTGGCCCAGCCCAACTTCTTCGGAGCCATCGAGGACCCCGAGCCCTTTGCGCGCCGCGCCCACGAGGTGGGGGCGCTCCTCATCGCCGTGGCCGATCCCGTGGGCCTGGCGGTGCTCAAGCCCCCCGGGCGGTTCGGAGCCGACGTCGCCGTGGGCGAGGCGCAGTCGTGGGGGCTCCCGCCCTCCTTCGGGGGCCCGTTCCTGGGCTATTTCGCGGCGCGGCGCGACCTTCTGCGCCGGCTGCCGGGCCGCATCGCGGGCGGCACGGTGGACCGCGAGGGCCGGGTGGGGTACGTGCTCACGTTCCAGACCCGCGAGCAGCACATCCGCCGCGAACGCGCCACCTCCAACGTGTGCACCAACCAGGCCCTGTGCGCCCTGGCCGCCACGGTGTACCTGGCGGCGCTCGGTCCGGGGGGGCTGCGCGACGTGGCCGCGCTGAGCGCGGCGGGGGCCCGGCGGGCCCGCTCGCGGCTCGCGGCGGTCCGGGGCTACGAGCCCATGACGGAGCCGTTCTTCCAGGAGTTCGTGACCCGCTCGCCCGTCGACCCCGAGGAGCTGGGGCCCAAGCTCCTGGAGCGGGGCATCCTCATGGGGCTGCCGCTTGCCGTGCACTATCCCGAGTTCGCGGACCGGATCCTGTGGGCGGTGACCGAGCGCCGGACGGAGCGGGACATCGACGCCCTGGGCCGGGCCCTGGAGGAGATCGCTTGACGTCGCTGTTCGCGTCCGGGCCCACCCGGCCCGGGTCCTACGTGCCCCACGCGCCCGAGGACGCCCTCGAGGGCATCCCGGCGGCGCAGCGCCGCGAGGACCTCGACCTGCCGCACATGGCCGAGATCGAGGTGGCCCGCCACTTCACCGCCCTGGCGCACGCCAACTACGGGATCGACACCGGGATCTATCCCCTGGGATCGTGCACCATGAAATACAACCCCAAGGTGAACGAGGCGCTCTCGCGCCTTCCGGGCCTGGCCCGCCTGCACCCGTACACCCCGGTGGAGCGCGTGCAGGGGGCACTGGAGCTCATGGACCGCCTGGCCAGGGCGCTTCGGGAGATCACCGGGATGGACGCGATCTCCCTGCAGCCGGCCGCGGGCGCCCAGGGGGAGCTCACCGGCATCCTCATGATCCGGGCGTACCACGAGGCCCGGGGCGATGCGGGCCGGGACCAGGTGATCGTCCCCGACTCGGCCCACGGGACCAACCCGGCCACGGCCGCCATGGCCGGGTTTCAGGTGGTCACCGTTCCCTCGGACGCGCGGGGGGGCGTGGACATCGACGCCCTGGAACGGGCGCTCTCGCCCCGGGTGGCGGCCCTCATGCTCACCAACCCCAACACCCTGGGCATCTTCGAGGACCGGATCGCGGAGATCGCCCAGCGGGTCCACGGGGTGGGCGGGCTCCTGTACTACGACGGGGCCAACCTCAACGCCATCATGGGGATCACCCGGCCTGGGGACATGGGCTTCGACGCGGTGCACCTGAACCTGCACAAGACGTTCTCCACGCCCCACGGCGGGGGCGGTCCGGGAGCCGGTCCGGTGGGGGTCAAGGCGCCGCTGGAGCCCTTCCTGCCGACCCCGGTGCTCGAGGCGACCGCGGACGGCTACCGCTTCAGCTGGGAGCGGCCCCGGTCCATCGGCCCGGTGCGCTCGTTCTTCGGCAACTTCGGCATGCTGGTGCGGGCGTATGCCTACATCCGGGCGCTGGGACCCGAGGGACTGCGGGAGGCGTCGGAGCAGGCGGTGCTCAACGCCCGGTACCTGAAGCACCGCCTGGCGGACGTGCTCGACGTTCCCTACGAGCGCGACGCCATGCACGAGTTCGTGCTCTCCGCGCGCTCGCTGCAGCGGGCCACGGGGGTGCGCGCGCTGGACCTCGCCAAGCGGCTCCTGGATCACGGAGTGCACCCGCCCACGGTGTACTTCCCCCTGGTGGTGGAGGAGGCCCTCATGATCGAGCCCACGGAGACCGAGAGCCTTCAGCGCCTCGACGGCCTGGCGGAGGCGATCCGGTCCGTGGTCGCCGAGGCGCGCCGCGACCCCGACGCAGTGCGGCGCGCGCCCGAGCGCACCCCGGTGGGCCGCCTGGATGAGGTCCGGGCGGTGCGCGCGCCGGATCTGGGGGCGCGACCGTGATCCGGGGAGAACTTCGCGTCTCGGGACCCGAGCCCGGGGCCGCCCTCATGGCCGAGGACGCGCGCCTCCTTGAGGCGGTGGGCGCCGGTGCGCCGCCGGTGCTGCGCTTTTACCGCTGGGCGCGGCCCACGATCTCGCTGGGCTACGCCCAGGACGCCGCGGCCGCCGTGGACGCGGCCGCGGCGGAGCGGCTCGGCGTCGACGTGGTCCGCCGTCCCACCGGCGGAAAGGCGGTGGTGCACGACGACGAGCTCACCTACGCGGTGGTGGTGCCGGCGGGCCTGCTGCCCGGCGACGTCCGGCGCTCCTATGCGCTGCTGGCCGAAGGGCTCGTCTCGGGGCTGCGGGCCCTGGGCGTCGACGCGCGCTGCCACGACGGCTCGGAGCCCCCCGGCGCCAGCGCGCTGTGCTTCGTGGCGCCCTCCTGGCACGAGATCACCCTCGACGGGCGCAAGCTGGTGGGATCCGCCCAGTGCCGCCGCGGGGGGGCGGTGCTGCAGCACGGCGCCATCCCGTTCTCCTGGCGGCCCGAACGATGGTGGGCGGCACTGCGCCACCCTCCCGGGGAGACGCCCGCCACGTTCCTCGCCCGGGCGGCGAGCCTCGAGGCGACGGCCGCGCCGGCGCGCGTGAACGCGCTGGTGCGCGAGCTCGGGCAGGCCCTGGGCCGTGTGCTGGGCGTTGAGTTCGCTCCGGGCGTGGACGTCGAGGAGGGGGCTGCGGTCGATGGGGCTTCTTGACATCATCGGACCGGTCATGGTGGGGCCCTCGAGCTCCCATACCGCCGGCGCCGCCCGGATCGGGATGGTGGGGCGCCGGCTGCTGGGCGAGGAGGTGGTCGAGGCGCACGTGCTCCTGCACGGCTCCTTCGCCGCCACCGGCGTGGGCCACGGGACCGACCGCGCGATCGCGGCCGGGCTCATGGGCATGACCCCCGACGACGGGAGGCTGCCCGACGCCCTGGAGTTGGCGCGCGCCGCGGGCGTTCGGGTGACCTTCGAGCGCGGCGACCTGGGGAGGGTGCACCCCAACTCGGCGCGGATCGCGCTCCGGGGCGAGACGAGCCGGGTCGAGTTCGAGGCCGCCTCCGTCGGCGGCGGCCAGATCCTCCTGCAGTCGGTGGACGGGCTTGAGGTGGGCATCGCCTTCGGGTTCCCCACCCTGCTCACCGAGCACGACGACACGGTGGGGCGCATCGCCCAGGTGGCCGACGTCCTGGCCAGGTTTGAGGTGAACGTCGCGTTCATGCGGGTGGCCCGGGAGGGACGCGGCCAGCGGGCGATCATGATCGTGGAGTGCGACGACCCCGTGGCGGAGGAGGCGCTGGCCCAGATCCGGCGGCAGCCGGGGTTCCGCCGCGTCTGCTACTTCCCGCCGGCCGACTGACAGCAGGGAGGGGGCAGGAAGGTGCCGTTTCACTCCATGGCCCAGTGGGTGGCCCTGGCGGAACAGTCGGATCGACCCCTGTACCAGGTGGCGCTGGAGATGGAGCGCACCGACTCCGGCATCGAACCTGAGGCGCTGCTCGCTCGCCTCGCCGAGCGCTGGGAGGTCATGGAGGCGTCGATGACCCGGGGGCTCACCGAGGAGGTGCGATCCGAGAGCGGACTCGTGGGCGCAGGCGCCCGCCGGCTCCACGAGGCGCGGGTGGCCGGGCACACCCTCACCCAGGTCATGGCCGACGCAATCGCCCGGGCGCTGGCGGTGTCCGAGGTCAACGCGGCCTTCGGCCGGATCGTGGCGGCCCCCACCGCGGGATCGGCGGGGGTGGTGCCGGGGGTGTTCGCCGCCGTGGCCGCGGCCCGCAACCTCTCGCGCCACACCGTCGTCCGGGGGCTGGTCACCGCCGGGCACATCGGCGCCATCGCGGCGCGCCGGGCCAGCCTGGCCGGTTCGGCCGCCGGTTGCCAGGCGGAGAACGGGGTGGCCTCGGCGATGGCCGCCGGGGCGGTGGTGGAGATGCTGGGCGCGCGGCCCAGGGTGTCCGACCACGCGGCGGCCATCGCCCTGAAGAACCTGTTGGGCCTGGTGTGCGACCCGGTCGCCGGGCGCGTGGAGGTTCCCTGCGTGAAGCGCAACGCCGGGGCGGCGGCCAACGCCCTGGCGGCCGCCGAGATGGCGCTCGCGGGGATCGAGAGCGTGATCCCCCTGGACGAGGTCATCGACGCCATGGCCTGGATCGGAATCCACATGCCGGTGGAACTCCGGGAGACGTCGGAGGGCGGGCTCGCCGCCACGCCCACCGGTCGCCGGATCGCCGAGCGGCTGAAAGTCGAGGTGGACCCATGACCCTGATGGAGTCGGATCCGGCCATCGCCCGCGCTCTGGCCGCGGAACGGCAGCGGCAGCTGGAGGGGCTGGAGCTCATCGCCTCGGAGAACTTCGTCTCCGAGGCCGTGCTGGCGGCCATGGGGAGCGTGCTCACCAACAAGTACGCCGAGGGGTACCCGGGCCACCGCTACTACGGCGGATGCCAGGTGGTGGACGAGGTGGAGTCCCTGGCCCTCGAGCGCCTGGGCCGGCTCTTCGGGGCCGAGGCCGCCAACGTGCAGCCCCACAGCGGCGCCCAGGCCAACATGGCGGTGTACCACGCGCTGCTCAAGCCCTCGGACGTGGTGCTGGGGCTGAGCCTCGCCACGGGGGGCCATCTGACCCATGGCAGTCCCGTGAACTTCTCCGGCCGTCTCTACCGATTCGTTCCCTACGGCCTGGACCCCGCCACCGAGGAGATCGACCTGGACGCGGTGCGACGGCTGGCGCTGCGGGAGCGTCCGGCCCTCATCGTCACCGGGGGCAGCGCCTATCCCCGCCAGATCGACTTCGCGGCGCTGCGCGCCATCGCCGACGAGGTCTCGGCGCCGCTCATGGTGGACATGGCCCACTTCGCGGGCCTCGTGGCGGGCGGCGTCCATCCCAGTCCCGTCCCGCACGCCCAGATCGTCACGTCGACCACCCACAAGACCCTGCGCGGTCCCCGGGGCGGGTTCATCCTCTCCGACCAGGAGCACCGGGCGGCGATCGACAAGGCGGTGTTCCCCGGCATCCAGGGCGGTCCCCTCATGCACGTGATCGCCGCCAAGGCGGTCTCCTTTCACGAGGCCCTGCAGCCGGGTTTTCGCACCTACGCGCGCCGCGTCGTCGAGAACGCCCGCCAGCTGGCCGAGAGCCTGGCCGCGCTGGGGTACCGGCTCGTGACGGGAGGGACCGACACCCACCTGCTCCTCGTGAGCTTCGTCGGCACCGAGCTCACCGGGCTCATGGTGCAGACGTGGCTGCAGGCGGCCGACATCACCACCAACCGCAACGCGGTGCCGGGCGACACCCGGCCCCCGCGGGTCACGTCCGGTCTGAGGCTGGGGACGGCGGCGCTCACCACGCGGGGGATGGGGACCGAGGAGATGCGGATGATCGCCGGGATGATCGACCGGGTGATCCGGGCGCAGGGGGACCCCGAGGTGTGCCGCGAGGTGCAGGGCCAGGTGCACGAGCTGACCCGGGGCCGGCCGCTGTGGGTCATGGATCCGTGAAGCTCAGCCGCTGGGACGGGCACGTCCACAGCGGGCTGTGCCCCCACGGCGGGACGGACACCACCCAGCAGCGGGTGGAGCGCGCGCTGGCCCTGGGACTTGAGCGCATCACCCTCGCGGAGCACGCCCCGCTCCCGCCCGGGGTCCTGCCCCCGGCGGAGGCCGCCGCCCTCGCTCCCGACCCCGACACGTTCGCCCGTTACCTGGACGAGGCGCAGGACCTGAAGCACCGCTACCGCGGTCGCATCGACGTGAGGGTGGGCGCGGAGGTGGACTTCGTCCCCCACCGGGTGGACGCGACCCGGGAGCTGCTGCGCCGGCACGCGCCGGCGCTCGACGAGTGGATCCTCTCGGTCCACCTGGTTCCCGGGCTCGGGGGACTCAGAGAGGTGGACGGCGACGCGGACGTGGTCCAGGCGGAGCTCGTGGCCGCGCACGGCGGGTTCGCGGCGCTGGCCGCGGCGTACCTGGCCCTGGTGTGGGCGGCCGTGGCCACGGACTGGGGTCCCCTCCCGCCGGCCCGGCTGGGACATCTCACGCGGGTTCGCCGGTACGCGCCGGAAACCGCCCCGCCCCAGGGTCTCGTGGACGAGGTGCTCCGCGTGGTGCGCGCGCGCGGGCTGGGGCTCGACGTGAACACGAGCGGGCTCGACCGGCCGGAGGGGGAGCTCGAACCGCCGGCGGAGGTGGCGGTGCGCGCCAGAGAGCTCGGGATCCCGCTGGTGCTGGGATCGGACGCGCACCAAGCCGCGGCGGTGGGCCGCCACTTTGCCGCCACCGCCGCCCTGCTGGGGGACTGCGACGCAAGGTGACGGGTACGTGGGGGGCCGGGTCCCCGTGGGCGAGGGAGTGGCTCCCGGCACGATGGCGACGCGGGTCCAGGGGATCCGGGCGCCCTGCGGCTCCCGGCTTCGGTTTGGCGAGGGGTCCCCGGCCTCGCGGACGGGCGTCGCCGCGGCCCGGGCCGATCGCCCGGCGGGGGCGAGGCGGCTGCGCGCGCATCTTGACAGGACGCACCGGACGCCGCTAAACTATACAAAATGGATCGAGAAAGGGAGATTTTCCATGGCGACGCTGCTGGACGTCCTCACGACGACGCGCACCCAGCTGCAGAAGGCAACCGCGGAACTGGCGCGCGCCAGCGTCCGGGCGAGCACGCAGTTGCGGCAGGGGATGAGTTGCGAGGCGCAGATCCGCCAGTTCACCCTGGCGGTGGACGAGCCCTCCGCCCTGGGCGGGGCCAACACGGGCCCCACGCCGGTGGAGCTGGTGCTGGCGGCTCTGGGGACCTGCCAGGAGATCATCTACGTGATCTACGCCGCCCTTGAGGGCGTCGAGCTGCGCGGTGTCAGGATCGAGGTGACGGGCGAGCTCGATCCTCGGGGGGTGTTCGGCGTGGCGGACGTGCCCGTGGGCGTGGACGGGATCCGCTACGAGGTCATGATCGACAGCCCCGAGGATCCCGCGCGGGTGGCGCAGCTCGTGCGCACCGTGGATCGCCACTGCCCGGTCCTGGACATGCTGCGCCGTCCCCTCTCGGTGACCCGGCAGGCGAGCCTGAACGGCGCGGCCCTGGCGGTCGACGGCTAGCCCGGTGCCAGTTCCCGGCCCGCGCCCACCGGCCTCGGCGGCGGCGGGCGTGAGCCCCTCCAGCGTGGCGGCGACGGTGGGCGAGGGACGATGAAGGGTGGAGGCGCCCGCCGGCGGGCGCCTCCACCCTCATGATGGCGCGATGAGGCCTCAGGACTAGTTGCGGGTCACCTTGCGCCCGTTGAACGGGCCTCCGAAGAGCGCTCCGAGCCCGCACACGTTGACCGCGCCGACCACGACCAGGAAAGCTCCGACGATCCACTCCCAGACCGAACCTGTGCGAAGCGCCAGGATCAGAAGGATCAGCCCCACCACGATCCTGAGTCCCCGACCGAGCGGGCTGGCGAAAAAGCGTGCCACTGCCACTGCGTCCACCTCCCTTCCCATCCGAGACGGGTCAGCTGACCGCCCGGCCTCGCGCCTGTCGCAGCGCGGCCAGGAGTCGCCCTTCGGGTACCGCCCCCACCACCGAGGTCGCTCCGTCGATCACGGTCATGGGCACCCCCTCGACTCCGAAGCGCTCCGAGAGTTCCGGGAACTCGGTGGCGTCGACCATGTCCGCCTGGACCAGGGGACTCACGAGCGCCATGCGGTGCGCCAGCTGGACCATGCGCGGGCAGTAGGGGCAGGTCGGGGTCACGAACACCTGCAGTCGCAGAGGGCGCGACAGGTCGTTCACGTACTGGAGAAGCTCCCCTCCCAGGCCCGGGTCCCCGGCCGCCACCCGGCGGACGGCCTCCAGCAGCGAGTCGAACTCGTAGCCGCCGGGAAAGCCGAAGAACCGGATCCCGTTCGCGGGGCCCACGGCGTCGGCAGGCTCCACCGCCAGCGCCGGCAGCTGGTCGACCCCGTACGCCAGTGCTCGCTCATGATCCAGGGGTCCCACCACCTGGACCTCGACGCCCGGGACCTCCTGGGCGATCTCGCGGGCCAGCTGTTCCATGGCGTCGCAGCTGTCGCAGGGAGCGCCCCTCATGAAGACCAGAAGCCGCACCGGCCGCGCGGGCGTGCCCAGACGATCCCGCACGTACGCCCGCTCCTTCTCACCCATCAACTGCATTGCGCTCGACCTCCCTCGAAGCTGGATCACGAGGAAAGGATAGCGCGCGGATGTATGGAAGCGCGTCCAGGAAGGGGCGGGAAACGTCCAGAGTTCGTCTAGCCCCGTTTTCCGCACCGCGGGGCGGTTACCCCTCGGTGTTCTCTGGCCATGGCAAGGCGACCTCCAGGAGTGCCAGGATGAGCCGCTGGACATGAGTAAGGCGGTCAAGGATGAGCCCGCGCTTGGCGTAGGTGGCCGACAGGCCATCGAAGGCGGCCAGGGCGGCACAGGCGGTAGGTTGGGCGGCGCGACCCTCCGGCAGGATGCCCGGCAGCGCTCCTGCGTCGCCGAGGGCGGCGCGGAGTTCGGCCTCGATCAGGCCGAAGATCAATAGGGCGATCCCGATCACGGCGACGAGCGCCTCGATGCGTTCGTCGTTGTGCAAGAACACCGGTCGGACGCGCAGCGTCTGCTTGAGATCGCGATGGCGCTGCTCCATCACCCACTGGTCTTTGTAGACCTTGAGCACGTCCAAGGCGGTGAGGCGGCCGCCTTCGGGATCGGGCAGGTTGGTGGCCAGGGCATACAGGCCGTCCAGCGCACTCGCTTTGGCGATCGCCTCGTCGTTGCGCCGCCAGGTGATCGTCGGCCGATCCGACTCGGTCCCGGTGGTCACCTCGATGAGCGTTGCCACCGGGCCCGTAAGGATCTGGGCGACACGTGCGTCCACCTGCCGTTGGCTCTTGTAGTAGCGACCACCGAGGCCGTTGCGCACCCGGCCAAGGTCCGCCTCGGCCTTGGCCAGCGCGCGCTCGCGGCCGTCGGCAACCGAGGCGGCCTCCTCGGAGGACCAGATGTAGGCGACCCGGAAGGTGTGAGCCGTGCCGTCAGCGTCCGCTACCGGAAAGGGACGCAAGACACCTCGCCATGCCGTGCGTTGGCTCGGCTCAAGATCCCGTTCGCGCCGAGAGCAGTAGTCGAGGGGTTCGAGCGCCGAAAGGCCGCCCGGCACGTCATCGATGAACCGCTGGGCAAAGCCCGTGCCAGCCCGAAGCGGCACAACGAAGCGCACGTTCTTCGCGTCGGCGGCGCACAGGTTCTCCAGGTAGCCCAGACCCGAGTCCGCCACGACCACAAGTCCCGGAGGCAGCGCTGACGACAGGGTCTCGATCGCTGCCATGAAGGCCGGCAGTTCGCTTGTGGCCCCCTTGTGGGGACGGAAGTAGAGCGGCACGCCTGTCTTGGTTGACGCCTGCAGTGTCTTCACCTGGCGGCCGATGGTGCGGTCTGCGGACCACCCCTTCTGGACGAGAGCCGAGCCTTCGTAGCTGCCGGCGAAGCGCACCGCGGTCAGGTCGAGGTGTAGGCGCGAGGCGTCCAGCGCCTCCCCGGCACAGCGCTCGAGGGTGCGCAGGAGGAGGCGGCCGCGCAGATCCTCGGCGTGCGGGGCGATGGCGTCCAGGGCGCGCCCGAGGCGGTCATCGTTGAGCAGGGCCGCCGGCACGCCCAGCAGTTCGGCAACGGCGGCGGACGACGCCCAGCCGGTGACGTCGTACAGGGGAGCTGGGCTGGCAAGGCGGTTGGCGACCAGGGCGGCGATCACCTCACCGTGGGTGAGGAGGGCACGGCCCCGCATCGGCACGACCTGATCGACTAGGCCGACGAGGTCGAGGCGACGCAGGTAGTGGGCGATGACCAGAAGCGGGCCGACGAGCCTGCGGGTGCCCAGGGGAGGCGGATCGAGGCGGGCGAAGGCACCGGCCAAGCGGTCGAGCTGGCCGGAGGCCTTGAGTTGGTCGAGACGACCGAGTGTTAGCACAACACGCTGCAAGACCTTTCCGCCCTCGCGGTGGCCCTCGACCAATTGGACGTAGTCGTACACCTGCTTGCCCCGGCGCACCCGCTTGACTCTTGTGTACATGTTGGCACAACGATACCACATCTTGTGCCGGACAACAAGCCTGTTGCACCCCGGCATTGGCACAACACTCCGGTCTGATGGTGCGCCATGAAAACCGCGCGGCCCTACAGCCGCGTGGCACGTGACTCCTTGCGGGCCTGCCCTTGCCCCCCAACAGTGCGGAATACGAGTCTAGCGACGCTCGGTGCGGGCCGGGTTCGCGGCCGGCTGAAAACTGTAGCCCAGGCCCCGGTGGGTGCGGATGTAGCGGTGCCCGCCGGGCGGTTCGATCTTGCGGCGCAGGTTGGCGACGTGCAGTCGCAGAAGGTGCGAGTCCCCCAGGTACGCGGCCCCCCACACCCGCCGCAGGAGGTCGTCGTGGAGCAGCACCCGACCCGGGTTGGACGCCAGGATCGCCAGGAGGCGGTACTCGGTGGGGGTGAGCGACAGGGGGCCGCCGCCGAGACTGACGGTGTGGCCTCGAAGGTCGACGCGCAACTGGCCGTCGTCGACGACGGCACCGTCGGCGCGCCGGCGGTCCCCGGCCCGGCGGAGGACGGCCTGCACCCTCGCCTCCACCTCCTCGGGGGCCACCGGCAGGGCGATGTAGTCGTCGGCGCACGTCAGGCTCCGGATTGTCCCGGCGGTCTCGCCCGAGGGGACGAGCACCACCACCGGGACGTCCTCCACCGCCTGCAGCTCCCGGCACGCGGCGGTGCCGTCCTCGCCGTCGGGCCGGGAGGTGACCACCACCACGTCGGGTCGATGGGTGAAGAGGGCGTCCAGCGCCTGGGCGACGGTGCCGGCGGGTGTGAGCGCATAGCGTTCGGGCGGCAGCGCCTGCCGTGCGAGGGTGAACAGGCGACGGTCGGTGCCGACGAGGAGAACGCGCGCCTGCGTGCCCACCTCGATCGCCATGCTGTCTCGCACCGCCTCTCGCCTGCCGCGGTAACGCGTGATGGTACGCTCATCATATCACAGCGTTCGCGACGCCGGGTCCGGTGGCGAGCCCTCGCCGGCGCGACGGCGCGATGTGGACGCATCGCCCCCGGTGCGCTACGCTCGGGGCGCGGTGGCCAAAAAGGATCGTAGACCGGTGCGACGTTGGCGGAGAGGGAGCCTGGCCGCATCGCCGACTCT
>JAJZYS010000159.1 GCA_021797925.1 Bacillota bacterium
GTCGCGAGGACGTTGATCCACGTCACGGCGCCGCCGCTCAGGTGCACCTGGATCAGGTCGCCGGTGGCGACGTCGCCGAGGCTCGAGCCCTGGCCCTGGGCGGTGACCACCACGCTGGGCGAGAGGGTGTAGCTCACCTGGGCGGATCCTCGCGCCTGCGGCTGGATCGTGAGCTCGGCGCTGCTCAGGGAGACCACGGTGCCCCGCGTCGCGGCCGTGGTCGTGGTCGTGGTCGTGGTCGTGGTGGGCAGGGTGGTCCCCGCCGGAAACACGTCCACGGTCTGGCCCTGACCGTCGGCGCCCAGCTGGATTTCCACCACCTCGCCGGTGGTGATCTGCGACAGGGAGATCGACTGGCCCGCCTGCTGGATGGTGGCCGAAGGCGAGAGTGGCACCGTGGAGGATCCCGAGGGAGTCTGCACCGAGATGGACCCCGAACTGGGCAGCGGTGTCGTGGCGGGCTGGGTGTTCACCGCGGTCACCGTTCCCTCGACCATGGAGGGGCTGTTCGCCGGCGGCGCCGAGGACGCCGGGCTCACGTTCCAGTAGTGCTCCAGGTTCACGAGCATCACCGCCACCTCACCGCGGGTGAGGGTGGCGTTGCCCGCGCTCATGCCGGGAGCGCCGGCGAAAAGTCCGATCCGCTCGGCGATCCGGCGGTCGCGAGCCACGTTGTTGGTCCTCGACATGCCGGTGGCCCGCAGGATGTCCACGAGGCCCTGGTTGCGGGTCACCCGGCGCGCGAAACGCAGCGCGACCACGACACTCCCCTGGTGACCCGTGTGGGTCTCGAAGCGCCCCAGGACGGCGGCGAGATCCACCGGCGACATGGCGGCGCCCCCGGGATACCCGCGCCCGCCCGCCATGATTCCCTGGGCGCTCAGGGTGGCGATGGCGCCCGCCGCCGTCGTGTACGCTCCGACCGGCGCCGTGGCCAGCAGCAACGTCGCTGCCGCGCCCACCACCGACAGGATCCCCATCGGACGCTTCATCACAGAGAACCCTCCTCCGTGCGTTCTTGGCACCCCCCGCCTGTGAGACTATCCCCAAGATGTGACATGGGTGTGTCAGGCAGCGGGGCGAGCGTGGCCCCCCGGGGACGTGCGGACCCGCCATGAGCTCCGGGACGGGCAGCGAAAGGGACATGATTCTGCAAGAGCGCTGTAACACCATGGGCGTACCATGACCATGAACCCCTCTTCACGATGGCACACAGCCCGGGCGGCGCATCCCGGGCTGTGTGCGCCCCTGCCGCGCCCATCGGGCGCGGCGCGGGCCCCGTGGCGGGCGCAGGGCCGGGCTCCCGACCGCGACGGGCATCCACGGCGCACGGCGGAGCAAGCCGTGCGCGCGCTTGCTCGAGGCAAGGCCGCCATGGAGATGACACACTTGTCGGATACGATGCTGTTGCAAGATCGGGCGGAGGAGGAGTGCAGGATGATCCACGGCCGGCGTTGGAAGGTACCGGCCACCTGGGCGGCGGCGGCCGCGCTCATGGCGGCAGGCGCCCTCCCGGGGGCGTCCGCCCGCGCGGCGAGCGGGACGGCGTCACCCCAGGGCATCCACAAGATCCAGCACGTCATCGTCATCATGCAGGAGAACCGGTCGTTCGACAGCTACTTCGGCACCTATCCGGGCGCGGATGGCATCCCCATGAAGGACGGCGTGCCCACGGTCTGCGTGAACGACCCCCGAACCGACCGGTGCGTCAAGCCCTATGTCGACCACCAGGACCTCAACGGCGGGGGGCCCCACGACGCCCAGGCCGCCGTCGCCGACATCAACGGCGGGCGCATGAACGGGTTCATCGCCGAGGCCGAGCGCGGGCGGCGCGGCTGCCTGAACCTCGCCAATCCCGTGTGCACCAACGCCACGACTCCCGACGTCATGGGCTATCACACCGGCACCGACATCCCCAACTACTGGGCGTACGCCCGGAATTTCGTGCTGCAGGATCACATGTTCGAATCCGTGGCCTCATGGAGCTTTCCCTCGCACCTCTTCCTGTTCTCGGGCTGGTCCGCCGACTGCTCGGTCCCCACCGACCCCATGACCTGCAAGGGGACGCTGATGCCGAGGAACCGCACGGCCAAGAACCCCACGCCGTTCGGCTGGACCGACCTCACGTACCTTTTGGACCAGCACCACGTGACCTGGGCGGCCTACCTGGACGGCGGCGCGGGCGGAAAGTTCGGCGTCAGGCGCCGGGGCGGCGTGCCCACGATATGGAACGTGCTGCCGGGCTTCGTGGACGTCCACCAGGACGGGCAGACGGGCAACATCCAGGATCTCGGCCGCTTCTTCGCCGCGGCGAAGGCGGGCACGCTGCCGGCGGTCTCGTGGATCCTTCCCGACGCCAAGGACAGCGAGCACCCCCCGGCCCTGGTGAGCACCGGCCAGTCCTACGTCACGCGGCTCATCAACGCCGTCATGAAGAGCCCGGACTGGAAGAGCTCGGCGATCTTTCTCAGCTGGGACGACTGGGGCGGCTTCTACGACCACGTGGTGCCGCCCAGGGTGGACTCGCTGGGCTATGGGCTGAGGGTCCCCGGGCTTGTCATCAGCCCGTACGCCCGCAAGGGGTACGTCGACCACCAGGTGCTCAGCCATGACGCCTATCTCAAGTTCATCGAGGACGACTTCCTGAACGGCCAGCGCCTCGATCCCAGGACCGACGGCCGGCCGGACGCGCGGACCGTGGTGCGCGAGGACGTTCCCATCCTGGGCAACCTGGTGGCCGACTTCAACTTCAACGCGCCGGCCCGGCCCCCGCTGATCCTCCCGGTGCACCCCAGGACCACCCTCATTCCGCCCGCGAAGACCGCCTCGGCTCGCCGGCATCCGGCGAGCGAACTCGCGCGCCTGTCCACAGGCTACCGGCAGGCGGTCATGGTGGAGCTTCTGGCCAGGCAGAGCCACCGCTCGGGGACCGAGATCCTCGCCATGGAGCACGCCAAGCGCAACTGGCGCCGGGTGGCCGGGGCCCTGGGACTCTCGAAGCGCCAGCTTGGGGCGGTGAACCGGGAGGCGGCGGCGCTCACCCGCGAGCACATGGCGTATCTGCTCGTGACCTCGGTGATGAGCGGCGACACCCTGAGCCAGGTCGCGGCGCTCCTCGCGCAGCTTCACACCTGGAGTGCGGTCGAGGCCAGGCTGCAACTCTCTCCCGCCGCGGTGAAGACGCGCGTCCTCGACGTCCTCAAGGAGTTCGGGAACCGGGGACCGGCGTGACGGCGGGACGCGCATGGCACGCCGGTGACGTTCCGGGCAAACGCCCGCACGGCTGGTCCGGGAGGCGCGGTGCGGGCTGAGGGGACGCTCTTCGCGGCATGGACCCGCCGGGCCTTGGCACTGGGGTCAGGGGCCGCCCGCTTCCCCCGCCGAGCGGGCGTCTACACCGCCCAGGAAGGCATTCGCGGTTCCCTGGGGCGGGCGCTGCACCGTCCAGACCCGCCCTGCGTCGGCGGTGAAGAGGATTCCTCCTCCGTCGCCGACGGCCCAGCCGGTCCGGGCGCTTATGAACTTCACGGCTCTCAGCATGCTAAAGCGGGGGGCCTTCTGCGCCACCCAGGTGCGGCCGCCGTTGACGGTCGCGAGGATGAGGGCGCCGGGCGGGTGGTCGTTGACTCCCACAGCCCAGCCGTCCCGCGGGTTGACGAACGACACCCCGGCCAGGGTGCCCGTCGCCACCGCGGCGGGGAGGTTCTGCACCGTCCAGCTGCGGCCGCCGTCGGTGGTGGCGAGGATGACCGGGTGGGTCTGGATCCCCGTGGCGGTGGGCCCGGTGATACGGCTCCCCACGGCCCAGCCGTCCCGGGGGTTGACGAACGACACGGCGCTGAGGCCGACGGTCAGGGCCTTCCCGTTTCGGGTGAGCGGCTCCAGTGACCAGGTGCGCCCGCCGTCGGTGGTTCTGAGGATCATGGCGCCCACGGCCCAGCCGTCAAGGCGGTTGACGAAGTCCACATCCGAAAGGCCCCCGGTCGCGGCGGGGGGGTGCTGGGCCGTGAAGGTCCGGCCGCCGTCCGTGCTCGCCAGGATGACGGGAGCGTCGGTGTGCTCGTTGACCCCCGCGAGCCACCCGTCGCGCGCGTTCACGAAGGCGAGGGAAGTCAGCGCGATGCCGGTGGTCCGATACGGCAGGGAATACTCCTGGCGCCACAGCGCGCCGCGGTCCGTGGTCACGAGGAGGACGGCGGCGTCGCTCGCTTCGTCGACTCCCAGCACCCAGCCGTCTGTGGCGCTGATGAAGGACACCGCGGTGAGCTGGGCGTCAGGCAGCGCCTTTCCCGGTGCCTGGGTGCGCCAGGTCCGGCCGCCGTCGAGGGTGTCGAGGATCACGGGGACGGAGGTGACGAGACTGGACGAACTGTGGCGGCGGATGAGGTATCCCGCGACCCAGGCGCTGAGGTTTTCGCCGGGGCCCGCCGACGGCGAGGCTCCCGGGGCGTAGCTCAGCACGGCGGTGGAGGTGGTGGCGCCCAAGAGGCAGCGGCCGGCACCGGTGCAGCTCAGGAGGTTCAGAGCGGGCAGGTTCGGAAGGGACAGGGCGCGCCACGTGCCTGCGCCGTCGCGACTCGTGAGGACGAGGTCGCGCACGGGGGAGCCGGCGATCCTGCGCGCCCCCACGGCGACGCCCAGCGACGGTTGCGGGAAGGCCATGGCGGAGACGGAGAACTCGGCCTCGGAGGGCGGCTGGCCCCTGGCGTTGCCGTGGGCCCCGGTGACCGAGACGTGAAAGCCGGGAGGCATGGCGGAAGCCGTCCACGGGGCTCCTGGCTGATGAAGCGGGCGGGTGAAGATCCCCGGCCCGAAGCCCGGGGTTGAGGGGCAGAAAGAGCCGCCGAGCACCAGCCGGGAAAGGGTGACCGCCATGGCCCCGGCACGATCGAACCGCTCGTACTGCGCCGGCGCGGCGATCGTCTGCCAGCTCCTGCCGCCCGTGGTGCTCAGGGCGATCGTCGCAGGTGCGGAGCAGTCGCCCCGGCGATACAGAGCGGCCCAGTAGCCGGGGGCAAGCGGGGCAAAGGCGTGATCGCCCGCGAGGTAGGTTACGCCGGACGAGCCGATGCGCGCCGGAATGCGGGCGATGATCCGCCAAGTGCGTCCCCGGTCGGTCGAGGACAGAAGCGGCCATGGCGCCGTGGCGACGCGCTTGCCGACGGGAGACGCGAGGGCCAGGACGCTGTCGCCGCTCACCCAGGGGCCGGCGACCACGGGGACGAGGCTGGGCTGGCGGACGGGGCTCCAGGTGCGCCCGTCGTCCCGGGAGCGCTCGAGCCGGCCGTGGACCCGGGCCACGATGACGCCGGACTGGTACGCGAGCCGGGACACCTTGCCCGGCAGCGTCGCCACCCGGCGCCAGATGTGCCCGCTGTCTGGGCTGCGCCAGACCTGTCCCTGCGCCCCTCCGGCGAGCGCGGTGCCGTCGGGCAGCAGAAGCAGGGAAGCGGGATCGGCCGGCAGGGAGCCGACTCGCGCGAGAGCGGAATCGGACGCAGCGGCCGCCGCCGGGGACGTGAAGGCGCGGGCGGGAGGACGCGCGGGTGCAAGGAGCGCCGCCGAAAAGATCAGTCCGCAGGCCGAGATGACCAGGACCGCACGGGACGTCGACCTGAAGCGTGCCTGTGCCACCGCGCATCCTCCCAGCATCGTCAGTTTGTGACCGACATCCCTCCTGAGAAGGGGTCATCGCCGATCAGAGCTTCTGCACGGCCGCCCAGGTCACCTGTCGACACCCGGCTGGCGTTTTCACCCGGAATCTGCGGGACACCGGCCCTCGACGAGGCCCGCGAGCCGGTGTGTGGCGCGCGCAGGGATCGCAGGGGGCGGGAGCCCGAGCCGCACCCTCGGCGGGGGAGACCGCGCCG
>JAJZYS010000160.1 GCA_021797925.1 Bacillota bacterium
TGCTCATCTGTCTCGCGCCCTTCGTCGCCGTCGCTCTGAACGGGACGCCGGCGCCGCCCCCCCTCTCTCGCTCACGGGCACGCTTGCGACGACGCGCCCGGGCGACTTTGCTCCACTCCGCCCCGCGGGAGGCCCACGACGCCCGGCGGTAAAGGGCCCGTGCCCGCCGGAAAGCGCTCCACCCCACAGGCGGGGCTCGACGACGACAGATGCCCGATCACGTCGCGCCGCGGCAGCCGGCCGGCTGGGACATCGAGGGCCGCGCCTTCACCTGGCGCCCGTGGGCGATGGCCCCAAACCCCCGACCGCGCCCGGCAGGGGATCGCGTGCGACGCCCGGGGTTGCGGGCTCTCGGCCGCGGCCTTCTCCCCGCCCTCCGCCGCTCCCCCCGGTGACTATACCGGAGGGCCGCCGAAAACGCCACCGGCTCCCACGGGTCCGGCGCGGCGTCCGGCGGGTCGCCCAACCCGTGACCGATCCACCCCTCGGTCTGTGCGGCTGGACGGCGGCTTCAGCTGTGCCAGCACCCGCCGGCGCCGGGAGCCCCTCTCCACGGGAGGCGATGCTCACGCGTTGGGACGCGGGCGCCAAGGAGCGGCGTGACGCCGGTGAGGCCAGCGCCCCGGTCGACGGTGGCGAGCCTGGGCCCCGGGCCGCAAGGGCGCGGGGCAATGAGCGGGCCCGGTCCCCGCGGACCGGGCCCAGCCGCTGGCTCACCGCTTCACGAGGCCGCCGTCTCTCCCGAGGCCACATCGATGGACACGCCCTGACCCGTCTCGTTGCCCTTGACAAGCCAGACGAAGGCCGCCAGGAGTCCCACGAACCACACGGCCGTATTGAAGAAGAAGTACGCGTGCACGTTCCCGTACGGCGCCAGGTAGATGGCGGGGATATACAGCCCGATGGAGATGAATCTCGCCACCGCCGTGAGCGTACCGCGGTTCAGCGTGGGCCACACCTCGGCCTTGATGGTGTCCTCCGTGAGATAGCACACGGAGTTGACCGCCGCCAGCAGCACGATGAGGATCCAGAACAGCGTGAGATCGCGGGACCACGCTCCGGTCGTGAGCCACAGGATCGCCGTCATCACGAACGTGCCGAGAAATGTCCAGAACAACAGGCCCTTGCGGGAGATGCGGTCGGCCAAGAGGCCGAAGAAACCGGCCACGAATCCGACGCCGGTGGTCACGAGCAGGATGGTCGAGGTCAGGTGGGGATAGTACTTGGGCCCCAGGGTGTAGGCCACCAGGCCGAACCCGATGGTGTTGGCGGCGGCGATGACGATCATGACCACCATCTTGAGCGCCGTCGAAGGATGGGGCCCTTCGGCGGCCCGAGCCGCCGGGGCACGCTCGGGCTGGGTCTCGACGTGCGCCTCCCAATCCGCGCCGTAGTACTCGCGCACCTGAGCGGCGGCCTCCTCGTTGCGGCCCCGCTGCTCAAGCCACCGGATGGACTCGGGCATGTTGCGCCGCGCCACGAGCAGGACCAGCAGCACCACGATGGCGGTCACCCCGATCATGGTGCGCTGGAAGGAGACCGTGCTATACGCGCTCAGCAGCGCGACCGCCGCCAGGAGGAACCCGCCCAGGTTGATGGCGTTGATCTCCATCATCATGGTCTTGCCCCGGTGACGCCGCGGCATCAGCTCGTGGGATGCCACCATGATGGTGTTCATCTCGCCGCCCGCCGCCAGGAGGAGGATGGCCAGGAACACGAGGATGAGGACGTAGGAGTAGCTGAACACGAGGCCGATGGCCCCGATGCCGTACAGCGCCATCGTCAGGTAGAAGGTTCCCTTGCGTCCCATCCGGTCGGAGATGGGTCCCGCCAGGGCGATGCCGACGATGAGCCAGATGGGCGCCCACGCCAACAGCAGCGACGTGAGGCTCTTGGGCATGGCCACCCACCCCGTGGCGATGCTGGCCAGACCGAAGATGTAGGCTTCGAGGAGCATACCCACGGTGAAGGAGACGAACATCCAGGTGTTCGCCCGGTTCCATCGCACCTCGCCGAGGCGGGCCACGTTGACCACGCGATCACTCCCCTTCGACGGCTGCCCGTTCGTTTCGCAGGC
This sequence comes from Bacillota bacterium, assembly GCA_021797925.1. Classification (GTDB taxonomy): domain Bacteria; phylum Bacillota; class Sulfobacillia; order JAJZYS01; family JAJZYS01; genus JAJZYS01. The sequence goes on from JAJZYS010000160.1 coordinate 2,078, forward strand.
CGTGTCGATACGTATGCGCCGCTTGCCGCGCGTGAGACCACGGACGGTACGGGTCGGCTCCCGTGGTCCGCGCCGCCCTGATCCCGGCGACCGCTCCCCCTTGCCGCTGCGGGACCGCACCACGCGGCTTTGCGCGGAGATCCCGTCCGGTCGCCGTGACCTCTCAAGCCTCCCTCCCGGCGCCAACTTGCCGTTTCCGGCAGGGTCCGCGCCGGCTCGGCCGGCGACCGGCCCCTGTCCCGTGCAACCAGGCATGGGGTCGTGCGCGGCTCGGACCGCACGGGCACCGCAACGCTCGACCCGGGCGAGGTGGCACGCCCCCGCCGGCGTGCGCCGCGGCAGGGAAATGTTTCTGCTTCTACAAGCGTCTCCCTGCATGGGGCGCGCATTTCCTGGCGAGTGCGCACGAGCGGGTCTTGCGCCGCGAACAAGGACTCACCTTCGCCGGAGCCGGCCGCGGCCCCGCGAAGGGACCCGTCATCGCCGCCCGCCCAGACGCATATGCCCCGACGGGCCCGAGTGTCCCCGGTGCCACAGCGAGACGACGCCCACGGCCACCAGTGACACGATGATCAGCACGACCACCGCGTGCAGGAGGGTGGGAAGAAAGATGGGGGCGAGCACGCCGATCACCAGGATCGCGATCCCGGCGCGGACCACCGAGGGATGGTGGCGCCCCCAGATGATGAGGCCGAGCCCCAGAATGAGCGCCGCCGAGCCGCCGGCAATGGCCGCGACACTGAACACCGCTCGCATGACGACGGACCAGAATCCCGACACGAGCACCAAAAGCCCGATCACCATCAGCACCGATTCGATCACGCTGAGCCGTCGACCCATCTGCGCTCACATCCTCTCCGCCAGACCGCGAACCACCTCGAGCGCGGCCGCGGCCGCCTCTACCGTGGCGTCCACCTCCGCCTCCCCGTGCGCCAGCGTGAGAAACCAGGCCTCGTAGGGCGACGGGGCGAGGTAGACTCCACGCTGGAGCATCTCCCAGAAGAACGCCCGAAAGCGCCCGTGATCAGAGGCCCGGGCGCCCTCGTGATCGCGCACCTTCCGGTCCCCGAAAAACAGCGTCATCCCCGACCCCATCCGGTTGACGGTGCCGGCGACCCCCGTCGACCCGAGCGCCGCGACAAGCCCCGCCTCAAGCCGTGCGCCCAGGGCGTCGAGGCGCTCGTACACGCCCGGAGCCGCGAGGACCGCGAGCGCCGCCAGCCCCGCCGCCACCGACAGGGGATTGCCGGCGTGGGTCCCCGCCTGGTAGACCGGTCCCCGCGGCGCCAGCATTCCCATGAGGTCGGCCCGCCCGCCGTACGCCGCCAGGGGAAGGCCGCCCCCGATGATCTTCCCCAGGCAGATGAGATCCCCCCGGACCCCCAACGCGTCGGATACGGCCCCCGCCCGGAACCGGAAGGCCGTGATCACCTCGTCGAGGATCAGGAGGCTCCCGGCGTCGTCCGCCGCCCGCCGCAGGGCCGGGAGGAAGTCCGGCGCCGGAGGCACGATGCCCATGTTCCCCGCCACGGGCTCCACCAGGATGGCGGCGGGGCGGTTGCGCAGGATCGCGGCGCGCGCCGCGTCGGCGTCGTTGTACGGCACCGTGGTCACAAGCTCCAGCGTGGAGCGGGGAATGCCGGCTCCGTGCTCGATCCCCAGGGTCGCGGGACCGGAACCGGCCTCGGCCAGCACGGCGTCGGCGTGGCCGTGATAGGAACCCGCGAAGGTGACGATGCCCTCGCGGCCGGTCGCGGCGCGGGCCAGCCGGATCGCCGACATGACCGCCTCGGTGCCGGTGGAGACAAACCGGACCGCCTCAAGGCTTCCGATGCCCGCGACCAGCCGCTCCGCCAGTTCCACCTCGCCGGGAGTCGAAGTTCCGTAGAGCACGCCGCGGGCGGCCTGATCCGCCAGGGCGCGGGTCACGGCCGGGTGGGCGTGGCCCAGGATGCCCGGACCGAAGGCCTGGAGATAATCCAGGTAGCGGCGTCCGTCCACGTCGTAGAGGTAGGCACCCTCGGCCCGCTCCACGAACAGGGGGCCGACCCCGCCCACGGGCGCCAGGGAGCGGGCAGGGCTCGAGACCGCCCCCGGGATCACGCGCGCGGCCCGCTCGTAGAGCGCCCGCGACCGTTCGCCCACATCCCGCGGCGCCGTCACCGCCGCACCTCGGCCAGCGCCTCGGACCGGAGCGCGGGGTCGTGAGCCAGCACGCCCCGCACACTCACGGTGGTGAACCGCGCGGACCGCGCTCGCTCGCCCCGATCGCTGAGGCAGCCGTGCCGGGCCGTGAGATGGACCATGACCCCTCGCGGCGCCAGAATCGCCTCCAGCGCGTCGGCGACCTCTTCACCCAGGCGTTCCTGCAGTTGAAGCCTGCACGCGAACACCTCCACCACCCTGGCCACCTCGCCGATCCCCACCAGCCTTCCCCCATCGGGCAGGATCACGGCGTGAGCGGCACCCGTGAACGGCAGGAGATGGTGCTCGCAGACCGCCGTGAAGGCGATGGGCCCCAGCGCCACCAGCCGGGGAGCGGGATCGAGCACCAGCGGCGCCACCTCCAGGTGTTCCTCCCGGCCCCTGAGCAGCTCGCGGAAGCTCATGGCCACCCGCTGGGGCGTCGCGCTGAGCCGGGGAGAGTCCACATCCTCGCCCAGCGCCGAAAGCAGTTCGCGCACCGCGGCACTCACCCGCGCCAGGTCCATCACGCCTCTCCTCCCAGGACGTCCTGTCCGCCGTTCACGGCGATGACCGTGCCGGTGAGAAAGTCCGAGTCCTCTTCGAGGAGGAAGCGCACCACCCGCGCCACGTCCTCCCCCGTTCCCGGCCGGCCCACCGGCACCGTGGGGTCCGCGGTGCCGCGGGCGCGGGCGATCCGCTCCTCCTTGTACGGCTGCACGATGTTGCCGGGAGCGATGAGGTTGCAGGTGATCCCGTGGCGGGCCTCCTCAAGCGCCAAGGAGCGCGTGAGAGACAGCAGCGCCGTCTTGGCGGCCGCGTACGCGGCCCGGCCTGGCCAGCCGGGAGCCTCCCAGACCCGGTCAAAGCCAAAGGTGATGATGCGTCCCCACCGGCGCCGGCGCATCAGGGGCAGGGCAAAGCGCGTGAGATGCAAAAGACTCGTGAGATTGCCCTGGATCATCGCGTCAAACACCTCAGGGCCGGTCTCCAGGGCCGTGTGCCGCTGGAACACGAACGGCCCCGCGCAGTGCACCAGCGCATCCACCCGTCCCCAGGTCCGGGCGATCTCCTCCCCGAGCCGCTCGACGTCGGCGGCGCGTCCCACATCGGCCCCGACCGCGATGGCCGGCGTTCCGTTCTCCTCGAGCCAGCGCACCAGCTCCACCGCCGCTTCCTCGCTCGAGCGGTAGTTCACGACCACGCGGTAGCCCGCCTCGCCCAACGTCATGGCCACCATGCGGCCCAGGCCCCGGGCGCTTCCCGTCACCAGGGCCACACGCCGATCCGTCACGACTCGCGCCCCATCCGGGACCCCTCGTTCGACTCCCGGCACCTTCCCGACCGTCCGAGCCCGCTGGCCTCCTGCCGGCCGCTCACGCCCCCGACTCCTCCTCATCCCGCGCCCGCCGGGTTCTCCTTCGGTTCATTCCTTCCAGTCCCATCATCTCCTGCCGCTGACCGGTCCCAGGGACCGCAGTTGCGGTCAGGGTCGTGAGCTGCCTGTGCGCAGGCGGAGGTGCCGTTCTCGCTTGACATGGCTTGACGATGTGCTGTAATGGAAGCATGAATACGGAAAAGCTGCTTTTTACTGGGCACGCCA
>JAJZYS010000161.1 GCA_021797925.1 Bacillota bacterium
TGTCAAGGCTCGGGAGGGCGTTTCGCAGGCGCGAGCAGAGTGCGGCGCGCGTCGGCAGACCGATGGCGACGCACCACCGGTTTGCGGGACTCGGGACAACCGGGAGGGGACAAGGCCACCGGGATCAGCGGAGGTGCGACCACGAGGGGCAGTACGGTCGCGGGTCGGTTGCGACGGGCACGCCGGGCCGCACGGCTGTGGGCGCCTCGCACGGCGTGGCAGTGGCGACGGCCAGACGGGTCAGGCGGGAGCGTTGCCGAAACTCGCTGGGCGGCTGCGTGCAGTGCCGCCCCGCGGTTGTGGAGACGATGGCCCGCAACAGGTCGAGGAACGGACCAGGAAACGTCCAGACAACGCTGACCCGTGAAGGTCTCGCAGTCCGGTCTGGCGCCAGGCTCCTGACGCATGGAACACATCCATCTGGGCACGTGTCGGCAGCACAGCCCCATCGCGTTCGTCCTCAACGACCTGGTGGCGAATGCTCAAGGCCGCGCCGCCGCCACGACTGTGATCCCCCACCAGCTTGCGGTTCCCGCGGCGGGATGGTTCGTCGACGTCCATGAGGGGCCCGGCGCACACGATGGCGGGCTCACGCCCATCGCCTGCGGTGATGTGCACGGACCGTCGGGCGGTGACCGACCTGCGCTTCGACCCCAAGGGGCTGACGATCCACGTGGGCGATACAGTGGTGTGGACGATATCCGCGAGCAACGAAATTCACACCGTGGCGGCCGGACAAACTCCGTCGGAATACCCGAGCCCGGCCGCAGTGCAGCCGGCGGGCGGTCATGACTACATGAGCCAAGGCTACTTCGACTCCGCACTGCTGCCGCCGGACCGGTCGTACTCGCTCAGGTTCACCCAGCCGGGCACCTTTCCGGCTTGTGCGAGACTGGCGCGGAAGGAGCGCCGAGGAACCACGTCCGGACACGCCAAGGCGCCGGCGGGCTCATGATGACGACCGCGGTTGCGGTTCGGCAAGCGCCCGGGAACTGTGGGCCGGGGTGATGGCGATGCGCGTGTTGGCCGTCGGCGCGCACGCCTGCCCGATCGGAGCGCGGGAGTCAAGCGCAGTTTTGGATGTGCGATGAGGCTGAACCTTACAGGGACACGAAGCCGACTCCCCAGGCCCCAGGCCGTGGTGCCGAGCCCGCCTGCGCCGCTAGCTCCCGATCGCGGCGGGGGGTGCGGGTCTCGTCAGTCGCACCGCGAACGAATTGATTAGGACCGCGCTGACGCTCGTCACCATGGCCAGCATGGCCCAGGCAGGGGACACGACGCCCAGGGCGGCCAGCGGCACGCCGACGCCGTTGAAGGCGAAGGCCAGGACGAGGTTCTGGACGGTCTTGCGGTAACTGATCCTGGCGATCTGGTGTGCCTGGAGAACCCCCTCCAGGGAGCTTCGCACCAGGACGATGTCGGCGGCCTCGATGGCGATGTCGGTCCCGGCACCGACAGCCATGCCCACGTCCGCCTGGGTCAGGGCTGGCGCGTCGTTGATCCCGTCGCCCACCATGGCGACCCGGTGTCCCTGTTCCTGCAGCGCCCGCACGATGTCCGCCTTCTCGCCCGGGAGGGCGCCGGCGTGCACCTGGGCGATGCCCGTGATCCGGGCGATGGCCAGGGCGGTCGCCTCCGCGTCGCCCGTGACCATGACGGGAGTGAGACCCTGGGCCTTCAGCCGGGCCACGGCGGCCGCCGCGTCGGGGCGCACGGGATCCGCGAGCACGATCCAGCCGAGAAACCGTTCGTCGAGGGCCACCCCGACCACCGTCTGTCCGCCCTGTTCCAGCTCCGGCAGGTCGCCGTCCCGCCCACCCACGCCCGACTCCCGGAGAAACCGGGGACTGCCGACGCGGATCAGCTGTGCTCCCGTCCTGGCTGCGATTCCCCGCCCGGTCCGGCTCTCGAAGTCGCTCACCTCGGGTGGCCGCAGTCCCTGGGATCGCGCCCGGCTCACGATGGCGCGGCCCAGGGGATGCTCCGAGAGCGCCTCGACTGCGGCCGCGTACGCGATGAGTTCCTCGGGGCTCACCCCGTCCGCGGGACGCAGCTGGGTGACGGCGGGTTCTCCCAGCGTGATCGTCCCCGTCTTGTCGAGGATGACCACGTCCACCTCGCGCAGCACCTCGAAAGCCTCGCCCGATCGGAACAGGATTCCCTGCTGCGCGGCGACGCCGCCCCCCCGGATCATGGCCAGGGGAGTGGCCATGCCCAGGGCGCAGGGGTATCCCATGACGAGCACCGCCACCGCCGCGAGGAGCCCTGGCGTCCACGCCACCCGCCCGGTGCCGATCCATGACAGCGCGAAGTGCCCCAGCAGGGCCAGGGCGGCGGCCACCAGGATCGCGGGCACGTAGACCGCCAGAATCCGGTCCACCAGGAGGAGGATGCCGGGCCTCAGGGCGCGTGCCTCCTCCACCTGCCGCGCCACCCGGGTGAGGAAGCTGTCCTCGCCCACGGCCGTCACCGCCACGCGCAGCGAGCCGGTGCGGTTGACCGACCCGCCGATGACCTTCGACCCCACCGTCTTCTCCACGGGGAACGCCTCACCGGTGACCAGGGCCTCGTTCACCGTGGAGCGGCCGTCCACGACCCGGCCGTCGACGGGGATCTGCTCGCCGGGTCGCACGCGCACGACGTCGCCCACCTGGACCTCTTCCACCGCCACCATCGTCTCGGCGCCGTCGCGCTCCACCCTGGCCAGCGCCGGCTGCAGGGCCAGGAGCTTCTGCACCGCCTGCGAGCCGCGGGTGCGCACCACCTGGGAGACGTAGCCCGAGAGGAGATGGTACGTGGTGATGAAGACCGCCACGGCGTAGAAGGCGCCGGCGCCCGGGCTGGCCTCGAGCCAGCCCACGCTGCCCCCGACGAGGCCGCCGAAGGCCCCGAACTCGAGCAGCACGTGCTGGTTGAGGATTCCCCGCCGAAGGGAGGCCCAGGCCATGGCCAGGATGCTTCCTCCCGGACCCAGCACCGTCACGGCTCCCAGGGCGGCCAGGGCAGGGGTGACCACCCGAGGGGGAATGCCCAGCCGGGTCCCGATCATGGCGACAAGCGCCAGCAGGGTCATTCCCGCCGCCACCAGCAGGATCCGCCGGCCGTGTTCCAACTCCTGCCGCTGTTCTTCCCACGCGTCCACCTTGCGCGGGTCGCGCACGGTGTAGCCCAGTTCCCGAAGCAGGTCCTCCAGGGCGGACGCAGTCACGAGCTCGGGGTCGTACGCGATCAGGGCCTCCTCGTGGCCCAGATTCACGCGCACGTCGCGGACGCCGGGGACCCGCGCGCACGCCTTGTGAATGCTCTGGGCGCAGAACGAGCAGGACATCCCGCCAATCTTCACCTGGTGCCGGGCGATCGCGCCGCCGGCGGGATCCCGGGACGTCGTCGCGGCGCTCACACCCGTCGCGCCCGGTACCCGAGCGCCTCGAGCCGCCGGCCCACCTGCTCCACGCTGGCCACCGCCGGATCAACGTCCACGTCGACCTGCTGGGTGACGGGGCTCGCCGCCACCTCGATGACGCCCTCCAGCATGCCGAGCGAACGGACGACGCGCTGCGCGCACGCGTCACAGTGCATCCGCTCGTCTCCCGTGATCTCGAACGTCACGTGCTGCCGCACTGAACCCACCTCCCGGGTGAAGGCTACACCTTCCACCCAGGGAGAAGGTCAAGGGGTCAGGACCTTGGCGCCGTGCTCGCCGTCGTCCCGCGAAGCCCGTGGTGTTCGATGATGCTGCAGTAGCGGCCCTCCTGGGTCATGGTGGCGTCCGCCTCCGCGCGCAACTCGCACAGCTGCGACTTCAGCGACTGCAGTTGCGCGAGCTGCCGGGCGACATCGGCCAGCTTGCGATCGATGAGTTCCAGCACGTGGGCGCACGGTGCCCTCCCGCCACCGCGGATCGCGAGGATCTGAGCGATCTCATCGAGCGAAAGTCCCACCAGCTTGCACTTGAGAACGAATCTCAGCCGCTCGGCGGCATCGTCCTCGTACACGCGATATCCCGACGCGGTGCGGCGAGGCTCGGGCAAAAGGCCGATACGCTCGTAGAAGCGCACCGTGCGAGGACTGAGGCCCACGGTGCGACTCAGTTGACCGATCGTCATCCCGTCCGCCATCGCACAAGCTCCCCTCGGCACGTTCCATCCACGCCTTGATCATAGCACGCGAGACCCCCGGTCACTCCGGGGCGGCGCCAAGCAGTCCGGTAAGTGGGGCGCGAGGTTGCTCTCGGCGGGTCCGGGTGCTATGATGAATTGACAATTCAATACCGTTCGGGAGCTTGGTGGAGCCAGGCTGAGAGGGCGGGACCATGAACCGCCGACCGAAGAACCTGATCTGGGTAATGCCAGCGGAGGGAAGGGGTGGATGAACCATGTGCTTGACCGCTTGACATCCAAGCGGTTTTTTTGCTGCCGCGCGCCATGTTTGCCCGAGGAGGAGAACGGTCATGAAGCCAAGCGCGCCGGTCCCCAACCCCACCCTGGGGCCGCTGCCCGGGAGCCGTAAGGTCTATGTGACCTCCGGACGCAGACCCGACGTCCGCGTACCCGTGCGGGAGATCCTGCTCCACCCGACGACGGGGCGCCTGGGCGAGCGCGAGAACCCGCCCGTGGCGGTCTACGACACCAGCGGTCCCTATACCGATCCCAGCTACGAGCCCGACTTCGCCCGGGGACTTGAGGCCGTACGCCGGCCGTGGATCCTCGAGCGGGGCGACGTCGAGGCGTATGACAGCAGCGCCCCGGGGAACCAGGGGCGCCGCCCGCTCCGGGCGCGGGCGGGGGCCACGGTCACGCAGATGCACTACGCCCGCCGGGGGATCGTCACTCCGGAGATGGAGTTCGTGGCCGTGCGCGAGGGGGTCGATCCCGAGCTCGTCCGCAGCGAGGTGGCCCGCGGCCGGGCCATCATTCCCGCGAACGTCAACCATCCCGAGAGTGAGCCCATGATCATCGGCCGGGCCTTTCTCGTGAAGATCAACGCCAACATCGGCAACTCGGCGGTGTCCTCCTCCATCAGCGAGGAGGTCGAGAAGATGATCTGGGCGACCCGGTGGGGAGCCGACACGATCATGGACCTGTCCACGGGCAAGGACATCCACGCGACGCGGGAGTGGATCATCCGCAACTCGCCGGTGCCCGTGGGCACGGTGCCCATCTACCAGGCGCTGGAGAAGGTCGGGGGACGGGCGGCGGAGCTCAGCTGGGACGTGTACCGCGACACCCTCATCGAGCAGGCGGAGCAGGGCGTGGACTACTTCACCATCCACGCGGGCGTGCTGCTCCGCTACATCCCGCTCACCGCCCGGCGGGTGACGGGGATCGTGTCCCGCGGCGGTTCCATCATGGCGGCGTGGTGCCTCGCGCATCACCAGGAGAGCTTCCTCTACACCCATTTCGGGGAGATCTGCGAGATCATGAAGGCCTACGACGTGGCCTTCTCCCTGGGCGACGGCCTGAGGCCCGGATCCATCGCCGACGCCAACGACGACGCGCAGTTCGCGGAGCTCGAGACTCTGGGGGAGCTGACCCGCGTCGCCTGGGACCACGACGTCCAGGTCATGATCGAAGGGCCGGGCCACATCCCCATGCACATGATCCGGGAGAACATGGACCGCGAGCTGAAGGTGTGCCACGAGGCCCCGTTTTACACGCTGGGGCCCCTGACCACCGACATCGCCCCGGGCTACGACCACATCACCTCGGCGATCGGTGCGGCCATGATCGGCTGGTTCGGCACGGCGCTGCTCTGTTATGTGACGCCCAAGGAGCATCTTGGGCTGCCCGACCGCGACGACGTGCGCGAGGGCGTCATC
>JAJZYS010000162.1 GCA_021797925.1 Bacillota bacterium
GGAACCAGCGCACGGAGGGCATCGCGGCCCTCACCGAGTACGACGCGACGATGGACCACCTCACGGCCATCAAGTGCCTGTCCACCGCGTACACCGAGGCGGCCCTGGAGGCATCGGACCCCCACGCCCGCCGAACTTTCATGGAATACTCCCGCCAGTGTCTCGATGCGGCGCACCGGATCTGGCGGCAGGCGCACCAGCGGGGCTGGTACCCGGTGACCGCCGCGCCGCGGGAGGCGTTCATCGACGCGGAGCGCCAGCTCGACGCCATGCGCCGCTCCGGCGAGGGCGCCTCGTTCCAGCGGGCGGAGGAGTTCGGGCGCCGCGAGCCATTCGGGCGCAGCCCCGCCGTGCGCGCCACGGGCTACGAGCCGGCCGTCGCCGCGTCCCAGGGCGCCGCCTTCGGACGCCAGGAATACCGCGAACGCGACATGCGCTGACGCCTTGCCCGGGTCCCGCCCGGCGACAGCGCCCGGGCGCTGTCGCCATGTCCGGCGGGCATCGCCCCTCACACCACGGAGAAGCCCACCACCGGCTCGTCGGTGGCGACCTTGACCCAGGTGACGCCGGTCACCCGCGCGTGGGGCGGCCCCACCTCCACGAACCGCCGGAACGCCTCGAGGTCCTGGGCCCCCCCGTAGACCATCATCTCCACCTTGCCGTCGTCGCGGTTTCTGACCCAGCCGGTCAGGTGCAGCCTGATTCCCTCGTAGCGGGCGGCGTGGCGGAATCCCACGCCCTGGACCTTGCCCTCGACGATCACGTGTGCGCCCTCCATCGCCTGCCGGGCCGGCCCCCGGGGTCGCCCGGCCACCTCCCTTCCTCTGAGCTCAGCGCCCCCAGCGCCGGGCGCGCAGCCACATCAGCACGTATCCGCCCACCAGCGCCAAAGGCAGCAGGATCCGCCACGGGGAGGCGGGCACCGTCCCCGGGTGCACCACGACCCGGCGCGAGGCCACCTCCCCCGCGCCGGGGACGGCGAAGCGCACCTCGTAGGTGCCCGAGCGGTCCGGCGTGAAGGTGGCGGTGAAGACCCCGTGCCCGGGATCCTCCAGGGTCATGGGCCGGTACCGCGCCACAAACCCCGCGGGACCGCGCACGGCCATCTCGAGGGTCAGCCTCGGCCGGGGCGGGATCACCTGCGCCTCCATCAGGATGGGCTCCACGCGGGCCACCGGCGGGACCTGGGCGATCACAAGCCGCCTGGCCGCCCCCCCGGGCGCGGCGAAAGCCAGCACCGCCCCCACAAGGGCGACCCCCCGGAGCCTCAGGGGTAGGTCTCCCCCGGCTTGAGGGGGATGATCGTCAGCCCGGCGAGATCCGCGGTCTTGGCGCGCAGCTCCGCCGGGGTCCCGGTGAGCGCCGGGAAGGTTCCGAAGTGCATGGGGATCGCCAGCGGGGCCCCGATGAGCCGCAGGGCCATGGCCGCCTCGCGGGGCCCCATGGTGTAAAAGTCCCCCACGGGGAGCATCACCAGATCCGGCCGGTACAGCTCCCCGATGAGGCGCATGTCGCCGAACACGGCGGTGTCGCCGGTGTGGTAGATGCGGGTGCCGTTCTCCATCTCCAGGATGTACCCGGCGCTCTCGCCGCCGTACGCCAGCGTCCCGTCGGGCTGCGCGATCCCCGTGCTGTGGTCCGCGTGGACCATGGTCACCACCAGTCCCTGCGTCCGGTAGCTGCCCCCCTTGTTCATCCCCACCACGCGCTCGACGCCCTGGCGCTCGAGCCAGGCGGCCGCCTCCACCACGGCCACCACCTCGGCGCCGGTGCGCTGGGCGGTGGCGACCGCGTCGCCCACGTGGTCCTGGTGGGCGTGGGTCACCAGGATGAGGTCCAGGCGCTGGGGCCGCTTGAGCTCCGTGGGGCAGGAGGGGTTCTGCTCCAGGAAGGGGTCGATCAGGACTTCCTTGCCCCCGGGCGTGGTGATGCGGAAGGTGGCGTGCCCCAGCCACTGCACCCTGGTGTCTTGAAACGCCATGGATCGATCACTCCTTCAGGAACGGCTGGCGGCCGGTGGACCCGCGACCGTCAGGGCGGCGCCGTTCAGCTGGGCGCCGTGGGGCCCGGTGAGAAAGAGCGCCAGCTCCACCAGCGCCGCCGGGTCGACCCACCCCGCGGGATCCGCGGTCGCCATGGCCCGGCGGTTGGCGGCGGTGTCGATGGTCGCGGGGAGCAGGCACGCGGCGCAGATCCCGGAGCGGGCGCCTTCCGCCGCGACGGTGCGCGTCAAGGCGAGAAGCCCCGCCTTGGCCGCGTTGTACGCCCCCTGGCCCGGCGCCGCGTCCATGGCGGACAGCGAGCCCACGGTGACGACGCGGCCCCGGCGCCTTTGCACCATGATGCCCATCGCCGCGCGCATCAGCCGGAACGGGACCGTCAGGTTGGCCTCCAGCATGGCCTCCCACTCCCGGGGCGCCACCTCGTGCACGGGCGTGCCCCCCGACCACGCGCCCACGGCGACGACCAGGTTCTCCACCGGGCCGAACGCCTGCGCGCGATCGGTCAGGGCCTTGACGCCCTCGGAGCTCGCCAGGTCCCCGTCGAGATAGCGGTAGCCCTCCTCCTCGGCGTCCGCGGCCGGGCTGCGGCCGAGTCCCACGACCCGGTCCCCTCGGCCGAGGAATCCGGCCACGAGCGCCCGGCCGAGCTCGCCGGTCGCCCCGGCGATCCACGTGACCATCGTATCGCGAGCCCCCATCTCCCACCGGATGGGAAAAGCCTTCGCGCCGTGCCCCGGCAGAACCTTCCGACCGGCGAACCGTTCGCCCGCCTCCTTGCGAGGCGCCGGCGCAGGCAGCAAATCACACCAATTCCGCTTATTCCACGTGACAGCGCCGAAGTCGCCTGATACAGTTGTCAGTAAATGCGACATCGAAGGGAGTTCCCGATGACATCATGCGTCACCGTCTGCGCGCCTTCGCGACCATCGCCGGCCTGATCCTCCTGGGAGCGGGGGCTGGCGCCACCGGGGCACAGGCCGCCGGTGCCCGCCCCGTCCCCGCCCAATGGACCCAGCTTCAGGCCGGGCCCCACCACAACGCCGTTTTCGCCGGCTCGTCCACGCCTCACAGCTGGAGCTTTCTCACGGGCAACATCATCGTCTCGGGCCTGAGCCTCGTGGGGCACACGCTGTACGCGGAGAGCTTCGACCACAACCTCTACGCCCTCGACGCCCGCACGGGACGGGAGAAGTGGCACTTTCAGGCCGGCAACATCATCATGACCGCGCCCATCGTGGCCGACGGGCTCGTGGTGATCGGCTCGGGCATCAACGACGTGGCCGTGGCGACGCCCACCCGCACCGTGTGGGCCCGGCCCCAAGGGGACGCCGTCTACGCCGTCGACGCCGCCACCGGCCGGCTGCGGTGGATCCACCGCACCGTCGGCGAGGACATGCCCACGCCGGCCCTGGTGGACGGCCGCCTGGTCTTCTCCAACGGCGACGACGTGGTGCAGGCGCTGGCCCTGAAAACCGGCGCCGAGCTGTGGCGGCTCCCGGTCCAGGGCGTGGGCACCATGGCCTCCTCCGCCGCCCGGGGCACCCGCGTCTTTCTCGTGACCGGCGAGTCGCCCACCTCGGCGGTGAAGCCGCCGGTGTACACCTACGCCGTCGACGCCATCACCGGCAAGATGCTGTGGAAGGCTCCGTACGGGGACGCGGACAGCTCGCCCACCCTGGGCGGCGGGCTCGTGTTCGTCGAGGGCTCGGAGACCCTCAAGGGGGTCACGGGCCCGGACAACACCGTCAACACCGTGGACGCGCTGAGCCAGGCCACGGGCCGCAAAGTGTGGGGCCTGACCTCACCGCGGGGCCAGCTCATCACCGTGGGCGAGCAGGCGGTCTCGGGCACCTACGTGAACGGCGTGCTCTACCAGTCGCTCCCCGAGGCCCAGGAGTTCGCGGCCATCGACGCTCGGACCGGCAAGGTGCTGTGGATGGTGCGCACCCACGCTCCGGCCAAGACCGCCCCCGTCGTGTGGCAGGGTCGGGTGCTGGTGGGCGACACCCTGGGCTACTTCTACGCCATCGACGCCCGCACCGGCAGGATCCTGGTGGTGAAGCGCTTCCCCAAGGGGTTCAACGAGTCGGTGACCATCGTGGCCGGCGCGACGATCTACCTGGCCAACGGCGACACCGTCTACGCCATGCCGGTGACGCGGCTGGCGGGTCCGGGCGCCTGACGCGAGGGCGCCCCGGCTCTGCACCCAGCGCCGGGGCGCCCCCCGCCGCGCCTACCCGGCCGGCCAGGCGGGCAAAAGCTCGCGTACGGGGACGGCCCACACGTAGCCGGGCACGAGGATGCCCAGGTTGACCTGCTTGCTGCCGCCGCTCCAACCCGGGATGAAGAGGGTGCCGTCGACGAGCACCGGGGATCCCAGGACGGCCGGGCGCAGGAACTTCGTGCCGGCGATCTTGCCGGTGGCGAGGTTCACCGCGTCCACGTAGCCGTTGACCGTGGTGACGAACGCGTAGCCCCCGGCGATGACCGGGTTCGTGGCGCCCACGTGGGCCTGCAGCCGGCTGCGCCACAGGATCTTCCCCGTGGTGGCGGCGAAGGCGTAGAGGTAGGGCGTCTCCCAGCTGCCCACGTAGAAGGCCCCGTGGGCGTAGGTGCCGTCGGGCGCGCAGTAGGAGAACGGCCGGGGCCCCGCCTGCGTCGTGTGGCTCCACAGGAGCTTGCCGGCCAGGGAGACCCCCACCATCTGATCCTGCATGTACTCCTTGCCGTTGGAGGTGATGGGCAGGCAGTTGGTGGTCATGATCACCCCGTCGCCCACCGTCGGGGCGTTGTCGGCGTCGGTGTCCAGGTAGCTCCAGACCTTGGTGGCCGGGGTCGCCGCGGCGGCGTGGAGCTTGAAGGCCCTGAGCCCCGGCGGCCGCGGTCCTCCGGCGTTGAGGTAGATGACGCCGTGCGAGATGGCCGGATAGGAGACGTCATCGACGCCGCCGTCGGGGACCTTCCACAGGAGCTTGCCCGTGGCGGGGTCGATGGCCCGCAGCCAGTTGTGCCGGTCGGGAGCGAAGAGCACCCCACCGTGGAAGGCCGTGACCGAGGTGGTGCACGAGGTGGGCAGGGTCCACAGCGTCTTGCCGGTGGCGGGGTCGAGGGCGAACACGCCTAGGGAGAATCCGCCCTTCATGGCCGTGCCCCGGCACCAGTCGCCCGGCTTCATCATGGCGAAGATGGAGTTGCCCGTGCCCCCGTAGATCCGGCCCTGGGCGTAGGTGAGCTGCCACGCGTCCTGGGCCAGCGTGGGCCGCGACCGCCAGCGCACCTGGCCCGTGGTCGCGTCGATCGCGTGGACCACCCCGCCCAGCGAGCCCAGGTACACGGTGTGCTTGACCACCATGAGCCACAGCGGCTGGCTCTTGAGCTCGAGGCTCCAGCTCACCCCCGCTCCTGCGGCATGGTAGACGGCGTTGTGGGTCGGCGACATGTCGAACTGATGCCAGTGGCTCGGTCCCACGATGACCTGGGTCGCGGCGGCCGGCGTCGAAGCCGCGGCCGCCGCGACCCATGCCATCACGGTCGCAAGCCCCGTGGCCACCGCGGCCACGGCGGATCTGCCGTGAATGCGCAACGTATCACCCTTTCCGGCGCGGATGACCCCTCCTTAGCCGTCGCCTCGCCATCTCCTGCTTCGCCGCGCGGAGAAATACATTAAAGTGAGCCGGCCGTGCCCTGCCGCTACAGCGAGGTGCGATAGGTCACGGTCACAGCCACCAGGACCTGGCCGGGGCCCGCGGTGGGGGCGACGATGCCCGGCGCAAGGCCGACGGGGCAGC
>JAJZYS010000163.1 GCA_021797925.1 Bacillota bacterium
GGTCAGCGATCCGGGCTACGACGTCGACGCGCACCTCCGCCGGCTCGCCGCCCCCATCTTCGCGATCGACCTGCACTGGCTGCCCCACGCCCACGGCGCGCTGGAGCTGGCCCGCCGGATCAAGGGCATCCATCCCGACGCCTGGGTCGTCCTCGGGGGGCTGAGCGCCACCTACTTCCACCGGGAGATCATGGAACGCTACCCTCAGGTGGACGCGGTCCTTCGCGGCGACAGCACCGAGGCGCCGATGGTGGCCCTGGCGGACGCGATCATCCGGGGCACGGTGCCCTTGGCGGAGGTCCCCAACCTCTCCTACCGGGTGCCGGCCGGTCCCGCCCGCGGCGAGGTGCGGATGAACCCCATGCGCCATGTCCCCTCCGACCTCGCCGGGATCCAGGTGCCGGCCTACGACGCGGTGGCGAGGGCCGCACTGCGCCAGCACTCCCTCTTGGACGTGGAGCCGTACCACGACTGGCGCAGGTACCCGAACACCATGCTGCTCACGGTGCGCGGGTGCACCGAGTCGTGCATCGCGTGCGGCGGCTCGCGCCAGGCGTACCGGCGCGTGTGCACGCGGGAGGCGCCGGCCTTCCGGTCGGCGCAGGACCTCGCGCGCGACGTGCTCATGATCGAGCGCATCAGCCGCCACCCCATCTTCGTGGTGGGCGACCCCCGCATCGGCGGCAAGCAGCGATGGAACGAGCTGCTGACGCTCTGGGGCCACCATCCGCCGCGCAACGAGCTGGTCTTCGAGCTGTTCGGCCCCGCGGACGAGCGGTTCTTCCAAGAACTCTCGGCCGCGGTCCCCCGCTTCAGCCTGGAGCTGAGCATCGAGTCGCAGGACCCCGCTCTGCGCAAGATCAACCGCAAGTTCGGCTGCTCCAACGACGCCGTGGAGCGCACCATCCGGGCCGCCCTCGCGAGCGGCGCGCGCAAGCTCGACCTGTTCTTCATGGTGGGAATCTCAGGACAAACCCGGGCCAGCGCGGCGGGCATCGTCCCGTACGCGCACTCCCTGGTCAGGGCTCTCGGCGAGGACCGAAGGTTCAATCCCTTCGTGGCGCCGCTCGGGCCCTTCATCGACCCCGGATCCACCGTGTGGGCCGACGCCGCGTACTACGGGTATCGCCTCTTCTACCGGACGCTGGAAGAGCACCGCCGGGCGCTGGAGCGGCGGACGTGGCGGGGGCTGCTGGGATACGAGACCCTCTGGCTCACGCGCGCCGAGATCGTGGCCGCCACCTACGACGTGGCGCTGGGGCTCAACGAACTGAAGGCGTCCTACGGCGCCGTGACCGCCGAGGAGGCCGCGGGCGTGCGGCAACGGACGCAGCGGGAGCTTGGGCTTATGGACCGCTACGAGGCGCAGGAGGCCGGCGAGCTGGCCCTCTCCGCCGCGGGCGCCCCACCCGGGGGCGATCTCCTCCTGGGGGGGAGTCTCTGCCCGCCCGGCGAACTGACGTGGAAGCGGGGGAGCCGGCGGAGGGACTGAGAAGCGCCCGGGGGCGAACGGTCCGAGGATGGAAGGGAAAGGAACGATGCCATATGGCTGGAGTGATCGTGGTCGCGCTGGACGGTTCGGCGCTCAGCGAAGAGGCCGTCCCGGTGGCGGCCCGCCTCGCCGGCGAACGGGACGCCGCGCTCGCGCTCCTGCGGGTGGTCCCGACGAGTCACCCGCCGATCGCCGAGTACCCGGCGATGCCGCTCGTGGAGAACCCGTGGGACTCCCCGGCGATGCCCGCGGCGCAGACGCCCCCGGACCCCGAGGCCGAGGATCGCGCGCAGGCGGGAAGGTACCTCGAAGGGGTTGCGGCGCACCTGCAAGGTCCGACCCGGCTCATGGTGCGCGAGGGCAGGGCGGCGGAGGAGATCGTGGCGGCCGCCCGCGACGCCGGCGCCGAGTTCATCGTCATGACCACCCACGGGCGCCGGGGCCTGGCGCGCATGGTGATGGGCAGCGTGGCCGACGCCGTCGTGCGCACCTCCCCGGTGCCCGTGGTCCTCATGCGCCCCCACCGCATCGCCGCCGCGCAGGCCGGAGACGCGGGCCGCGCTTCCCCGGTTCCCTGAATCCCGTCGGGGCGTCCCCGACGGGCAAACCCCCCGGATCAGGAAGGAGCGGGCAGGTTGACGCTGTCGCAGGAGACCTTCGCGAGGCTGGCCGACGTGGCGGTGCGCGTGGGCGTGAACGTCCAGCCCGGTCAGAAGCTCATGGTCATGGCGCCGCTGGAGGCGGCCGACCTGGTGCGGGCCGTCGCGGTCAAGGCCTACGAGGCCGGGGCGCACGACGTCCTGGTGCACTGGTCCGACGAAAAGACCCGGCGCATCCGGCTCCTCATGGCTCCGGACGCGGCGCTGGCGGACTATCCCCTCTGGCTCGCCCGGGGGTTTGAAGAGCTGGCGGATGCGGGGGCGGCGTTCCTCTCGGTGGCCAGCGCAAACCCGGAGCTGCTCGCCGGCGTCGCCCCGGCTCGGGTCGCCGCCGCCACCCTCGCCGAGCAGAAGGCCGTAGAGCGCTTCAAGAGCTACCTCATGGGCGGCAGGGTCGCCTGGTCCATCGTGTCCGCGCCGACGCCCGGCTGGGCCCGGAAGGTCTTCCCCGGCCTCGCCGAGGACGAGGCGGTGGTGCGCCTGTGGGGGGCCATCGCGAAGGCGAGCCGCGTCGACGTCGAGGATCCGGTGGCGCACTGGCGCGAGCACGCCCGGCGCCTCGCCGACCGGGCGCAGGCCCTCAACCGCGCCCGCATCCGGCGCCTGCGGTACCGTGCCCCCGGGACCGACCTGTCCGTGGATCTGCCCGCAGGACACCGGTGGATGGGCGGGGCCGGCCCCAACGCCGCGGGCACGGCGTTCATGCCCAACATCCCCACCGAGGAGGTCTTCACCCTTCCCGCCCGCGACGGCGTCAACGGAACGGTCCGCAGCACCATGCCGCTGGCGTACGGCGGGGTGACGATCGACAACATCGCCCTGACCTTCCGGGAGGGCAGGATCGTCGACTTCACGTCCGACACGGCCCGCGAGACCCTGGCCACCCTCATCGAGACCGACGAGGGCTCCCACCGCCTGGGGGAGGTCGCGCTGGTGCCGGTCGACTCGCCCATCTCCAGCCTGGGAATCCTCTTCTACAACACCCTCTTCGACGAGAACGCCTCGTGCCACCTGGCCATCGGCCGCGCCTACCCGTTCACCCTGGAGGGCGGCGAGGCCATCGAGACGGACGAGGAGCTCGTCAAGCGCGGAGGCAACGTGAGCCTCACCCACGTCGACTTCATGATCGGCTCCGCGGCGATGGACGTCGACGCCGACACGGCGGACGGGCGGTCGCTGCCGATCCTCCGCGGCGGACGCTGGGCCGCGCCCTTCTGAGCCCGCCGCGGCCCGAGCCCGCAGGCCTGAGGCCCGGGCTCCTCAGGACTCGGGCGTCAACTCGAGCCGCACGGGGCGCTCGCCCGAGAGCTCGACGTCGACGCCCTCTTCCATGAGCGCGGCGCCCGAGCGCGGTGACGCCGCCCCCGGCGCGATGCGGTAGGTCGTCCGGGGATCCAGGGCAAAAAACCGGATCCGCGCGGTGACCCGCTCGGCGCCGAACTGGGCCAAAAGGAACGAACGGGCAGAGGGCGGGTAGATCGGCCGCTCCAGGTCGAGCACGTCCAGGGACGCCACCAGCACCCCCGGGTGCTCCGACCGCGCGAGCGCGTCGAAGATCAGGTGCATGAAGAGCCCCTCGCCGGCCCCGTAGACCTCCTGGCCCACCTCGCCCACCGCCCCGCTGGGCTCCGCCATGGCCAGGTTCTCCAGCGGGATCGACGGGCAGCCGCCCCCGTCCGTGAACGTGCCCGCGGGCAGAAAGCGCGGATAGAAGTACGCGTTGTTCGCCCGCTGGGCGGCGAGGACGCGGAGCATGACCGCGACGGGCGCGGGCTCCCCCATCCGCATCAGCGCGACCCAGGGTACGATGGACTCCACGTTCTCCTTCATGGCCGGGTAGAGGATGGAGGCGCAGGCCTGAAAGCCTCCCTGCACCCGGTATCCCGCCGCGCCCGCCAGGACGTCCTCGTGCCAGTACGCCATGGCCAGCTGCGCCCGCAGAAAGTCGTCCGCCATCCGCCTCCACCTCGGGTCAGGCTCGAGCCGGGAGAGTTCCATCGCGGCCAGGGCGGCAAACCCCAGCTGCTGGGGCTCGTGATGGAGCAGCTCCACGGGCGCGCTGTGCATGGCGGTCAGAGCCGAGGCCGCCTCCGCCAGGAGGTCTCGCCCGCCGTCGAGGCGGTATCCGACGATGGCCCCGTACGCGTACAGCCCCCCGGCCGAGACGTTCAGCGACTGGGCGACGGGCGACGCCGTCTTCCCCTGGCAAAACAGCGGGAACAGGTGGTTGCACTGGTGCGCCAGCTCGCGCGCCCAGCGGAGCGACGCGATCACGGCCGACTCGAGGTCCCGCCGGCCGGTGAGCAGCGCGATCCACCCGCACTTGATCAGGGCGTTCTCCAGAAGGTACCAGGTGTCGATGCGCTCGTCGGCGCCCGGCGTCCACGGGAAGGTGTTGGTGAGATACCCGAAGTCGCGGCGCCAGAAGCGCGTGAGCGAGTCGAGGAGCGTGTCCACGTGGGCGGCGAGGCGGGGATCGGGATGCAGGCGCAGGTAGAGGAGGGCCGGCAGGGCGACGTCCACCTGGGTCATGAGCTCGAAGCTGTCCTCCACCGTCCCCCACACCCGGCTCGATCCCGCGACGTACGCGCGCTGGCCCGTGAGGCCCGCGACGCGGACGGTGGTCTCGGGCCGCATGACGTCCTCGACCGTTCCCGCGGCGATGTCCTTCCACGAGGGATCCGCGATGGGAACGGCGGGCGCGAACACGGGCGCCAGCCAGTCCACGAGCACCTCGAGGGCC
Source organism: Bacillota bacterium (assembly GCA_021797925.1). Taxonomy (GTDB): domain Bacteria; phylum Bacillota; class Sulfobacillia; order JAJZYS01; family JAJZYS01; genus JAJZYS01. Next base: position 4,895 of record JAJZYS010000163.1, read on the forward strand.
TCCCACGCCGTGGGGGACGCCGCGCGCCCCTGGGTGCCCACATACCATGTGAGCCGCAGCTCTCCCGGCCGGAAGGGGGCGGCGGGGCCCTGCGCCCCGTACAGGCCCACCCCGTAGCGGACGGGCCCCTGCTGCGTCTGGCGCACCACGAGGCCGGTGTCGTAGCGGGTGAAGCCCCTGAGGTCCGCGAACCACGCGGCCCGGGAGAGGTCGAAGTGCACCACCGTCTGCGCGCGGGCGACCGGGTCGTACAGGTACACCGCCGCCAGATCGTTGCCGCGCACGCCCTGGCCGTTGCGGGTGGGAAAGCGCAGCAGCGTCTTGTGCCAGTCGAACGTCTGGCGCACGTCGAGCCGGTCGGTCTCCATCACCCAGACGATCACCGCCGGGTCGCCCTGGGGGTCTCGATCCGGGACGAGCTCGGCCTCGGCGTCGAAGGCGAGGGCGAGGTCCACCCGCACCAGCGGGCCGCTGTCCACGGGCGCGAACGCCACCTCCCAGCGGCACCCACCGCCCCCGTCGACCTCGTCCTGGCCCTGGATCCTGAGGCTCCCCCCCGCCCCGGTCACCCGGCTCGCCCGGGTCGTGAGGCGAAGGCCCGCGCCGCTCACGAGGGGACTTCGCACGGCGAGCAGGGCCCGCGGCTCCTCGGGCCCGTCGCGGGACTCCCCCGACAGCGTCCAGTTGCCGCCCGCGTCCGGCGCGACGAGGAGGCGCCAGCCGTCGGCGTCCACGAACAGGGGCGCCGGCGCACCCGGCCTCGTCATCGGCCGCCGCTCCGACCGGCGCGGTAGACCCGCGTCTCCTTGGGGGCGAGCCGGTCACCGGCCCCCGGGAGCACCGGCCGGGCGTCCGGAGGCGCCGTGA
>JAJZYS010000164.1 GCA_021797925.1 Bacillota bacterium
TCGAGGGCGTCGGACCCGCCACGGGGGAAAAGCCCGCCGCGGCGCACCGCGGTGAGCTCACCCCCTCCCGGCGCTCTCGGGGCCGGGCCCTTGGGTCCCCGGGCACCCGCCTGGACCACCGCCCAGGGGCCTCCCGATCTCTGAACGCCCTCGACCCTACCGCAGCGCCCACCGGCGCCGGCGCCGGCGCCGAAGCCCGAGCTCCCGCAGCACCGCCGCCACGAGCAGCCCGAGCGCCGCCAGCGCCACAAGCCACGGCGAGGGGCCCCCCGGCGGCACGAGGACGCTGGTGGCGGCCGTCACCGGCACCGATCCGGCGAGATGTCCGTCCGCCACGACCTCCACACGGCCCAGGAGCTGGCCCTTGAGCACCGATCCGGTCAGGGGCGCCAGCGGGATGAACCGCTCCTGCCGAGGGTCGGGGCGGTGGCGGCGCACCACCTGCCACAGGCTGGAGAGCGCCACCAGCTTCACCCGCCGGTGGCCGTCATCCACCGGGGCCACACCCATCACCTGGCCCGCCCGCACAAGCTCCTGGTCGCGAAAATGGCTGAATCCCCAGTTCATGAGCTTGACCGGGTCGGTCCACAGTCCCTGGGGCGTGTCCTGGAGCAGCACGGACAGCAGCGTCGTGTCGCCCCGGCGGACCGCGGTGACCAGGGTCTCCCCGCCCTCGATGGTGTAGCCGGTCTTGACGCCGATGGTCCCGGGGTAGCGCCACAGCAGCTTGTCCTCGTTGTAGAGCTCCACCGGACCCGTGGCCCCGGGGAACACGAAGCTGCGGGTGCGCACGATGCGGCGCAGCCGCGCCAGGCGCATGGCCGCGCGGGCGATGACCGCCTGGTCGTACGCGGAGGTGTAGTGCCGCGGGTCCGGCAGCCCGTCGGGGTTGACGAAGTGGGTGTTCCTCAGGCCCCTCAGCCGAACCGTGCGGTTCATCAGGGCGACGAACCGCCGCTCGCTGCCGGCGGTGAGGATCGACAGCGCCACGGCGGCGTCGTTGCCCGAGACCAGCATCATCCCGTACAGGAGATCGCGGATCGTCAGCCGCTGTCCGGGCTCAAGGTACACGGAACTCCCGGGCGTGCCCACCGCAGCCAGGGGCACCGTGACCCGCCGCCCCAGGTGCCCGTGCTCGATGACCAGCATGGCGGTGAGGATCTTGGTGATGCTGGCGGGTATGCGCCGGACGTGGGCGGCCTTGGCATAGAGCACCGTACCGGTGCGCATGTCCATCAGAACGGCGCTCGCAGCCGCAAGTTGAGGCGCGCTTCCCGCCTGGGCGGCGGCGGGAGCGAACACGAGCCACGCAGTGACCAGCAGGATGACGGGCAGCCTGCCCAGGCGGATCAGCAACAGTTGTCCGAGTCCTTTCCTGAAGGCCGGCGACACCGGAAGCGGGGGGTCGAGCGGCCGGCGTCGACTCCGTTCGATGTTCGCTGACCGGGGTCGACCCTCCTGCCCCGGCGGCCGTCATCGGCCCATCAGTCGCCGCAAGAGCCCTGCCCGGCGCCCCCGCCGCGAGACGTGTTCGCAAAGGTCGTAGCGCAGCTGGGTGATCTCCTGCTGCGTCCGGATCAAGGCCATGAGCAGCCGGTCGCGGTCCGAGGCACGGCGCTCCTCCGCCTCGGTCAGGGAAACGGCGATGGCGCGAAGTTCCGCCTGCAGGAGGCTCTCCTCGGACGGAGCCTCCAGGGCCACGCTCCCCTCGGCCGCAACCTTCACCCGGTCGCGGCTCCCCCCCCGGGATCTTAGCTCCAGGAGCTGGGCGAGCTTCTCCACCGTCGGCAGCGCGATGCCCTCGCTCCCCAGCGGCCCGAGCACCCCGGCGTGCTCGCGAAACATCTGCCGCAGGAGGGTCGGAGAGATGTGCATCCGCCGGCACACCTCCTGCCGGGTCAACACGCGCTTTGCCATACACGGGTCCACACGGGACCGTCGCCCCCTCTACCCACAGGTGGAGGAGGCTTTCGGTCCCGTCCACGCGAATCCTTCAGCGATATTCTGCGCTTTCGAGCGCCTGCGGTCGAATACGGGCATACATCGGCTCGCTCGACCCGTCAGTCCATCTCGTGGATCCAGGTCGACTGCGGTCGCACGGCGTGCCGGCGCGCGTGGCGCAGCCGGGATCGCAGGCGCGCCATCTCCCGGCGCGTCTCCTCGTCCCGTTCCACGATCATGGACATGAGCAGGCGCCGCGACCCCCTGAGCGCGACCACCCGCGCCTCCAGCGTCCGGATCCTCTCGAGCAGCGCATCCCGCTCCCGCACCGGCGTCCCCCCGCCCGAGTATATCCGCCGGCTCGGGGTTTATTCGCCGGCCGCGAGCCGGTAGAGCAGCTCCGCCCCGAACCCCGTGGCGCCGGCGTCGCACCCGTCGGCGGCGCCGTCGCGAAAGACCGTCCCCGCCACGTCCAGGTGCGCCCAGGGGAGGCCGCCCCGGTGGGCCCCCACGAACAGCCCGGCGGTGATCATCCCCGCGTGGCGGCCGGCCGAGTTCTTCAGGTCGGCCACGTCGCTGCGGTTGAGCTCGGCGTACGCCTCGTCGGTGGGCATCTCCCACACCGGCTCCGCCGACCGCTCGCCGGCCCGGCGGACCCGGGCCACAAGCTTGGCGTCCGACCCCATGAGCCCCGCCCGCACCTTGCCCAGGGCCACCTCCGCCGCCCCGGTCAGGGTCGCGATGGTGACCACGGCGCCCGCGCCCTGGCGCCTGGCCCAGGCCACCGCATCGGCCAGCAGCAGCCGTCCCTCGGCGTCGGTGCTGACGATCTCGGCGGTCTTGCCCGAGAGCAGGCGCACCACGTCCCCGGGGCGGTACGCCGAGCCGTCGGGGAGATTCTCCGCCAGGGGGATGATCCCCCAGGTGGGATAGGCTCCCGAGAGCCGCCCCAGCAGCAGCATCGCGCCCGCCACGGCCGCGCCCCCGGCCATGTCGGTCTTCATCTCGCCCATGCCGGTCGCCGGCTTGATGGAGATGCCGCCGGAATCGAAGGTGACCCCCTTGCCCACGAGCGCCAGCGGCGCCGTCTGAGGCTCGCGGCCGCCATGGCGCGCGACCAGCATGGCCGGCGGGTGACAGCTGCCTCCCCCCACGGCCAGGACGCCCCGGGCACCCAGGGCCTCGAGCGCCCGCGCGTCCAGCACCTCCACCTCGAGCCCCGCCGCCCTGAGCGGCGGGGCCACCAGCTCGACGAACCGCTCGGGATACTTTTCGCTCGAGGGCGTGTTGACGAGGTCGCGCACCCACCCCGCCGCCTCGGCCACGGCGCTGGCGCGGGCCACCGCCGCCTCCATGACGGACTGGCGGCTGCGGTCGTGCTCCAGGAGCACCACCGACTCGACCCGGTTGCCGGGCGGCTCGGTGCGATAGCGATCAAAGTGGTAGAGCGCCCGCAGGGTCCCCAGCACCGTCGCCTCCGCCGCCACCGCCGGGTCCACGCCCCCGATCCCCGCTCCGTGGGCGATCAGGGCGATGCTGCGGGCGCCGTCCGCCTCGGCGGCCCGGGCGCCCAGCTGGGCCACCAGCCGGATCCGCGCGCCGTCGAGCTCCCCCGGCGGCCCCAGCCCCACGACCACCACCCGGGGCCATCCCCGCTCGGGCCGCAGCACCACCACCTCGCGCAGCTTCCCCCGGATCGCCCCCTGGTCGATGGCCCGGCGCACGGCGCCGCCGGTCTCCTCGTCCACCGCTCCGGTGGCGCCGCCCGGATGGGTCACCCCCTGGAACAGGTTCACCACCAGCGCGTCCGCCTGGGCGGCGCGCACATCCCTGAGCTCCAGCGTCACTCGCATCGGTCGTCCTCCTCCGCCGGCAACGACTGGCGCAGAAGTCGCGCCCAGTTGCCGCCCATGATGCCGTCCACCTCGGACCGGGAAAACCCCGCGCCCGCCAGCGCCACGCCGAAGTCCGGCAGGGCCTCGACCCCGGGATAGCCGGCGGGGGTGGTGGGAATGCCGTCGAAGTCCGTCCCCAGGCCCACGTGCTCCGCCCCCATCACCTCGGCGAGGTGGAGCGCGTGCGCCACGAGGTCGGCCTCGGTGGCCGCCGGCGCGGTGGTGAGAAACGCAGGGTAGAAGTTGAGCCCGACCACCCCGCCCGAGTCCGCCACGGCCCTGAGCTGATCGTCGGTGAGGTTGCGGGGGTGCTCGCACAGCGCCCGGGCGTTGGAGTGGCTGGCGCACAGGGGCCTGGTGGCGGAGCGGGCCAGGCTCCAGAATGAGCCCGGCGACAGGTGGGAGACGTCCGCCAGGATGCCCAGCTCCTCCAGCCGCACGAGGACGGCGTGCCCCGCGCGGCTCAGGGGTCCCCCCGGAGACTCCCACGCGCCGTCCGCCAGGAGGTTGCGCCGGTTCCAGGTGAGGCTCAGCATTCGCACCCCCAGGTCGAACAACAGGTCCACGAGGGCGGTGCTCTGCCCCAGCGCCTCGGCGCCCTCGACGCTCAGGAGCGCCCCCACGCCCCGGACGTCGTCCACGTCCCGCGCCCACAGCACCGGCTTGAGCCGACCCGCCAGCCGCCGCACCTCGGCGCGAAAGCGGGCGATGAGCTCCAGCGTCTCGCGCAGGGCGCCGTCGGGCAGAAACTCCGGCCCCACGTAGACGGCAAAGGTCTCGATGCACGGCGAAAGGCGCTCGAGGCGCAAGAGGTCCACCTGTCCCCCGCGCTCGTCGAGGCCCACGCCCTGCGCACGCAGGCGGCCCAGTGCGTCGCAGTGCGCGTCCACCAGCATGCCGGTCCCATCCTCTCGTGATCGCCTGTCAACGCCGCTCAGCCGCGCTGACGGGCACCCAGGCCTTCCACAAACGCCTCGATCCCCGTGGCGCGGCCACTCTCGGCATCCACGTCCACCAGGGCGGCCGAGAGCAGCGCCGGGCCCTCCGCGGGCTGGAAGCGCACCGGCAGCTGGGTCAGAAACCGCGACAGGGCCAGCTCGGGTTTCACGCCGATGATGGAGTCGCGCGGGCCGGTCATGCCCAGGTCGGTGACAAACGCGGTCCCGCCGGGCAGCACCCGGGCGTCGGCGGTCTGCACGTGGGTGTGGGTCCCCGCCACGACGCTCACCCGGCCGTCGAGGTACAGCCCCATGGCCATCTTCTCGGCGGTGGCCTCCGCGTGGAAGTCCACGACGCGCACCCGGACGGTCTCGGGCATCGCCGCCAGCGCGGCGTCGACGCCCCGGAAGGGGTCGTCGAGGTGGGCGGTCGCGAACACGCGGCCCATGGCGTTGATGACGCCCACCTCGACGCCGCTGCGAGAGGTGACGACCGTCCAGCCGCGGCCCGGGGTGCCCGGCGGGTAGTTGAGCGGGCGGATGAGGCGCGGTTCGCGGTCGATGAACGAGAGGATCTCGCGCTTGGCGAACGTGTGGTTGCCCATGGTCATCAGATCCACCCCGGCGTCGAGCACCTCGTCGGCGGTCTCCCGGGTCAGGCCCGTGCCCCCCGCCGCATTCTCGGCGTTGGCGATCGTCAGGTCCACGCCCTGCTCCTCGATGATGGCCGGAAGGCGGCGCTGAAGCAACGACCGCCCGGGGCGACCGAACACGTCGCCCACCAGCAGAAGCCGCATCGGTGACCTCCTCCCCACCCGTTCCCGGGTCTTTGGACCGCCGCCGGGCGCCGCTTCCCCCGTGCCCGGCGCCCGTGCTTCCGGAAAGGAGGCCTACTTGTGAAAGAGCAGCACCCGGCCCGACTCCCGGCAGGCCATCAGCCTCGAGCCCAGGGCCTTGCCCTCGTGCAGGGCCTCGAGCATCG
>JAJZYS010000165.1 GCA_021797925.1 Bacillota bacterium
TCCGATCTAGAGCCCACATTCCCTGTGCGCACGCGTACCCCGACTGGCCCGCCGCCAGGGTTGCGCAGGACACCGGCAGCTCGGGGAGAGGCAACGCCGTATAGAGCGGACCGAGATCCTGGTCGGTGAGCAGCGACGACGACGGCAGCTGCCCGGTGCTCGTGCCGGCCGCGGTCGCCGCTGCGCCTCCGGACAGGTCCGCGAGCGCCGTCCTCGCCAGTGTTCGGGCCCGGATGTGCGCGGCCTCGCCGTGCAGACGTGCCATGACGACCAGCGCAAAGTCCGCGCCGTGGGTGATGCCGAACCAATCCTGCGTCAGCGCGACGCCGGTGCCGGCCATGGACTCCCACGCGGCGATCCGGGCGTCCATCGCCGCGTGCAGCCCGGCGTACGGAGCCACCGACCACCACGGGCTCCTCGCGCCCAGGTCCGCGTACAGGCGGTTCGCCTGAGCGCTTGACTTGGTGCCCACGACGATCTCGTACACGATGGGGATGCCGGATCCTGCGCTCGACACGGTGGCCGCGCCGCCCACGAACAGGCGCTGGGCGCACGCATAGGCGTGCGACTCCACAACACCGGCAAACGCCGTGCACGGCATCAGCACCTGCCCAGGCTGGACCCGGTAGGATCCCGGCAGGCTGGAGGCGGCAAGCAAGGCACTGGTCTTGAGCGACGGGGTCGGGCCCTGAGCGGCAAGAACTTGCGAAGAGAGGAGCACGGCCATGACCACAGCTGTGAACAGCGGTCCCCTTCGCATGGAGCGCCTCCTTTCCACCAGCGCATGCCCGAGCAGTGGCGGCGGCCGACATGCTCCGAGGCAGCATCGATGCGTTGGGTGTGCCGGGGAAGGCGCAGCGGCTTCTTCCCCGGCCCCTCGAAGCGGGTTCTATCCGGCCAGAGCGGCCTGCACCGCACTGACGATGGCGTCGGCGGCGTCGTCACCTCGGGTGCCCGCCACGCTGACGTCCAACAGAACCACCACTTTCGAACCCTGCTGCCACACGTATGCGCGCTTCTCCACGGTTCCGCCCGAGGTCGAATACGACTTGGCGAAGACCGAGATCCCCGAAGCGGAACTCATGAGCGTCGGCTGGGTGCCCGTCGCGCTGGCGAAGCCGGCCTCCATGTCCGCCAGGCCGCTGGCGGCCGCAGAATCGGTGGTGAAGGAGCCCACGATCACCGTCATCTTGAAGGGCGTGCTGGAACTGGCCTGGCTTGGCCGCACGTACGTCGCCGTGGCGCAAGCCGTCACAGTGGAGGGATGGCTGACCGAGCTGGTGAAGTTGGAGCACGTCTGAAGCTGTGTCGCCGACGCACTTTGGACCAGGGGCGCGAACGCCGACGCGGGTGGAAGCAGGCTCGAGGAGGTCGACTGCAGCCCCGAGGAACCCTGCGATCCTGACGAGCCCGTCGCAGCCGGCGGCAGCGTTTGGCCGAGCCGCTGGGCCATGGCGGTCTCCGCCTGCTGCTCCGCCGAAGTCGACACGCCCAGCACGAAGAGGAACACGTGGAAGTTCCCCACTCGCCACAGGTACACCGACTCGTGAAGCGTCCCGATGGAAGTGCTGCTGTAGGTGGGGTTGACGAAGGCGACTGCGCGCCCGTCCGGGGAAGCGAGGCTCTGCATCGAGGTGTCCTGGCCGAGGCTCTGCACCGTGCCTGTGAAGGCTTTCACGGCCGCGCTCCGCGAGGTGAAGCCCACCACGTCGACCGTCGCCTCCACAGGTGCGCTCTTGAGCATGGTGTGACTGCTCAGAACGTAGCTGGCGTCCGCGCACCCCGCATACTGGGCACTGCCCTTCAGAGACTGCGTGAGCCCCGAGCAGCCTTCAACGGGGGCGTTGCGGGTCGTGGGCACGAGATCCGGACCGAACACGCTGGCAGCGGGGAGCAGTCCCTGTGGACTCGTCGGCAGGTTGGCCGTCGCCGAGGACCCGGGAACAGACGACCCGCTGGAGGGTCCGGTGACGCTCGGGGCTCCGGATCCGGACACCGAACCGGTGCCCGACGCCGCAGACCCGCTCTGGCCCCCGGACGTCGCCGTGGACCCTGACCCCGCGGACGGGGTCGAACCGGCACCCGCCAGCCGTTCACTGGGCCCAAACCTCAGTGCCCTGTAGAGCAGTTCCGCCGCCTGGGCGCGGGTGAGTCCCTCCTGGGGCGCGATCGTCGTCGAGCTGGCGCCGTGGAGCAGCCCGTCCTTGAGCGCGATGGCCACGTCGGTGCGCAGGTCCCGGCTGATCCGCCAGGCGTCCGTGTACGGCGAGAGAATGCGCGCCACGTCCACCCCGTGGGCCGAAAGATCCAGCGCGCCCACCAGGCTCACCGCCGCATCCTGACGCGTCACGGGAAGGCGGGGCCGGAAGCTGCCGTCGGCAAAATACGGGATGTAGGGCGCCGCGCGCTCGATGTAGCGGTACGCGTAGCTGTGGCGCGACACGTCCGGGAACGACACCGTCGTGCGCGGCGACGGCAGGTCGAAGGCCCGTGCCAGCATGATCGCCCAGTCCTCCCGACTCACCGGCTGCAGGGGACGGAATGTGCCGTCGGGGTACCCCTGGATGAGATGTTCGCGCGCCAGGGCACAGATGGCTGATGTGGCCCAGTAGCCAGCCGGCACGTCCCGGAAGGGGGCCTGGGTGCACACGGTCTGGGCGGAGTGGCCGGTCTTGACGACTTCGAGCAGGACCGGAACGACGTCCGCAAGGCTGCCATCGCTCGAGAGGACATCGATCTCGGCTCGGTGTGCACCCAGGGTCAGGCCCGAGGGGCGGACCGAGACCGCGATGCTCAGCGAGGGCAGCGCCCCCGTGAGCACGGTGTGCACCCAGGGTGCGGAGGCGGTGGCGGTGACCGAGACGTTCGACCCACCACCTGTAACCGTGAGAACCTGGTCCGGCGGCGTGACCAATCCGTTGCGGTCGGTGAATGTGAGTTGCGCCGGCCCCGACAGCGTGACCGCTGCCGGAGCGGTCGTCGGCGGCGCCGTGGACGTGGATGGCGTCGTGGATGTCGATGTGGACGGCACGGTGGAAGTGGACCCCGTGAAGGTGATCTGCGTGGACGCCGGGATCGCTCCACTGGCACTGGCGGTCACCGTCACGGTCTCGGCGACGCTGTCCGTGACCGCAGCCTCTGCCTGACCCTGGGCGTCTGTGGTGAGCTGCGAGGGGTTGACCCTCGCCGACCCGCTGACCGTGACCGTCACGACGAGGCCGGCCTGGGCGCCGCCGGAGGCCGCGGTGGCGAGCACCTGTAAGGGGACCGTGGAGCCGACCGGCGCGCTGGGAGACGTGACGACCACATGGAGGGCGGCGGCGGCCTGTGCCTGGACCGCGGGGGCCAGCAGCAGCGCCGCTCCCAGAACCAGCAACACCGCGCCAGAAGCCTTGAACCGCATGCGACTCACTCCTCTCTTCGAATCACCCTGCCGTCTCGGATCCGTGCTCCCTCTTGCGCGGGCGGTGGGACCCTCTCGGCAACCCCATGATGGCCCCCGCGAGCGATCACGTCCTGACCCCTGACCCTTGCGCGCCTGAAGCTTTCCTGACAGGACCCGCCGCCCGTCAGCGACGGGATGGCCGTCGTCGACCGCGGCGCCGAGCGTACATGTTGGCGATCCCAACCCCGGTCGCAACCCCCCAGTCGGCCCTTAGCACAACCCCAGCGACCGGGAACCGGGCCGGTCCACGGACACGGCGCCGCGGGCAGGCACGCCTCATACCGCCCAACCGCGCCCGTGACCTGCCACGGCCGCACCTCGCGCGAAGCCGACTCGTCGCCGTCCCAGCCGCCCCGAACCGCCGCTCGGCGGGTGTCGCGCCAACCCGTGTCATACGCACACGAACCCGACCCCTGCGCATTCCCTGTGCCGTGATCGGTTCAGCAGCGGCCCGGCCGGCGTTCACGTGGCCAGCATACATGGCCGGGCGTTTCAAAAGCGTTTCACGGCATCATCGCCTAAGGCGCTCTCGAGATGGCCGACCCAGGAGTTCGCCGCCAATCGCCGCAGAATCGGTCACCTGGCATGCACCCTGCAGCCGGCGAACTTGACGCGCTTCTTCTCCAGCCGGTCGTAGCCCGCGAAGGCGTCGCTCGACAGCGTCAAGTCGAATCCGTCCGCGTCTTCGGCCTCAAGACCCAGATGCTGCTCGGCCAGGCTGCCGCTGCGGGTCGGTTGCACGGTGAAGACCACCGTCGCCTTGCCGACAAAGACCCGAACCCAAGGCCCATCGCGCGTGGCGCACAGAGGTCGTCGCCACTGCGGGTGTTGCACGAACGGGCGAAGTTCGCCGCCAGGTGGCGCAGCGGAAGGGAGATCGCCGTCCGCGCGAAGGAGCGGTGTGCCGGCGGGGTCGTGACCGTGTTCAGCGCCGCGGGCAAAGGGACATGGCGCCGTCGGGGACGCGGATGGCAGACGCGCGGCCCGTCTATGGCCCTTTAGGACCCGGCATGGTATAACGTTCGCATGAATCTCTCTGACCGGGCGCGGCTGAATGACGCAGGCCGAAGACCGCACGGGAGTGGTGCAAGGGCGCAGAGCGCTGCATTCCAGCGGGGCGAGCGCCGGCGGGGACGACCCTCGTGGAAGCCGCGGAGCCACTGGCGGTGGAACGGGCTGTCCTCCGCATGTGCGTTGGGCCGGCGGACCGGCGGTCGAATCTGGACGGGCAGGGGGCGCGCGTGCCGACATGTGCGGCGCTGGGCGACCTGCGCGTCGCAACGACGGTGGTCAAGGCAGGAAGTGGACCCAACGGCCGCGGTACGGGGCGGTTGACCGTGATGGGCCCTCGGGAACACGGGAGGACCGTGGTGGAGCCCCTGGACCGCCCGACCCGGGTCGGCGTGGGGTACCCCGAGGTCGCGTTCGCCATCCGGGTTCGCACTCCGGCAGTCGTGGGCAATACGGCATGATGGACGTCCTGACCTTGACGTGCGGGCCTGAACGGCCGCTGTCGCGCCCGGGACCCGGCAGAGAAGACGGCGATTGGCGTGAACGCAAGGCCTGCGCATTCCCCTTCCCAGGCAGAGTCCGGAGGGGATCAGGCGGGCGGCGTCCGCTTGCTCGCCTCTCGAGCGTGATCTTGTGTCCCTTGGGCCTCGACGTGGCGTTTCACCGTCGCCAACGAAGCCCCGCCCGCACTCTCGACCGCGTCGGCAGGGTGGCGAAAGCAGGGTAGTGTACTGGTTTGTAACTTCTCGCCATGGTACGGGCGGTTCAAGCCAGTTCAGGACAGTTGATCTCCAAACGTCCATTCTTTAGGATGGGGGCATGGACCAGCTGATGCCGGTAGAACGGGCAGCAAAGATGCTCGGCGTGCATCCGAAGACAGTGCGCGATTGGGACGAGCAGGGCAAGTCCGTGTCGTCCGCACGCCGGGTGGCAAGCGCCGGATCCCCGAGAAAGCGCCGCTCGCCACCCGGCGCCGCGTCCTCGCGGTCTACGGCCGGGTCTCCTCGCGCGTCCACAAAGCGCGTGCGGCAGATGGCTCGCATCCGCGCCGTCACGGAGCACGCCGCCAAGCCCCCGCTCGCGGAGGTCATCCCGATCACCGACGAGGCCTTCGGCCTCTCGGACGGGCGCACCGGCCTGTTGCGGCTGATGTCGCTGGCCCGGGAAGGCCGGGTCACCGACCGGGCTGTCACCGGCAAGGACCGACGGACACGCTTCTCGTCTACCTGGAGCAGTTCTTCGCCGGTTATGGCGTTGGCGTCCACGCGGTGGACAGCAGCGAAGACCGGAAGTCGCTT
>JAJZYS010000166.1 GCA_021797925.1 Bacillota bacterium
CTTCGTGCGCGGCCCCTCGTGGGCGTACCAGTCCTTCGCCCTCTCCCTCCTGGCCAACGCAGCCCAGACCTCCGACGGCCGCGAGGGCACGGACGTGACCACGCAGACCGTGGGAGCGCTGCCGGGCTGCTCGGGCGGCCCCATCACCATGTACATGCGCAGCGGCGACACGTTCTCCGGCGCGGTCATCGGGATCGTCACCGCCATCAGCACCCAGCCGCTGGGCATCGTCTTCATCCCCGCGAGCTCCATCGCCCACGTCATCGCCCGGGATGCCTCGTGACCGCAACCGTGCCCCGGCGAGGAAGGCCGAGACCTCTGGCAGGATTTTAATGTCCGCCGGCGAAGCCATGAGGTCCAGGTTACCGTGACGGCCCCCGGTGGGGAGCCCGCCCTCCAGGGCGGCCATCCCCGGAGTCCGGTCACACCGAGGGGGGCAGGGCAGTTGGTGACATCCCCCTTGCAGGCGAGCGAACCCGTCCCCGCAGTGCAAGCGCTTGCGCCCGCGTCGCCAGCCGCACCGGTGCCGTGGGGCGGGACGAGCGTCCAGGACCTTGTGCCCCCGGAGGACTACCCCCGGTACCGTCAGATCCTGGCGCACGCGCACGCCGCCACCGGCGCCCGCTGGGTGCACCTGACACTCTACGACGCCCCGGTGGCCACCGTTCGATCGGTGATCGGCTCCGATCTGGCGGGAGGCCCCCTGATGCGGGGTTTCCAGGCCATCCAGGCCATGTGTCCCGGCTTCGATCCCTTCAAGGTGGCGTGCCGCGTCGACGTCAACCCTCGGCTGCGGGCCGTCTACCTCGAGGGTCGCGCGGTCGTGGCCCGGCTCGACGAGATCGCCGAGGGGATCGTGCACCCGAAGCTCGTGGAGCTGGCGGGGACCCTCGCCCAGATGCGCTACGCGCTGAGCCTGCCCATCTTCCTGAACGGCTCGGTGGTGGGCGGGCTCACCTTTCACTTCCGCACGCCCCCGGACCCCACCCATCGCTCCGTCTGCGAGGCCTTCGCGCACCAGGCGAGCCTCACGCTGAGCAACGCCCTCCTGTCGCGGCTGCTGGACCGCGAGGTCGCGGAGCTGCAGCGCTCGCGCCAGCTTCTCGTCGCCGCCGACGAACGCCTGCGGCGGCAGATGGCCGAGACGCTCCACGGCCCGGTGCAGAGCCGCCTGCTCATGGTGAACCACGAGCTCGAGGCGATCCGCCGCCAGCTGGGCCCAGACGACCGCGAGCTGGCGGAGCGGATCACCCGGATCGAGACCATGCTGGACGTGGTGCGCGAGCAGGACATCCGGGCGGTGAGCCACGCCCTGCACCCGGCGATCGTCTGCGCGGGGCTCGTGCCCGCCGTCCGTTCGCTCCTCGCCTCGTTCACCGGCCACTTCGAGGTGGATCTCACCGTGGACGAACGCCTGGTCCCCGGCCACCCCACCGGACCGTGGATACCCGAGGCGACCTGCCTCGCCGTGTACCGCGCCGTGGCCGAGGCCCTCAACAACGCGAGCCGCCACGGGCACGCGCGGCGCATCACCATGACCCTCGCCATGGAGTCCACGGGCCATCTGCACGTGGTCGTCGCCGACGACGGCGCCGGCTTCGACCCGGCCGCCGTGGTCGCGGGATTGGGCCTTGCGACGGTCGCCGCCCACGTGGACCAGGTGGGCGGCGCCTATTGCCTCACCGGAGCCCCCGGACGCGGCGCCACCCTGGAGCTTTTCATCCCGGTCCCCCAGGCGGGTTGACCGCGCGGGGGCATCGATCCCGACCCCGTGGCCTCGACAGGGCGATGGCGGGGAGCGCACCTGCGCCCCCCGCCATCATGTTCTCGGCCTCGCCCCGAGGGCGCCGGTCAGCTCGTGGACACCGCCTGCAGCGCCACCGGGGCCGCCGTCGGCTGGGCGCCGTTGCCCAGAAGGCCCATGCTCCGGGCCGCCTCCACGGCTTCCTTGCGCGAGGAGACGCTGAGCTTCTGCAGGATGTGGCTCACGTGGTGCTTCACGGTGCGCACGGAGATGAACAGCTCCCGGGCGATGGCCGCATCGGATCGCCCGCTGTCGAGGAGCGCGAGCACCTCCTGCTCCCGCGAGGTGAGCAGCGCCCCCGGGTCCACGCTGGGGCGCCCGACCACGGAACTCGTCAGGGACGACCAGAGCGTCTCCGAGACGATGAAGCTGTTGCCCAGATACGCGAGCTTGGTGGCGAGGAGGATCACGCTCTCCTCCGTCCCCCGGTCGAGGAGCACATCGGCGCCGTCGCGAACCGCGGCCGACGCGGACATGCGGTCGCTGGCCCCCACGAAGACGATCGCCTTCCCGCCGGCTCCCTCCCGCTTGATCGCCTCGATCACGGCCGCGCGCCGCTCCCGCTGGACGACGTCCACGAGGGCGATGCACCGGCCCAGGGAGGCGGCCGCCTCCCGCACCGCCGCCGGATCCGACGGACACAGGGTCACGTCGAACTCCGCCGCATCCTCGAGGATGTGCTGAAAGCCCACACGGATGATGGGCGAGTCGGCCACGATGAGTACGCGAATCGGTTCCGCCATGCTGGGGCCCTCCTGTTGCGTCCTGGTCGAATCCTGTGGTTCACGGGGCGGGCGTGGGCCGGGCGGGGCCAAGGTGGCGTCCCGGCCAGGCCTCGGCCCCTCGGGGGCGCCGGCCGCCGGGATCCGGCGGGAGGCCGGCGCCCTCACCCCCTCGGCCAAAAGGTCGTCGGCGACGACCGGAGGCGACTCGGTGCGCCGGTGGGCCGCGGCGCGGATCCCAGAAGGATGTGACACGCAGCTTTCATCCTCCTTGAAGGGCGGGGTGTGATGACGAGCGGTCGGTCGCAGGCGCGCGGGGTTGCCGTCCAAGCACAGTACAACAACGTAACCAGCCGCGGTGTCGGCCGGTTACGCCCTATCTCCTCCCTGCACATGTGCGTCCAAGTTCATGCAGGGGATCATCGATTTCCGACGGGGACCGGCTGCCATCAGGCAGCCGCAACTCCGGTATCACGCTCACGGACCTCGGCTAACTTTCACCCCCCGGATCCGGTTCGAGCAGGAACTCGGCACATTTTCTGGAAGACCTGCGCAGTCACCGCTGAACGGTGTCCATGCCCTCTATAGGTCCTTGCATGGTACTGGCAGCAACTTTAGTGTAAGGTAAGGTTTGGGCAACTCACAAGGGTGCTGGCACCCAGATCAAGCCCCGCTCCCGGTCGGCCCCGATCCCCGTCCCGCCGGCGTTTCCCGCGCCGCCCCTCGTGCCCGCGGGCGGGCGGCGGTCGTCTCGGACGGGAGCGTCGGGTCGCATGAATTGCGGTTGTGGAGGGCACGCGCGTGCAGTCTCGGCATCGGACGCCCATCCGGGTGGTGCTCGTGGAGGACGACGATCTCTTCCGGGACCTGCTCCGGCACGCACTGGGCACATTCGCCACCATCCAGGTGCTCGGCGGATTCGCCGACGCCGAGACCGCCCTCGAGGAGATCCCGGGGCTTGACCCCGACGTCGTCGTGATGGACATCGAGCTCGGGGGCGGGATGAACGGCATCCAGCTGGGGCTGGTGCTGCGCGGGCAGCTGCCCGGCCTGGGCGTGGTGATCCTCTCCAACCACGCCGATCCAGAGTTCATCGCGTCCCTGCCCGCCGAGGTCATGCCGGGATGGTCGTATCTGCTCAAGCGGTCCGTGAGCGACGCGGCCACCATCGGCCGCGCCATCGAAGGGGCCGCCCGGCGGCTCATCGTGCTCGATCCCGCCCTGATCGGGGCCATCCGGCCGCCCACGACCGGCCCCCTCGCCCATCTCACCCGGCGCCAGCAGCAGATCCTGGGGCTTCTGGCCCAGGGGTTCACCAACGCCGCCATCGCCGAGCGGCTGCAGCTGGCGGAGAAGTCCGTAGAGAACCAGACCAACCTGCTCTACCAGAACCTCGGCATCGACCGCGCGCACCGCTCCATCCATCCCCGGGTGCAGGCGGTGCTCCTGTACATCGAGGCGAGCCGCGGCCAGCGGTCTCTGTCTCGGCCCCGGGCTTGAGCGCCTCGACGCCCGTCGGGGCGCCGGGCCCCCGCCCGCTGCTGACGGCCCAGGCGCTGCGCTTCGCGTACGGCGACAGCACGGCCCTGACGGGAGTGGACCTCGAGCTCGCCGCGGGCGAGGCCGTGGTGCTCGTGGGCAGGAACGGCGCGGGCAAGTCCACCCTGATGCGCTGCCTCGCCCGGTGGGTCCACCCGTCCGCGGGCTCGATCCGGCTCGTGGGTGGCGCCGCCGGCGAGCGCGACGCGCGGCGTCGGGTGGTGCTGGTCCCGGACACCCCGCCGTTCTGGGAGGACCTGACCGCGTGGGAGCACCTGGCCTTCGTGGCCCGCGCCCACCGCCTGCGGGAGTGGCAGCCGCGGGCCCGCGCGCTCCTTCGGCGCTTCGATCTCGCCGACCACGGCGACGCGCTCACCACCGGGTTCTCCCGGGGCATGCGCCAGAAGCTGGCCCTGACCATGGCGCTGCTCGTGGAGCCGCCGGTGCTGCTGCTCGACGAGCCCTTCGGCCCTCTGGACCCCGAGTCGGCGCGGGTCCTCTGGCAGGTGCTCGACGCCTACCGGATCGAGGGCCACGGCGTCCTCATCGCCAGCCATCAGACGCCTCCCGGCCGCCCGGATCGCTACCTGGTGCTCCACGCGGGCCGCATCGTCGCCGGCGGCCCGCCCGACGAGCTGGCGCTGGCCCTCGGGGCCAGGTCCTCCGCCGCCGAGGACCTGCTCAGGGCCGCCCTGGGCCACGATGGGTGACCTCTCGACCCTCATGTGGCTGCAGTGGCTCACCACCGGACGGATCGTCCGCTGGTGGCTGCGTTCGGTGGGCTACGAACCGGGGTCGCGGTCGATCACCGAACGGCTCTACGGCCTGTACCTGCTCCTATTGCTCGTGCCCCTGGCGCTCTTCTCCTGGTCGGCCGCGCTCGACGCCGCCCACGCCGCGGGCGCCCAGCTCGCCCTGGAGCCGGGGACCCGGGCGTACCTGATGGGGCGCGTCCCCGTGGCGACCCTCGCCGCCGCGATCGCGGTGCTCGTCATCGCCCCCTTCCGGCGGCCCCTGCGCCTGAGCGCGGTCGAGGTGGCCCACGTGGCCGCGTCGCCGCTCTCGCGCCGGGCCGTGGTCCTCGTGGCCTTCTTGCGCCGCGCCGTCGTGCCGCTCGTCGCCCTGGCGCTGGCGAGCTCCCTCGCGGCCGTGATCCTCAGCGGCGCCTACCGCTCGGACGCCCTGGCCCCGCTGGCGAGCTGCCAGATCGCCTTCGCGCTCATGGCCGCGGGCTTTGCGCTGGGCCTGTGGCACCAGTTCCACCCCCGTCCGGGCTGGGCCCTGGCCGCGAGCGCCGCGGCCGTCGCCGCGGCGCTCGCGATCCCGTCCATCGCCACCGGTCCCGGCCGACTCCTCGCGCACCTCATCGAGACAGGCTCCCCGGCCGGGCTCTCGGGCCTGGGCGCCGCGGACGCCGCGGCCCTCGCCGCCCTCGTCCTCGCGGGTGGCCTGGCGCGGCTCGACGAGCTCGACCCCGCCCGGCGCCGGCGCCAGCACCGCGGCCTCGCCGCCAGCCCCAGTCCCCTGGCGGCGCTTCCAACCCGCACGGCGCTTCACTACCTGCGCCACGGCGCCGACGCGCTGACGCTGGTGCGCGACGTGGCCCTCACCTTTTTCGCGGTGCACATCCTCCTGGGCGCGACGCCCGTCCTGCCCTGGTTCG
>JAJZYS010000167.1 GCA_021797925.1 Bacillota bacterium
GCCGCTCTGCGTGCCCCCCATCCCCTGAACCCGGCGCGGCGCAGCCCGCCCTGGGTCGCCGCCAGGTGCCCCCGCGTACGCGGCGCTTCGCGTCGTCGCTGGGCACAGGCGGCACTTTTCGCACGGGACCGCTGTCGTCACGGGGCAGTTGCGGTGTGGGAAGCGATGACGACGAGGCATCGGGCACGACCGGCCCGACGCCACTGCGTGAACTTCACTGAACGCACGAGGGGGCGTAGCGCGTTCCGCCGCGAAGCGCTCGCCCACGCGACGCGAACCGGCGGACTTCGGCGTGGTCGCTGAAGACAGAGCCTCGGGCCGACCCCCCACGGGAAGCGCCACCCGGGGTCAAGCCCGGGCAGAAAACCCCCGGGCGAAAAGCCGACGGGCGACGTCCACGTCCTCGTGCATCCTGCGCACGAGCGCAGCCGCGTCGACGAAGCGCTCCTCCGGGCGCACGAAGGCGTGAAACGCCACCTCGAGCCGCCGACCGTAGAGGTCCTGAGAAAAGTCCACCACGTAGACCTCCAGGGTGACGTCGGACTCGCCGAAGGTGGGCCGGGAGCCGATGCTGGCCAGCGCCAGCCGGGGCCCCTGACCGAAGTCCGCCTCGACCACGTAGACGCCCGGGGCCGGGAGCACCAGCCGGGGGTCCCAGCGGACGTTGGCGGTCGGAAACCCCAGGGTGCGGCCGCGGTGACGGCCCTCCACCACCGGCCCCGCCAGGGCGTACGGACGACCCAGCAGGCGCGCGGCGCGCTCCACCTCGCCCGCGAACAGGTGCTCGCGGATCCGCGAGGAGGAGACGGGCTCACCGTCCACGCTCACCGGCGCCACCGCGTCCACCGTGAACCCCCACGCCGTTCCCAGCCGCCGGAGCAGCCCCACGTTTCCGGCCCCCAGGTGCCCGAACCTGAATCCCTCTCCGACCACCACGGCCCGGCCCCCGAGGCGTCCCACCAGCCACTCCCGGACGAACGCCTCCGGGGCGAGGGAGGCCAGGCTCAGGTCGAAGGGAACGGCCACCACCTCGGTGGCCCCGGCTCCCTTGAGGAGCCTGACCCGCTCCTCGATCGCGGTCAAGAGCGCCGGCGCGCGGGCGGGATCGAGGACGCGGCGCGGATGCGGGTCGAAGGTGACCACCGTGGGCACAAGGTCGCTCCCGGCCCGCTGGACGAGCCGGGCGAGGATCGCCCGGTGGCCCAGGTGCACGCCGTCGAAGTTGCCGACGGCCAGGGCCCGATGAAGCTGCGGCCCGGGAGTGCCCGGCACGAGGGCGCTCACACGCGGTCCTCCTCCACCAGCCGCCGGATGCGCCCCGGGCCGGCGACTCCCGGCTCCAGGACGCCCCATACCCGTCCCCGAGCGTCCGTGAGGGCCAGTGGCGCGCGGGTGAAGGGGGGATCGCTGCCCGGTTCCAGGTGCCGGCGGTCGAGCCCGGCAAGGAGCGTCGCCGCGGGCAGCACCCGGGGATCGCGGGACCACTCCTCGACCGTGACGGTCTGCGCCACATCCACAGGCCCCACGCGGGTGCGCAGCAGAAATCCCATGGTCCCGCCCACGCCCAGGGCGCGCCCCAGGTCGCGGGCCAGGGCGCGCACGTACACGCCCTTGCCCGTGGTGACCCGCAGGCGCACCCGGGCCCGGCGCCCCGGCTCGAAGGCCAGAAGCTCCAGGGACCTCACCCAGACCTCGCGCTCGGTGGCCTCGATCACGGTCTCGTTCCGATTCCTCCGGTAAAGTCGCTGGCCGCCCACCTTCACCGCCGAGACGGCCGGCGGCCGCTGGCGGATGCGCCCGACGAACGCGCGCAGGGCGTCCTCGACCCGGGCCCGGCTGACGCGCTCGGCGCTGGTGCCGCCCACGGGGCGACCGGAATCGTCGTCGGTGTGGGTCTCAATGCCCAGCCACACGTCGGCCACATACGTCTTCTCCCAACCCTGGGCAAAGGCCGTCAGCCGGGTCGCCGGCCCCAGCACCAGGACCAGCACGCCGGCCGCCGCGGGGTCCAGCGTCCCGAGATGGCCCACCTTGACCTGGGCGCGGCGGCGTACCGCGGCCACGATGTCGTGGGAGGTGGGACCTGGGGGCTTGAGGCAGGCGAGGACACCGTTCAAGGGGTTTTGGCCCGGATCGAGCCGCCGCGGGCCAGCGCCGCCGCCAGCGCCGTCCGGAGCCGCGCCTGGACCCAAGCGGGATCGCCCTCGACGGTGCAGCCCGCGGCGCGCTCGTGCCCACCGCCTCCGAAGCCACGGGCCACCTCGGACACGTCGACGCCCCCTTTGCTCCGAAGTCCCACCCGCATCGCTCCCGGTCCCGAAGGCCGCATCATGACGCCCACCTCCACCTCCGCGAGAGACCGGGCGAAGCCGATGAGACCGGTCGCGTCGAGCAGCGACGGGTCGGTGCCCGTCTGGGCGAAATCGTCCTCGGTCAGGACGATCCACGCCACCGGCAGGTCGGGGTCCACGGCGAGCGCCTGAAGGCCCCGTGCCAGGAGCTTGAGGATCGGCAGGGTGAGCTGCTCGAAGAGCGCCTCGGACACCGCACCCGGGTCCACCCCCACCTCCAGGAGCCGGGCGGCCAGCCGGTGGGTCCGCGGACGGGTGGTCGCGTGGCGGAATCCCCCCGTGTCGGTCACGATGGCGGTGTAGATGGGCAGCGCCATGGCGGGGGTGAGCTTGACCCCCAGGGCGTCGATGAGCTCCACGACCATCTCGCCCACCGCCGCCGCCTCGGGCTCGACCCAGACCACGTCCCCGTATCCCGGGTTGGTGGCATGGTGGTCCACGTTGACCACAAGGCGTGCGAGCGAAGCGAGGGACACGGGGGCGTGCACCCGGTCCTCGCCGCCACAGTCGAGCATCACCAGAGCGTCGTACGGCCCGGCGACACCCTCCCACCCGAGCACCTCGTCGGCCCCGGGAAGGAACCGGTAGGTGACGGGGATGGGGTCGGGGCAGACCACGTCCACCGTCTTGCCCTGGCTGCGCAGCGCCGCCGCCAGGCCCAGGGAGGCTCCCAGGGTGTCCCCGTCGGGCGACGCGTGCAGCCCCAGCAAGAAGCGCTGCCCCTGCTGCAGCGCCTGGACCACCGCCCTCACGCGGGCGGCTCCGGATGGACCTGGCGCAGCAGCCGGGCAATCCGGTCGCCGTGCGCCATGGACCTGTCGATCTTGAACTCGATGGCCGGCATCTGGCGCAGGGACAGGCGGTGCGCCAGCTCCGTCCGCACATGGCCGCGAGCCCCCTCCAGCACCTTGAGGGTCGCCTCGGGGGCGCCCTCCTCGCCCAGCACGCTCACGAAGATCCGGGCGAGCTTCATGTCCGGCGTGCACTGGACCCGGACCACGCTGGCGAACCCGAGCCGGGGGTCCTTCATCGCCTGCAGGATCTCGGCGCACGCCTCAAGGATCGCTGCCTCCACCCGGGCCTGTCTGGTACTCACCCCACTGACCGCCTCCCACAAGGCTCCACTCCACTGCGGCGTCGGCCATGGCGGTGCTCTCCACCTGCCGCACCGCCCGCTCCATCACCGCCCGGACATGGCCGAGGTCCGAGGACACCCCCGCCAGCCCCAGCACCAGGCGGCGACGATCGTCCTGTCCCTCGATCTCCGCCACCGAGACCCCGAAGCGCGCGGGCAGCGTGCTCAGCAGCGAGGCGGCGACCCGCCGCTTGTCCTTCAGGCTGCCCGGCTGGGCCAGGCGGACCACCACCCGCGCCGAGAGCACGTACACCTCAGCCAGCCTTCACTTCCTCGACCACGTAGGCCTCCACGATGTCGCCGGGCTTGATGTCGTTGAACCGCTCCAGGCCCATGCCGCACTCCAGGCCGGCGGCGACCTCTCTGGCGTCGTCCTTGAACCGCTTGAGCGAGTCCACCGCGCCGTCGAACACCACCGCGCCGTCGCGCAGCAGCCGGACCTTGGCGTTGCGCGACACCTTCCCGTCGAGCACCATGAGCCCCGCCACGGTACCCACCTTGGGCACACGGAACACCTGGCGGACCTCCGCCCGCCCCAGCACCGTCTCGTGGAACACCGGCTTGAGCAGGCCTCGCATCATGGCGTTCACGTCGTCGATGGCCTCGTAGATCACCTGGTGCAGGCGGATGGGCACCCCGTGCTCCTCGGCCTGGCGACGCGCCCCCGGATCGGGGCGCACGTTGAAGCCGATCACGGTGGCACCGGCGGTGGCGGCCAGCATCACGTCCGACTCGTTGATGGCGCCCACCGCCTCGTGCAGGACCTTGACCTGCACCAGGTCGGTGGACAGCCGTTCCAGCGCGCTGCGCAGGGCCTCCACCGACCCCTGGACGTCGCCCTTGAGGACGACGTTCAGGGACGGCCCCTCGCTCACGCCGATGCGGGCCATCGCCTCCTGGGGCGTGGTGTGCCGTTCGCGCATCACCGTGTCCCGGGCCCGCGTGCTGCGCAGCTGGGCCACCTCGCGCGCCTTGCGCTCGTCGGCGACCACCACGAACGCGTCCCCCGCCGCCGGAACCTCCACCAGGCCCAGCACCTCCACCGGCGTCGAGGGCGGCGCGCTCTTCACGGCCTTGCCCTTGTCGTCGATGAGGGCTCGGACCCGGCCGGTGGTCTGCCCCACCAGGAAGGCGTCCCCCACGTGCAGGGTGCCGTTCTGCACGAGCACCGTGGCCACGGGTCCCCGCCCCCGGTCGATCTTGGCCTCGATCACCGTCCCGCGGGCCGGGCGGTGGGGGTTGGCCCGGAAGTCCTTGATGTCGGCCACGAGCAGGATCATCTCCAGCAGCCGGTCGATCCCGGTGCCCTCCTTGGCGGAGATGGGAACCTCCACCGTGTCGCCGCCCCACTCCTCGCCCACCAGCCCGTACTCGGTCAGCTGGCGCTTGACGCGCTCGGGGTCGGCGTCGGGGCGGTCCATCTTGTTGATGGCCACCAGGATCGGCACCTCGGCCGCCTGGGCGTGGCGGATGGCCTCCACCGTCTGGGGCATGACCCCGTCGTCGGCCGCCACCACCAGCACCGCCAGGTCCGTCACCTGGGCGCCGCGCGCCCGGATGGCCGTGAACGCCTCGTGGCCCGGGGTGTCCAGGAACACGATCTTGCGGCCGTGCACCGAGACCGTGTACGCGCCGATGTGCTGGGTGATCCCGCCGGCCTCCTGGGTCGTGACCCGGGTATGGCGAATCCGGTCGAGCAGGGAGGTCTTGCCGTGGTCCACGTGGCCCATGACCGTCACCACCGGGGGCCTGGGCTCCAGCTGCTCCGGGGAGTCGGCCTCGTCCTCGACCAGTTCCTCTTCGGCCGTGCGCCTGGGCGCGTGGACCTCGACGGTATAGCCCAGGTCCCGGGCCAGGATCTCCGCGGTCTCCAGGTCCACCTCCTGGTTGAGGGTGACCATGGTGCCCAGGTTCATGAGCCGGCGGATGACCTCACCGGTGGGCAGCCCCAGCTTGCGGGCCAGTTCCTGCACGATGAGGTTGCCCTCCAGGGTCACCGGCCGGTCGGTCCGCGGCACCACGATCGTGGCGGAACGCTTCGCCGGACGGGTCGCCTTGTACTCGCGGTCCTCGTAACGGTGATCGAATCGCCGGCCCCCGCGGCGCGACGGATGGCCGCCGCCCTGGGGACGGCCGGCGGGCGCCGCTCCGGGCCGGGCGCCGGGACGGGGGCCGGTGCCGCCCGCCGGCCGGGCCGGGC
>JAJZYS010000168.1 GCA_021797925.1 Bacillota bacterium
CCGTGTACGCGATGTCGAGGACGGCGTTGCCCGCCCCGGCCTCAGGGGCGGGGACGGTCTGCATCTCGAAGCGGAACGGAGCGACGAGCTCGAGCTGGCGCATGTTTCTCCTCCTCGTTGCTGGGGGCGTCAGGCCGGGGCAAGCTGCCCGACCTGCGGATCGACTCCCGCCCACGCCGCCTTCGCGGCGCCCAGAGCCACGTGTTCGGACCCCGGGGCCACCGTGACGGGACGGCCCAGGACCCGGCGCCTTAGGTCCATGTGCCCGGGGATCGCCGCCGCGCCCCCGATGGCCCACACGCGGAACGGTGCGGCGTCCAGACTCGCCAGCGCCTCGAGCCGCTGGCGGGCGACTTCGGCCATGCCGTGGACGACGGCGGCCAGGATGGCGGGATCCGGGGCGGACGTGAGCCCGAGGCGCTCGAGCGCCGACGGCAGCCCCTCCCCCGCCACCGACCCGAAGTCCAGGGTCATCGCGGGGGCAGGGCGCGCGAGCGCCTCGGCCCACGGCAGGTCCGCCAGGTGGGCGATGCCCCACGCCTCCCCCAGGAGTCTCAGCGCCCGGCCCGTGGGAAGCCCCACCATGGCCACGTGACGCGTGCCCCCGGCGGAGGCGTTCACCGCCAGATCCAGCGCGCGGTCGGGAAGCGCCGAGAGGCTCACCGGCCGCAGCAGGGACTCGGCGGTGCCCATGGAGTCGAGCACGGCCCCGGGTGTGGTGACCCCGACGCCCAGTGCGCCCAGCGCGTGGTCGTGCCCCCCCACCGCCACCGCGGCCCGCGGGTCTGAGGGCAGCGGCAGCGCTCCCGGGCGCAGGGAGCCCAGGCGCGCACCCGTCGGGCGGACCGGCGGCAAGAAGCGCCCGGTCTTGCCCACCTGCTCCAGCGTCCAGGGGTCCCAGTGCTCCCCCAGCACGTCCCACGCCCCGGTTCGCGAGGCCTGGCTCCGCGCCAGGGCCGCCTCCCCTCCCAGCCGGTACGCGACGAAGGCGTCCATGCTGAGAAAGCGGTCGGCGGCGGCGAAGAGGTCGGGGAAGGCCTCGACGAGGCCGAGCCAGTGCGCCAGCGAGGAGACCCGGGGGTTGCGCAGTCCCGAGACGCCGTAGAAGCGCGATGCCCCCTCGGCATCACAGAACGCCGCGAGGCCCCGGCTGGGAAGCGGGGAGAACCAGGCGGGGGCCGGCGCGAGGACCCGCCCGCGCGCGTCGAGCAGCACCCCCTCCTCGGCCATGCTGGCCACGGCCACGCCCACCACCTGGATTTCCGGCGCCAGCCGGCCGAGCTCGTGGGCCATCCCGGCAAGCTCCGCGAGGACCGCCTCGGGATCGTGGGCGACGACCCCGTGCCAGTGAAGCTCGGGCGTGGGGCGCCGCACCGGTCCCAGGACTTCTTCATCCCGGGTCAGGGCGAGCAGCTTGAGGTGGGTGGTCCCCACGTCGACCCCCAGCGCGCAGGGGATCAATGGTCCAGCCTCGTGGGCACGAGGCGCTCTGCGAGCCGCTCCAGATCCGCCTCGGGAGGGATGGCCGCCATGAGATTGGTGGCTGACGCGCTCCCCGCCGCGGTGGCGACCTTCAGCGCGGTCCTCAGGTCCGCGCCGCGAAGCCAGGCGCTCACCACCCCGCCCAGGAACGCGTCGCCCGATCCGGTGGCGTTGCGCACCTCGATCTCGGGAGCCGGAACGTGCCAGTTCCCCTCCGCCGAAAACCCCACCGCGCCCTCCCCTCCCCGGGTGACGATGACCCACCGGGCGCCTCGGCGCAACAGCTGGCTCGCGACGGCGGGCGGCGCGTCCCCGAAGGTTTCGCGAAGCTCCTCCTCGTTCACCTTCACGATCTCCGGCCCCGCCGACGCGGCCAGGCGCAGGCTGGGACCGTACGCGTCCACCGCCACCGGAACGCCGTGGGCGTGCGCCGCGTCGATCCAGCGGGCGTAAAGGCCGTCGGGCACCCCCGGGCAGAGGCTGCCGGTGAGCACCAGGAAGGGGCAGTGAGGCAGACGCTCCAGCACCATGGCCTCGAGCGCCTCCGACTCGGCCGGGCTGACCTCGGGCCCCTCGCCGTTGAAGACCGTGGAGCGCGGGTGGTTCGTCTCGACGACAATGTCGCAGGTGCGCGCGGCGCCCTGGGTCTCGACCCATCGCGCCTCGATGCCGTGCTCGCGCACCCGCTGGCGCACGAACGCCCCCGTGGCGCCGCCGGCGAAGCCCAGGACCTCCACCGGCACGCCGTGGCGCACGAGCGAGCGGGCCACGTTGATGGACTTCCCGCCTGCCTCCTCCTGCTCGCGGACCCGGTGCACCTCGCCCGGGTTCAGCTCGGGGACGAGCAGCACGCGGTCGACGGCGGTGTTCACCGAGACGACGATGACGGGCCCATCGCGGGTGTTCACGTCAGCGCAGCGCTCCGGCGGTCAGGCCGCGCACCAGGTGCCGTTGGGCGATGAGACCCAGCGCGACGGGCACGACCACCACCAGGGTGTCCAGCGCCGACAGCCGAGCCCAGTACAGTCCCTGGGTCGTCATGAAGCTCGAGACCAGGACGGGAAGCGTGGGAGCCTGGGTGTACGTGATGTTCACCGCGAAGAAGAACTCGTTCCAGCTGAACACCACCGCCAGGAGGCCGGCGGCCCACAGCCCCGGCCCGGCCAGCGGCAGGGCCACCCGGGAGATCAGCTGCACGGGCCCGGCGCCGTCCATGCTGGCGGCCTCGAAGATCTCCGTCGGGATGTCGGCAAAGTAGGAGCGGGCCATCCAGGTGACGATGGGCAGATCCATGGCGGTGTACACGAGGATGAGCGCCGCGTGGGTGTCCAGCAGGTGCACCTGGGTGAGCACCATGTACACCGGGAGCACCACGGCCGCGACCGGCATGAAGCGCGTGGAGATGATGAAGAAGAGCAGCCCCGACGCCCGTTTGCGGGAGAGGTAGAGCAGCGAATAGCCGGCGAGCGTGCCAAAGATCACCGAGAGGACCGCCGAGCCCACCGCCGCCCACACGGAGTTCTGGAAGTAGAACCAGAATCGCGACGCGAACACGGAGGCGTAGTGGGCCAGCGTGGCCTTGAAGAAGATGAGCGGGGGGATGGTGTAGGCCGCCACCTCGGTCTTGAAGCTGGTGAGCACCATCCACAGGAAAGGACTGATGAACGCCAGCACCAGGAAGTAGGTGAGCGCGTCGAGCCCCCACGTTCCGAGACCGCGGCCTCGAGAGCGGCTCACAGCGCCGTCCCCTCCCGGAAGACGCGGAACAGGAGCTGTACCGCCACGAACGCCAGCACCACGCCGATCACGCCCAGCGACGCCGCGCCTCCCACCGAGAAGTCCAGGAAGGCGACACGGTACACGTAGTACGAGAGATTGGTGGTCGCCACTCCCGGCCCGCCGCCGGTGCCGATGTAGATCTTTCCGAACGTCTGGAACACGAAGATCGATCCCAGGAGCACGGCCACCTCGATGTAGCGCACCATCTGCGGCACGATGATGTGGCGAAAGAGCGCGACGCGGCCCGCGCCGTCGAGCTGAGCTCCCTCCATGACCTCCTCGGGCAGCGCCTGCAAGCCCGACAGCAGGATCAGGAAGCAGAACGGGGTCCACTGCCACACGTTCATGGCGATGATCGAGACCAGTCCGTAGTTGGTGAGCCAGGGGGGACCGTGGATGCCCACGACCGACAGGAGGTAGTTGACCATGCCGTAGGTGGGGTTGAGCAGCGTGTCCTTCCAGAGGACGGCGGTGACCGCCGAGGTGACGAGGAACGGGATGATGAGCAGCGTGCGCAAGAGTCCCCGGCCGGGCAGGCGCCGGTTGAGGAGCAGTGCGAACACGAAGCCGAGGATCAGCATCACGATCACGGTGCCGGCGGTGATGACGAACGTGTTCAGGATCGATATCCAGAACGTGGAGTCCTGGAAGAGATCGTAGGCGTAGTTCTCAAGCCCCACGAACGGCACCCCGAGGCCGGGCATCTGCAGGTTCCACGAGTGCAGGCTCAGCCACAGGGCGTAGAGGAACGGCGCCTGGGTGACCAGGATGAGGTAGAGGGTGGTGGGCCAGTGCAGGAGCGTCTCCACTCGCCGCCTGCCACCGCGGGTGACGGTCAGGTCTCCGTCGACCGCCGCCCTCGGGATGAGGCCGCGCATGCTCCCGCCTCCTTGCTGAGGGTGGGATGCGGACGCCTCCCGGACATCCGCATCCCCGTGGATCCTAGTACTTGCCTGTTCCCGAGACGTCGCGCGCTTCCTGCTGCGCCGCCTTGGCCAATGCCTGCTTCACGGTCATGGTTCCGGCGATGGCGGCCGAGACGTCGTTGCTGACGGAGTTGCCCAGGGACTCGAACTGAGGGATCTCCACATACTGGATGCCGGTGTAGGGCACCGGGTGCAGGGTCGGGTGGGTCGGGTCGGCGGTGTCGATGGAGTTGAGGGTGATCTGCCACAGGACCGGGTTCGCCTTGCGGTAGTTGGGGTTCTGGTAGATGAACCCGCGGGTGCCCGGGGGAACGCTGGCCCAGCCGAACTTCTTGGCCACGAGCTGCAGGTACTGGGGACTTGTGGCCCACGTGAGGTATTGGAACGCGTCGTAGGGGTGCGGGCTGTCTTGCACCATGGCCAACGCCCACGACCACAGCCAGTGGCTTCCCCGCGGGGTGACCGCGACGGGCGCGTAGGCGAAGCCGATGTTCTTGCGGACGCTGGGCTTGGCTTCGCCGGGGATCAGCATGTCGGAGGCGATGGAGGTGGCGTCGTAGTACATGGCGCCCTTGCCCTCGCCGAAGAGCGTGAGGCACTGCTGCCATCCCAGGTTCGCGGCGCCCGGGGCACCGTACTTGCGGTCGAGGTTCACATAGAAGGCCAGGGCCTTCTCGACCGGCGGGGTGTCCAGCATGGGCTGCCACTTCATGTTGAACCACTCGCCGCCAAAGGTGTTGATCACGGTGTCAAACGGCGCCAGGTTCATGCCCCAGCCTGGCGCTCCCCGCAGCAGGATGCCGGCGATGCCCTGCTTGGGGTCGTTGAGCACCTTGGCGAAGTGGGCGATCTGTTGCCACGTGGGATGCAGCGGCATGGTGAGCCCGTGGGCCTTGAACAGGTCCTTGCGGTACATGATGAGGCTCGACTCGGCGTAGAAGGGCAGCGAGTACGGCTGACCCTTGTACGAGAGGCTCGCCATCACGGGTTTGAGCAGGCCGGCGTAGTCGTACGCCTTGGCCTGGGCCGGCGTCATTTCGGAAAAGAAGGGTTTCAGGGACCGGATCCAGCCGTTCTTGGCCCAGATCGGCGTCTCGTAGTTGCCGATGGTGACCACGTCGAACTTTCCGGCGTGGGTGGCCACATCCTCGGTCACCTTGGCCCTGAGGATGTTCTCGGGCAACGTGACGTACTTCACCACGATTCCCGGGTGTGTCCGCTCGAAGATGGGGGTGAGCTTTTCCATCTGGAGCATCTGCGGATTGTTGACCATGGCCACGGTGATGACCACGGGAGCCTTGGCGGCAGCGATGGGACCCACGGCGGCGACACCCAGGAGCGATACCACGGCCGTGACCCCGAGCCCTGCCCCGAACAGCCGATTGCGCGTGTTCAACCAAGCACCTCCTCACGATGGATCCGACCCCGGACCGCCATCAGCACGTGGACTGCAGCCGCGTCCGCCGATCCCTCCCCCCCGGGCTGCCGGTCCAGGTTC
>JAJZYS010000169.1 GCA_021797925.1 Bacillota bacterium
TCACGGCCTCGCGCACCTCGCGGGCCGCCTGCTCGTAGCGCTCCGCCTGGCCCACCTCCCCGAACGCCCGGGCGAAGTGCGCCCCGGCCATGAGTCCGGCCCACACGGTCGCCGCCGTGAAGGTGAGCACGCCCCAGCGCTCCTCCCACAGGTCGTGGGAGGGAAGCGGCAGATGGGTGACGGGGTCGCGGTAGGACACCAGGAAGTCCGCGGCGGCGATGATGAAGTGCCGGTACATGGGGGCCACGATCTCCACCTGGCGGTGGCGCTCGAAGTGGCGCCAGAGCATCTGCAGCACCAGCGCGGTCTCGTCCTCCTGGATCGGCAGCACCTCGTGCCCCCCCATGATCCGGGCGTGCCACGTGGAGCCCGGGGTGCCGTCGGGGTTGTACTTGTGCAGGAAGTAGCCCCCGGGCTGGAGCACCCGGGAGCAGAAGGAATAGAACCGGTGGATGCTCGACCACAGCCCCCACCGGTCCATGGCGTCCGCCACGAGCGCCCCGTCGCGGGGCCACACGTAGTCGTAGGTGTCGCGCCCGAAGCGCACGATGTCCCAGTCCGTGGCCGCGAGGATCGCCCCGTCGCGGTCGATCTGGGTCCGGATCGTCAGCAGGCTGCGGCGCACCAGGGACATGATCGAGTCGGGGAGGTCGCCGGGGTACACCTGCTGGGGCATCACCCACAGGTGCCAGTAGTCGCGGGTCCGCTGGGTCAGCACCTCGGGGGTCTTGTCCCGGATGAGCGAGTCGAGCATGGTCACCTCCTGGTAGGACTTCCCCAGGGTCAGCCAGAAGTGCACGGTCCCGCTGGAGGTGGTCACCAGGCTCGAGGTGGTGTCCACCGAGCCCTGGGCCACGGGGTTGCCCTCGAGGTGCCCGTCCTCCGCGTCCCGCCACGTGCCCTCGAGCCCGCCCACCTCCTTGATGCCGATGGCGTACTCGAAGAGCCCCTCGCGCCGGTCGTCCATGCCCCCCAGGAGGCAGTAGCGGTCCTCCTTGAAGTGGATGATCGCCCGGGTCTTCGGGTCGTAGTAGGCGCTCTGGCCCACGTCCTGCTCGCCCATGTGCGCGTCGAAGTGGAAGAACACCCGCACCTCCCCCGCCTCGCGGCCGGGCAGCGGCTCGAACCGGATGGTGCGCACCAGCACGTTCTCGTTGAAGTCCACCGCGTCGGTGAAGTGGATCACGAGCCCCAGACCCTGATGCCGGGCGCTCACCTGGGTCACCAGCGTGTCGGGCTCGTACCCGACGACGAGGTCCTCCCATCCGCCCTCGGAGAACCAGGCCATCATGCCGTCGCGCCACACCCCGAAGCGGCAGACATGGCCCTCGGTCTGGTTCTCCTGGCCCACGTGGGGGAAGAACACGCCGGTCACGTGATAGCCCAGGTCGAAGTTCACGAGGATCTGTCCGTTTCCCACCGGAACGTCTCGTGGCAAGGGAATCCACCTCCTTGGTCACAGGCAGGGACTTCCCGAAACTCGCCGTGGAGTCCTGCCGTGCCCGTGCGGCGCCCGGATTCGGCAGGACTCGACCCGTCCGGCCGGGAATCCCTGGCCAGCGGCCGCCACCGAACGCCCCCCGGCAGCGGCGACGCCGATGAAGGGAAGGCCGACGGTGCGCGCTCTCTCCACCCTCGTGGCGATCCTCTGTGCCCTGGCCGCGCTGGTTCTCCCCGCCACCGGCGCCGGCGGCCCCGACCGGGTGGCGCCCCTGCCCGAGACCCATCACCGCGTCAAGCCCGCCCGTCCCGCCCCGGTCCGGCCCCGGCCCTTCACCCCGCCCGCGATCCTCCCGGAGCACCGCGTCGTCGCGTACTACGGCAACCCCTACGACGCCCGCATGGGCGTCCTGGGCCAGGGGACCCCGGCGGCGATGCTCCGGGCGCTGCGGACCCAGGCCCAGGCGTACCAGGCCCTCGACCCCTCCCACCCGGTCGTCGAGGCGCTGGAGCTCGTGGCCACGGTGGCCCAGGGTTCTCCCGGCCCCCACCAGCTCTACCGCCTCAGGATGCCCTTCTCCGTGATCCGGTCCGAGCTCGCACTGGCCCGCTCCGCCCACGCCCTGTTGATCCTCGACGTGCAGGTGGGCCACTCGACCGTGCGGCGGGAGGTGAACCACCTCCTCCCCTTTCTCAAGCTGCCCGACGTGGAGCTGGCGCTCGACCCCGAGTTCGACATGCCGCCCGGGGACGTCCCCGGCCAGGAGTTCGGGACGATGCGCACCCGCGACATCAACTGGGCCATCCGCAAGCTCCACGACCTCGTGTACCGCTACCACCTCCCCCAGAAGATCCTCATCGTCCACCAGTTTCTCGCCAGCATGGTCCCCAACTGGAAGGGCATCACCCCCATGCCGGGCGTGGCCTTCGTCAAGGACATGGACGGCTTCGGCGGCCAGGCGCTCAAGATCCACAACTACCACCTCTTCGTCACCCGCGAGCCCGTCCAGTACGGGGGCATCAAGCTCTTTTACACCCAGGACACCCCGCTCCTGACCCCGGCTCAGGTCCTCGCGCTCAGGCCCTCCCCGCTCGTGGTCATCTACCAGTGACCACCCAGGGAGGACTTGCCGGCCCGCCGGGTGAAGTCTTTTCCGCAACCCGCTGGGAGGCCTCTCCCAGCGCAACCTCCAGGGAGGTGGACCCATGCGAGCTGGCGTCGTCACGCCCGGCCAGGCCTCGAGCGGCCGGGTCGAGGAGATCGAGGCTCCGACCCCGGGACCCGGCGAATGCGTGGTGCAGACGCTGGAGATCGGGATCTGCGGCACCGACATGGAGATCGACCGGGCCGAGTACGGCGAGGCGCCTCCCGGCTCGCCCTACCTGATCCTCGGCCACGAGTCCCTGGGCCGGGTGCTCTCGGTCCCCCTGGGGGAACGCGAGCTCAAGGCCGGGGACCTCGTGGCGGGCATCGTCCGCCGCCCCTGCCCCGAGTGCTGCCCCAGCTGCGCCGACGGCCAGTGGGACATGTGCGAGACCGGCCACTACACCGAGCGCGGCATCAAGGGCGCCCACGGCTTCATGAGCGAGCGTTACACCGAGTCGCCCGCGTACCTCGTGCGCCTCCCCCAGGACCTGCGCTCGGTGGGGGTGCTCACCGAGCCCATGTCCGTGGTGGAGAAGGGCGTGGACCAGGTCTTTTTGGCCCAGCGGCGCCTGCACTGGGTGCCCCGCCGGGCGGTGGTCCTGGGCGCGGGCCCCATCGGGCTCCTCGCCGCCATGCTCCTGCGGCTGCGGGGCATCCAGGTCACGGTCTGCGACCAGGTGGAGCCCACCTCCCCCCGGGCGAAGATCGCCACGGACATCGGCGGGGAGTACCAGAACCTCGCGGGCACCTCCCTCACCGCCTTTCTCTCCGGCAAGACGCTCCCCGACCTCATCGTCGAGGCCACCGGCTACAGCCCCCTCGTCTTCGAGGCCGCCCAGAACCTGGGCCGCAACGGCGCGCTGCTGCTCACCGCGGTCACCGGCGGCAAGCGCACCGTGGGCGTGGACGCCAACGTCATCAACTCGGACATGGTGCTCGAGAACCACATCATCCTGGGCAGCGTCAACGCCAACCGGGACCACTTCCTCATGGCGGTCAGGGACCTCGGCGCCATCCACGTCCTCTATCCCCTGGCGCTCGAGGCGCTGATCACCCGGCGCATCCCCCTCGCCCAGTGGACCCAGGGCCTCACCAAGGAGCCCGGGGACATCAAGGCCGTCGTCGAGGTGCAGAAGTGATCCGCGACGTCAGCGTCACGGTCCGCCCGGGGATCGTCACCTACCCCGGCGAGCCCGGCCCCACCTTCACGCCCATCCACGCCATGGCGAGCGGTGACCTCGACAACGTGAACGCCCTGTCCATGGGCATCCACACCGGCACCCACGTGGACGCCCCCCGCCACTTCATCGCGGACGGCGCGACGGCGGACTCCCTCGACCTCGAGGCCATGGTGGGGCCCTGCCGCGTGGTGGAGGTTCCCGGCGACGACGCCATCGGCGCCCCGTTCCTCGAGAATCTCGGCCTGCCCCCCGACACCCGGCGGATCCTCTTCAAGACCACGAACATCCTTCGCGCCCAGAAGCCCGTCTTCGACCCCACCTTCGTCGCCCTGGGGATCGACGGGGCCCGCTGGGTCACGGCCCACGGGATCCGGCTGGTGGGGATCGACTACTGCTCCATGGAGCCCTTCCACCAGCAAGGGGAGACCCACCAGGAGCTGCTCGCCCACGGCGTGGTGATCATCGAGGGCCTCGACCTCGTCCGCATCGACCCGGGCGAGTACGAGCTCCTCTGCCTCCCGGTGAAGCTCGAGGCCGAGGGCTCCCCCGCCCGGGTGATCCTCCGGGACCTGAGGCGCCCGTCGTGAGCGGGAAGTGGGTCTTGGCCCTCGACATGGGGACGTCCTCGACCCGGGCGATCGTCTACGACGAGAACCTGGCCGAGGTCCCCGACCTCAAGTCCCAGGTTCCCTACGGCATGCGCACGACCCCGGACGGGGGGTTGCAAGGGGATCCGGGGCTGCTTTTTTCCGCCGTGGTGCAGACGATCGACGAGGTCCTGGCCCGCGCCGAGGACAAGGCGTCGCGCATCCGGGCGGTGGGGTGCTCGTGCTTCTGGCACAGCCTCATGGGGGTCGACCGGCACAATAGCCCCCTGACGCCGGTGTACACCTGGGCGGACACCCGCAGCCGGGGCGAGGCGGACCGGCTGCGTGAGGAGCTTGACATCCGCAAGGTGCACGAGCTGACGGGCTGCTTCATCCACCCGTCCTATTGGCCGCCCAAGCTCCGCTGGCTCAGGACCCGTAACGCCGAGCTCTTCCGGCGGGTGGACCGCTTCGTCTCCTTCGGGGAGTACGTGTACCGCTGCTTCTTCGACGACGCGGGGGTGAGCCTCTCCATGGCCTCCGCGACGGGGCTCTTGAACCGCCACACCCTGGACTGGGAGCCGAGCATGCTCGAGGCCACGGGCGTCGAACCCGAGCGGCTCGGCCGCCTCATCGACCTCGACGAGCCGAGCCGCGGCCTCAGGGAGGAATGGGCAGAGCGCTGGCCGGCCCTGAGGGAGATCCCGTGGGTGCCCCCCGCCGGGGACGGAGCGCTCAGCAACCTCGGCGCGGGCGCCACCGACGAGGAGACGGTCGCGGTGGTGATGGGGACCTCGGGGGCCGCGCGGGTGATGTTCGAGGGCGGGGACGGGGGGGAGGTGCCCTGGGGGCTCTTCTGCTACCGCCTGGACCGCAGGCGGGGGGTGATCGGGGGGGCGATCAGCAACGCGGGGAACGTGATCCGGTGGATGCACGACACCCTGAAGCTGGGATCGCTGGAAGCGGTGGAGAAGGAACTCGAGGCGAACCCGCCGAAAAACCACGGTCTGAAGGTGGTGCCGTCGTTCGCCGGGGAGCGCTCGCTCGCCTGGGACGACCGGGCGACGGCCTCCATCGAGGGGCTGACGCTCGACACCAAGGCGATCGAGATTTACGCGGCGACGCTGGAGGCGATGGTGGACAGGTTTCATGAGATCATGGGAGCCCTGAAGGTGCGGTTTCCGGGATTGAAGCGAATGGCGCTGGGCGGCGGGGTGATCGGGCACAGCCCGTACATCGCAAGGCGGTTGGGTCGGGGAGGCGGGTTGGTTACGGAGAACGTCACCT
>JAJZYS010000170.1 GCA_021797925.1 Bacillota bacterium
GGTGCCTGGGCTCGAAGGGCACGCCGCCCCGCCACGCCCTGATCGGGGAGCGAGGGAGCGACGCCCCGCCGGGTACGATCCCCGGTCGGGTCCGCGCACAGCGCTCCACCAGGCACGGTTGCGGCTGGATTGGAACTGGCGCTCCACGGCCTGAGCGTACGGAGGCCGCACGCCCACCCCGGGAATCCGACCACGTCCCGGGCCGCATCCACCTCGCCGTCACCGGCAGCCTCAGCCGGCCGGCCGACGGGAGGCATCCATGAGCCCCTGCACCGCTTGGAGCACCTCGCCGGGAGCGGGGAACTTCCCGGTCTGCTCCTTGGAGTAGACCAGGCTGCCGTCGAGCCGGACTTCGAACACGCCCCCGCTCGCCGGGATCAGGGTCGCCGCCTCAAGACGGTCCTTCAGACTGTCGAGCACTTCGGCCACCACCCGGGTGGCGTTGGAAAGATAGCCTCAGGCCGTGCAGTAGCGCACCTCGAGCCGTGGCTTCACCCGCGGTCACCTCCCCGTCCGATGGTGCATCGCCTGGACGGGCCCGTCAAGCGCCGGGACGGCGCACCTTGCCACCGGTCAGGGCCCGGGAGCGTACCGGGTGCCCCGGGCCCGGCCGGTACGCACGATCCGGCCGTCGGCGACCAGCGCGTCGACGAGGCGGGTCCCCAGCGCGGGGCCCAGGCCGCTCAAGGCGAGAAGCTCCTCCTTTGTCAGCGGGCGTCCCTGCGCCCGCAGGACGTCGAGCATGCGATCGGCCGGAGCCGTCGCCTCGACGCCGGCGGCGACCTCGTCCGCGGCCGGGGGCCCGGCCTCAAGGCGCACGACCCGGGCCCGTCCCACCCACTGGTAGCGGTCGGGCACGCAGGTGAGGATGATGATCTGCCCCTGCTCGCCGGCGTGATTCAGCACGGCGCCCATGCGCTCCAGGCGCGAGGGGTCGGTGTTGCCCAGCGCGTCGTCGAGGATCACGGGCACCCCCGCCTCGCCCCCGATCATGCCGGCGCAGGCCAGCCGCGCCAGGAGGCTCAGCTGCTCGCGGGCTCCCGTGGAGAGCGACGCGTACGGGACGGTGCGTCCCGAAAGGTGGCGTCGCACGATGGCGAGGTTCTCGTCGAGCTCCACGGCGAAGTCCGGGCCGTACACCATGCGGCCCAGCTGCTCCACCCGCTCCTGGAAGGGGCGCACGTACCGCTGGCGCGCCGCGTCCCGGTGGCGCCCCAGGGTTGCGTAGAGCCGCCTCGCGGCCTGGGCCCGACGCTCGAGCGCCGCGTGGCGGTGCTCCACCTCCTCGAGCGCGGAGCGGGCCTGGGCCAGCTGGTCGAAGAGCCCCGCCTCGCCCTGGATCCGAAGCCGCTCCCGGAGCGTGGCAAGCTCCATGTCGAGCTGGTAAAGCTCCTTCTGACCGCGCTCCTGGGCGGCGCGGGCGTTCTCGAGGAGGAGCCTCGTCTGCTCGGGGTTCTGGGCCTCGAGCGCCGCCCGGGCAGCCTCGAGGCCCTGTCCCATCCGCGCCGCCTCGAGCCGCGCCTCGACCGCGAGGCGCTCGAGCTCCTCGTCGGGTCGCTGCGCCCGGGCCCCGGCCAGCGCCGAGCCGGCGCGCTCGACGTCCTCGTGCGCTCCCAGGGCCTGTGCCTCGGCGCGGGCGGCTCCCTCCGCGGCTTCGCGATGAGCCTGGGAGCACTCCGCCACCACCGCCTCGAGCGCCCTGGACTCCCCTTCGACCGCCTCGAGGTCGGTCTGGGCCGTTTGGCGGGCGGCCTGCGCCAGCTCCAGGGTCGGGGGCGGGGTCTCGTGCGCCGGGCGCTCGAGGTCCTGCTCGTGAAGCTGCCGGGAGAGCCGCTCGATCCGGTCCTCGAGCGCCTCGAGGGTCAGGCCCTCGAGCAGCGGGGTCAGGTCGGCGCGGGCACGGGCCAGGCGCCGCTGGGCGTCGCGTCGGGCCTCGGCCTCGGCCCGGGCGGCCTGGATGTCCGCGACCCCGAGCGCCTGGCAGCGCCGCGCCTCGCTGTCGTGGGCCGCGGCGGCCCGCAGGGCGAGTTCGGTGACGTCGAGCGGCGCGGACACCCGCACGCGCAGGCGGTCGGGGAGCACGAGCTCCAGGGCGTCGGTGACGGACCGGTGCACGCTCTCGCCGGGGGCGAGCCGCAGGGCGACGCCGCCCAGGGTGAGATCCACCGCAGCCAGCGCCTCGACCTCGACCACGGGCGCGCTGCCCGCGAGGGAGCCCGACAGGGTCAGGGCGGCCTCGTGCAGGCGTTCGAGCTCAGCGAGGTCCTCGTCGGTGACCCGGCTGGCCTGGACCCGGGCGTCGGCGTCGCGCAGCTCGGCCTGGACGACGCGGATCCGCTCACGGGTGAGCTTCAGCGCCTCGAGGTCGCGGCGGTCCCGGTGGCGCTCGAGGTCCGCCTGGGCGCGCTGCAGCCGGGCCTGCTGGGCGACAAGGCGCTCCGTGAGGCCGCGCGCTCTGTCGAGCGCGGCCCTGTGGGCCGCCTGCGCCGCCGCGAGGGCCTCGCGCGCTCGGCTCACTGCGGCCTCGAGCTCGACGAGGCGCCCTTCGCGCTCGCGCACCTCGCGGACGAGGTCCAGGCGCTCCTTCTGATCGCGCTCGGCGCGCCGGACCCGCTCCTCGGCCGCGGCGAGCCGGGCGGCCTCGAGCTCCACCTCCCGTCGCCGGGACTCGAGGGCCTCCCAGCTCGCCTCGAGCTCCTCGATCCGCGGCACGAGCTGCTTTTGGTGCTGCTCCAGCT
This sequence comes from Bacillota bacterium, assembly GCA_021797925.1. GTDB lineage: Bacteria > Bacillota > Sulfobacillia > JAJZYS01 > JAJZYS01 > JAJZYS01. Next base: position 2,739 of record JAJZYS010000170.1, read on the forward strand.
CCGCTCGCCGCGTCTGCAGCCGCTCCACGTGGCGGGTGTCTTCCTCCAGCGCTTTGAAGGCCTGCTCGAGGTGCTGCGCCTCCCTCTGCGCGGAGGCGAGCTCCTCCTGGACCTGCTGCCATTCGCCCCGGGGCCGGCCGCCGGCGGTGAAGTAGCGCTCGTGCTCCTGCCGGGCGCGCTCGAAGAGGTCGTTCTCGTCCTTCTCTCCCAGCGCCCCCGCGGCGGCGGCGTCGAGGGCGGCCATGAGCCGCGTGCCGGCGAGGTCGGCCTGGGTGATGCTCTCCCCCTGCTGCACCCGGAGCGCGGACCAGAGCTCGCGGTCCATGGTCTCGTCCAGGATCGCGTCCACCCGGTCGTGGGCCGAGCGGCCGGTGAACTGCTGACGGTGGGGGGCCAGGACGGTGAGCTCCGTCACGGGGCTGCGGTGCCAGCGCTTGCGGTAGACGAGATGGTACGGGCCGGTGGTGAACTCGACCTCCACCTCGGCGCCCACGTCCCGGTCGACGGGTTTGACCGCCAGGACGGGGGTGGCCTGCGAGCTGTCAGGGTAGCGGAAGATGAGGTCGATCGCCTGGATCAGGCTGGTCTTGCCCACCTCGTTGGGGCCCTCCACCACCGTCACCCCGGACGGCTCGAAGCACAGGGCGCGCTCGGCGACGCCGGCGAAGTTCGTGAGCTTCAGCCGGTGGATCTTCACGACGGCCCACCCGCCAGGCGATACAGCAGCGCCAGGGCGTTCGCGGCGACCTCGTCCCCGGCGCGGGCGTCCGCGTCGAGCTCGCGGGCCGCGTCGGCGGCGAATCCGCTCAGGCCCAGGTCGGCGAAGTCCAGCTCCTCCGGGCGGACCGCGAGATCGGTGTGCCGCTCCCAGGTGTTCACGGCCGCGAAGAGGTCCGAGGCCTCCTCGAGGATCTCCTCGAGCTGGCCGCGCTGGCGGACGGTGAGGGTGCCGTCGAGGCTCAGCCTCAGCACGGTGGTCTCCTTGTCGGGCTGGCGCTCGAGCCAGTGGGACAGGGCGGCGAGGCCTGGGGCTCCGTCGAGGGTGAAGTGCTGGGTCACAAACCGCCAGCGGCCCAGGAGGACCTCGGTCACCCGGCAGTCGCCTGGTTCCAGCTCCACGAGGAGGGCCCGGCCCGGCCGGCTCTCCCGGAAGTCCGTGGCCTCGGGCGTCCCGGCGTAGCGGATGCGGCCCGTGGCGCCGACAGAAGTCGCCGAGTGGTGGTCGCCCAGGGCGATATAGTGCACCCTGCCCGCGTCGAGGGCCCGCTCGGCGTCGGCGAGGGGGATGCGGGCCGGGTCCGACGGATCGGGGCTCATGGCGTCGACGGCTCCGTGCCCCACGGCGATGCACAGGCCCGGGAGCGGCTCGGCGGCGAAGGCCTGAAGAAGGGGGTTGACCACCGGGCGCCTCGAGAGCCACGGCCCGGCGAGAAGATACGCGTCGGGGCCCACGGGCCAGGGGCCGGGGGAATCGAGGACGCGCACGTGGGCGGGGCAGGCCCGGGTGAAGGCGGCGGAGCGGTAGACGGAGGCGGGGTCCAGGGGGTCGTGGTTCCCGGGCAGGAGGTAGACCGGAACCCGGATGCGCTGCATGGCCAGCAGCGCCCGCGCCACCAGCCGGCGGTCGAGGTGGTTCGACTCGAAGACGTCCCCGCACACCAGCACGAAGTCCACCTGTTGCTCGGCGCACACGTCGCCCAGGCGCCGCACCGCCTCCAGGCGGGCCTCGGCGAACAGCGCCTGGCTCTCCTGTGTGCCGAAGGGCAGCCGCATGCCGAGCTGCCAGTCTGCCGAGTGGGCAAAGCGCACCACGTCACACGCCTCCAGCGTCACCGGCTGCGCGGGCATTCGTCGCGGTGGCCCGAGGATCCTTTTCCTGGATGGCCGCCGCTGCGCTACGGCGCAAGGGTGCCGTGGGCCCTTCGCGGGCCCCGGCGCCGGCTCCACGACAGCAGCGCCGCCACCGCCATGAACCCCATGGAGGCGTAAAACGCGGCGTGAAGGCCCGTGGTGAAGGTTCTGGCCAGAGGGCCCCGCAGCGGCGCCGTCCCGACGAAGATGGCGAACGCCAGCCGCCGGGGGATGGACCGGGACGCCACGAGGATCGCCAGCGACAGGGAGAACACCATGCCGATGTTCGTGAAGGTGCGCAGCATGCCCGAGGCGATGCCGAAGGTTGCGGGCGGGGACGCCTTCATGACGGCGGAGCTGTTGGCGGGGAAGAACGAGCTCGAGCCGATGCCGTTGATGACGCTGGCGAGGACCACCAGGCCCAGCCCCGTGGCGAGGGAGAGGTGGGCGTAGACGAACAGGGCGACGACCTGCACCGCGAGGCCCACCGTCGCCGGCACCACCGGGCCCGCGCGGTCGGCGAGCCGACCGGCGAACGGGCCGACGGCGCCGCCCACCACGTAGCCCGGGACAAGGAGCAGCGAGGCCGCGAGCGGAGTGAGGCCCCGGGGTCCCTGCAGGTACATGAGCACGAGGAACAGGACGGCGTAGTTGGCGAGGCTCTGGAACATGGCCGCCAGGAAGGACGGCGTCATCGTCGGGATGCGGAAGAGCGACAGGTGCACCATGGGGGTGCGCTGGGCCCGTTCGATCAGGGCGAACGCCGCGATGAGGGCCACGCCGCCGGCGAGGAAGGCGAGGATCGCGGGATCCAGGGGGGAGCTGACGAGCCCGGTCATCCCCCACAGCACCCCGAACAGCCCCAGCCCCAGGGTCGCCATCCCCGCCACGTCGAGACGCCGGGACTGGCGCTCGCCGGTGTCGTGCAGCACGCGCAGCGCCAGGAGGAGGGCGCCGCCGCCGATGGGCACGTTGATCCAGAAGATCCAGCGCCACGAGACCAGGGTGATGATGACGCCCCCGAGGACGATGCCCAGCA
>JAJZYS010000171.1 GCA_021797925.1 Bacillota bacterium
GCGGAGCACGTGAAGAAGTTCGAGGAGGAGTTCGGGGTGGCCGCGGCGGCGCCGGTGGCCATGCAGGCGGCTCCGGCGGCGGCGGGAGCCCAGGCGCCGGCGGTGGAGGAGCAGACCGAGTTCGACGTGATCCTCACGGCGGCGGGCGAGAAGAAGATCCAGGTGATCAAGGTGGTCCGCGAGGTCACGGGGCTCGGACTCAAGGAGGCCAAGGACCTGGTGGACGGGGCGCCCAAGCCTGTCAAGGAGAAGGTGACGCGGGAGGAGGCCGAGAGCCTCAAGGCCAAGCTCACCGAGGTGGGCGCATCGGTCGAGATCAAGTAGCGCGCGGGCGCCCCGGGCCCGCGGCCGGGGCGCTTGACAGGTGCCCGCTGGCCCTCTAGCATGAGGGGGACAAGGGAGGGGCGCCTCACATGGAGTTGGCGCGCCCGCGCATTGGCTGGGATGAATACTTCATGCAACTGGCGTCCCTTGTTGCAACCCGCTCGACGTGCCCGCGGCGCCGGGTGGGTTCGGTGCTTGTGCGTGACCACCGGGTGATCGCGACCGGATACAACGGTTCGGTGGCCGGCGACGTCCACTGCGACGACGTGGGATGCCTCCTCGTCGACGACCATTGCGTGCGCACACTGCACAGCGAGCTCAACGCGCTCCTGCAGTGCGCCGTGACCGGCGAACGCAGCGCCGGATCCGAGCTCTACTGTACGGACTTTCCCTGCCTTCACTGCGCCAAGTCGCTGGCCCAGGGCCAGGTGCGCACCGTCCACTATGTCCGGCCCTACCGCGTCGATCCCAGGGCGCAGGAGGTCCTCCATCGCGCCGGGGTGGTGCTCGTCCCCATGGATCCCGCCGCCGCGCCCACGAACATCTGAGGCAGCCGCGATCCCCGCTGCCCTGTTCCCTGGAAATTTCCTTGACCTTGCCTGCTCAAGCAGGTATCATGGGGAATTGACCTCTTCGAAGGGCCCCACCCGCAAGGCAACGGAGTGCTCATCCCGCTTCCGAGGATGAAGGGAGGATGGTCATGCCAACACCGATCCAGGTTGGCAAGCGCGAACGCCTCAGTTTTGCCCGCATTCACGAGGTCCTGGACATGCCGAATCTCATCGAGATCCAGCAGAAGTCCTACCAGTGGTTCCTCGAGGACGGGCTGAGGGAGATGCTACGCGACATCTCGCCCATCGCCGACTTCACGGGCAACCTCGTCCTGGAGTTCATCGACTACAGCCTCGGCGAGCCCAAGTACTCGGTGGACGAGTGCAAGGAGCGGGACCAGACCTTCTCCGCGCCCCTCAAGGGGCGCGTGCGCCTCATCAACAAGCAGACCGGGGAAGTCAAGGAACAGGAAGTGTTCATGGGCGACTTCCCGCTCATGACCGACAAGGGCACGTTCATCATCAACGGGGCGGAGCGGGTCATCGTCTCCCAGCTGGTGCGCTCGCCCGGGGTGTACTACCACCGCAGCTTCGACCCCAACGGCATCCCCCTTTACAGTGCCACGATCATCCCCAACCGCGGCGCATGGCTAGAATTCGAGAGCGATGCCCGCGGTCTCCTGCATGTTCGGGTCGATCGGACGCGAAAAATCCACGCCACCGTGCTGCTCAAGGCCATCGGCTACGAGAGCAACGCGCAGATCCTGGAACTGTTCGGCGACGACGAGCACATCCGCCTGACCCTCGAGGACGACCGGGTCGCCTCGGCCGACGAGGCCCTGGTGGAGATCTACAAGCGCATCCGCCCGGGCGAGCCCCCCACGGTGGACAGCGCCCGCAGCCTGCTGCACAGCCTGTTCTTCGAGCCCAAGCGCTACGACCTGGCCATGGTGGGACGGCACAAGCTCAACAAGAAGCTGGCGGTCCGCCGACGCCTGCCCGGGACCATCGCCGCCGCGGACATCGTCGACCCGCGCACGGGCAAGGTGCTGATCCGCTCGGGGGAGACGATCACCCGGGCCATGGCGGACCTGCTGGACGGCACTCCCATCGCTCGGGTCGACGCCGTGCTGCGCGACGGCTCCGCCGTGCGGGTGGTGGGCAACGGCGATCAGCCCATCGACCAGAAGGTGCTCACCCACGAGGACATCGTGGCGGCCATCAGCTACCTGGCGACCCTCTTCAAGGGCCTGGGCACCGTGGACGACATCGACCACCTGGGAAATCGGCGGCTGCGCTCGGTGGGGGAGCTGCTGCAGAACCAGTTCCGCATCGGACTGGCGCGCATGGAGCGGGTCGTCCGCGAGCGCATGACCATCCAGGACGTGGACGTGATCACCCCCCAGGCGCTCATCAACATCCGGCCGGTCGTGGCGGCGGTGAAGGAGTTCTTCGGGTCCTCGCAGCTGAGCCAGTTCATGGACCAGACCAACCCGCTGTCAGAACTCGTGCACAAGCGCCGCCTCTCGGCGCTGGGACCCGGGGGTCTCAGCCGGGAGCGGGCCGGTTTCGAGGTCCGCGACGTGCACACCTCCCACTACGGGCGCATGTGCCCCATCGAGACCCCCGAGGGCCCCAACATCGGGCTGATCGGATCGCTGTCCACCTACGCCCGCATCAACGAATACGGCTTCATCGAGACCCCCTACCGCAAGGTGAACAAGGGCACGGGCGTGGTCACCGACGAGATCCACTACCTCACCGCCGACGAAGAGGACGAGTGCGTGGTGGCCCAGGCCAACGCGCCCCTGGACGAGAGTGGCCGCTTCGCCAACCCCAAGGTGTCCGTGCGCTACAAGGACGAGATCCTCCTTGTCACTCCCGACGAGGTCGACTACATGGACGTCTCGCCCAAGCAGGTGGTCTCCATCGCCGCCGCCCTGATCCCGTTCCTCGAGAACGACGAGGTGACCCGGGCGCTGATGGCGTCCAACATGCAGCGCCAGGCGGTGCCGCTCCTGCGGACCGAGGCGCCGCTCGTGGGCACGGGCCTGGAGTACAAGGCGGCGCGGGACTCGGGGGTGGTGCTCATCGCCCGGCGCGCCGGCACGGTGGAGCGCTCCACGGCCACCGAGATCACGATCCGCACGCCGTCGGGGGAGCTTGACCAGTACCGGCTGATGAAGTTCATGCGCTCCAACCAGGGCACGTGCATGAACCAGCGGCCGCTGGTCACCCGGGGCCAGTGGGTGGAGGAGGGCGAGGTCATCGCCGACGGCCCTTCCACCGACCAGGGGGAGCTGGCGCTGGGACGCAACGTCCTCGTGGCCTTCATGCCCTGGGAGGGCTTCAATTACGAGGACGCGATCCTCATCAGCGAGAAGCTGGTGAAGGACGACGTGTTCACCTCGATCCACATCGAGGAGTACGAGTGCGAGGCGCGCGACACGAAGCTCGGCCCCGAGGAGATCACCCGGGACATCCCCAACGTGGGCGAGGACGTCCTCAAGGACCTGGACGACCGCGGGATCATCCGGATCGGCGCCGAGGTGCGGGCCGGGGACATCCTGGTGGGCAAGGTGACCCCCAAGGGCGAGACGGAGCTGACGGCCGAGGAGCGCCTCCTGCGGGCCATCTTCGGCGAGAAGGCCCGCGAGGTGCGCGACACCTCCCAGCGCGTCCCCCACGGGGAGTCGGGCATCATCGTGGACGTGAAGGTGTTCACCCGCGAGAACGGCGACGAGCTGGCGCCGGGGCTCAACCAGCTGGTGCGGGTGTACATCGCCCAGAAGCGCAAGATCTCCGAGGGCGACAAGATGGCCGGCCGCCACGGGAACAAGGGGGTCATCGCCCGGATCCTGCCCGAGGAGGACATGCCGTTCCTTCCCGACGGCACCCCCATCGACATGGTGCTCAACCCCCTGGGGGTGCCCTCGCGCATGAACATCGGCCAGGTGCTCGAGACCCACCTGGGATGGGCGGCGCGGACCATGGGGTACTACGTGGCCACCCCGGTCTTCGACGGGGCGTCCGAGAGCGACGTGTTCCGGTGCCTGGAGGAGGCGAACCTTCCCCGCGACGGCAAGATCCAGCTGCGCGACGGCCGCACGGGGGAGCCCTTCGACAACACCGTCACCGTGGGCCACATGTACATGCTCAAGCTCGCGCACCTGGTCGACGACAAGATCCACGCCCGGTCCACGGGCCCCTACTCGCTGGTGACCCAGCAGCCCCTGGGCGGCAAGGCCCAGTTCGGCGGCCAGCGCTTCGGCGAGATGGAGGTGTGGGCGCTGGAGGCCTACGGGTCCGCGTACACGCTGCAGGAGCTTTTGACCGTGAAGTCCGACGACGTGGTGGGGCGGGTTCGGACCTACGAGGCCATCGTCAAGGGCGAGAACGTGCCCGAGCCGGGGGTCCCCGAGTCCTTCCGAGTGCTCATCAAGGAGCTGCAGTCGCTGGGGCTCAACGTGAAGGTGCTCTCCGCGGACGAGCAGGAGATCGAGATCCGCGAGTCGGACGACGACTACATGGAGACGGCCCGGGACCTGGACCTGGAGCTGAGGGGCGAGCCCTTTGCGGTGCACGGGGGTCAGAACGGGATGGTGGAGGAGCCGGCGGTGGCCGAGGAGGCCGACGAGGAGCTGGACGAGGCCGGAGCGCTTTCGGACGTGGCGGACTCCGAACCCTACTGACAGGGGGACACAGGGGTGGATGTGAACAACTTCAATTCCATGCGCATCGGGCTGGCCTCCCCGGAGCAGATCCGCGTCTGGTCCCGCGGCGAGGTGAAGAAGCCCGAGACCATCAACTACCGCACCCTCAAGCCCGAGCGCGAGGGGCTGTTCTGCGAGAAGATCTTCGGCCCCCAGCGGGACTGGGAGTGCCACTGCGGCAAGTACAAGCGCGTGCGCTACAAGGGCATCGTGTGCGACCGCTGCGGCGTGGAGGTCACCCGGTCCAAGGTGCGGCGCGAGCGCATGGGCCACATCGAGCTGGCGGCGCCCGTGAGCCACATCTGGTACTTCAAGGGGATCCCGAGCCGCATGGGGCTGCTGCTGGACATGTCGCCCCGGGTCCTGGAGAAGGTGCTCTACTTCGCCGCGTACGTGGTCATCGACCCGGGCACCACCCCGCTCATGGAGAAGCAGCCCCTCACCGAGAACGAGTACCGCGAGGCCCGCGAGCGCTACGGCAACACGTTCCGGGCCGCCATGGGCGCCGAGGCGATCAAGGAACTCCTGGAGGCGATGGACCTCGAGCGCCTGGCGCAGGAGCTCAGGTCCGAGCTGCGCTCCTCCAGCGGGCAGCGGCGGGTGCGGGCCATCCGCCGGCTCGAGGTGGTGGAGGCGTTTCGCAAGAGCGGCAACCGCCCCGAGTGGATGATCCTCGACGTGGTCCCGGTGATCCCGCCGGACCTTCGGCCCATGGTGCAGCTGGACGGCGGCCGCTTCGCCACGTCGGACCTCAACGACCTGTACCGGCGGGTGATCAACCGCAACAACCGCCTCAAGCGGCTGCTCGACCTGGGCGCGCCCGACATCATCGTGCGCAACGAGAAGCGCATGCTGCAGGAGGCCGTGGACGCCCTGATCGACAACGGCCGCCGGGGCCGTCCGGTCACCGGCCCGGGCAACCGGCCGCTCAAGTCCCTCTCCGACATGCTCAAGGGCAAGCAGGGACGCTTCCGCCAGAATCTCCTGGGCAAGCGGGTCGACTACTCCGGCCGCTCGGTGATCGTCGTG
>JAJZYS010000010.1 GCA_021797925.1 Bacillota bacterium
ATCGAGACACTGGCGGGAGTATTCCATGAAAGTTCGGCGGGCGTGGGGGTCCGATGCCTCCAGGGCCGCCTCGGTGTACGCGGTGGACAGGCACTTGATGGCCGTGAGGTGGTCCATCGTCGCGTCATACTCGGTGAGGGCCGCGATGCCCTCCGTGCGCTGGTTCCTGAACCTCGTGTCCCCGTATGCGGGCGACTCGGCTCCGTATCCGTTCATGGGCACTTCCTCCTTCTCAGCGGCGAATGAGCTCCTCCAGACCCCGCACCCGGTGCTCCGCATCGTCCTCGATCTCCTGGTTGAGCGATCCCAGCGCCGGGTCCGCGAGGATGGGCCGGAACGCCTGGGCCTTGGCGGCCACCAGGTTCTCGCAGCGAGCCAGTTCCACGATGGACTGGATCTCCCGCAAGCTCAGGTTGTTCACGCGATCACCTCCTCGATCCCGTAGTATCGGTGATCGCGCGCGCCGCCAGCCAGTCAGTTGCCGCCACCGGAGGAAGCGATCGCTGGCCGTGTCCGCATCCCGGCTCGAGGGCCTGGGCATGCTTGACATCGCCCATGAGCGGATGCGAGACTGCGAGTGACCTCTGCCGCCACCGGCAGGCGTCACCCGCACGCACTCACGAGGAGGAGATGAGACGATGGCAGACAAGCCCCACGCCTCCGGCCGGGTCAAGGCCGGGGACGTCACCCAGCGCGTCGGCGTGGAACAGCTGGAAAAGCGCGGCATCGACGTGGACCAGCTGATCGAGAAGCTGGTGGACGCGGCCGGCGCCGAGTTCACCACGTACTACTACTACACCATCCTGCGCATGTACCTGGCGGGCAACGAGGACTACAAGGAGATCTGCGAGGACGCCCGACTCGAGGACCGGGCCCACTTCGAGCTCATCACCCCCCGCATCTACGAGCTGGGCGGCACCATCCCCTATGACATCCGCACCTTCGCCGACCGGGCGGGATGCCCCGACGCGTATCTGCCGGGCAGCGAGAACGGCAAGCGCCCCATGAAGAACAGCCGCGACATCGTCACCCACGTGAAGGCGGACGACATCCTCGAGGTGCTGCTCGAGGCCGAGCGCTGCGCCATCCGCACCTGGAGCGAGATCTGCGACATCACCTTCGGCAAGGACCTGCGCACCTTCGACATGGCGTCGCGCATCCTGCAGGAGGAGATCGAGCACGAGGCCTGGTTCATCGAGCTGCTGAGCATGGAGCGCGAGGGCGTCGCCCGCCCCTCGGGCCACTTCCGCCGGGGCGATCCGGGCGACGCTCCCTACAGCAAGAACCGGGGCTTCTACAACCCCTGACCGGCCCGGGAGCGGAAAGGGTCCACGCGGTGGAGCTTCGGCTGCCCGACGGACGCCGCGCGCACATCCAGGTTCCCGAGGGACGCCACATCCTCGAGTGCGCCCGCGACGCGGGCGTTGAGCTGCCGAGCCTCTGCGAGCAGGGGTGGTGCTGCACCTGCGCGGTGCGGGTCCTCTCGGGGCGGGTGGACCAGTCGGCGTCGCGCCGCTTCTACGAGGCGGACCGCGCCGCCGGCTTCGCGCTCATCTGCACCGGCAGTCCCCGTTCGGAGCTGGTGCTCCTGACCCACCAGCTCGAGGCGATGCGCGCCTTCAGGATCGGGGCGAACCTTCCGGTCCCCCGCGGTCCCACCCTCGCCCAGCCCTGAGGGTGCGCGGCCCGAGCGCCTGGGCGCGCCGAGGCCGGCCGAGCCGGAACGCGCGGTGGCGGATCCCCCCGGGGGGATCCGCCACCTGGCATCAGCGGGTTGCCTCAGGCGCCCTCCACCGTGACCGCGCCCATGTGCGGCTCGATGGCGTCCACGTCCACCCGGCCGTTGCCCGTGACGGCCACGAGCACGAGGTGGCGGCTCGGGCTCGGATCGCCCACCACCGTGGCTCGCACCCGCTGGCCCGCGCCCAGCCGCTGCGAGTCCACCTCCATCCCCGGCACGCGCACGTGCACCGGACCCACGCCGCTCTCCGCCTCGACCTTGGCGCTCCAGCCCGGCTGGGGCCGCAGCAGCGCGCGCACCCGCCCGTTGTACGAGCGCAGCCGGTACGAGGCCTCCTGGCTGCCGCCGTCCTCCACGTCCACCGCGCCGTTGGCCGAGGAGGCGTGGAGTTGCTCCAGCGGCCCGCTCACCCGGACCGAGCCGTTGCCGGCCTCCACGACCGCCCGCCCCCCGGCCGCGTTCAGCGCCACCCGGCCGTTGCCGGTCTCCAGGTGCACCCCGTCCACGCGCAGTCCGGTCACGCGCAGCGCGCCGTTGCTCAGGCGCACCCGGCCGCGCACCGCCACGTCCTGGGGCAGGTACAGGGTGATGCGGCGCATGCCCATGGCCGCGAGCGGCCCGAAGGGCCCCCGGGGCGCATCCTCCCGCCGGATCCACAGCCGGCCGGGGCCGGACTCCACCCGGTAGTGGCCGATGCCGTCGGCGCCCGCGAGCCCGTCCTTGGCCAGCACCAGGCGCCAGCCCGGCAGGGCGTGGGACATGACCCGCAGCGACTCGGTGGCGAACTCCACGTCGAGCTCCACCCCGCCCTGCTCCGCCACGAGGTCCCCGGTGAGCTCCTCCACCCGGTGCTCCACCGGGGAGCGCACCCGCGCGCCCACGCGGTCCACGGCCTGGGTGACGGCCTGCACCCAGCGCTCGGGCATCCATTCCGCCATGGCGCCCTTCCCCAGCGACTCGAGCAGCCGGGCCGCCTCGTCGACGCTGACCTTGCCCGCCTCCAGCATCTCCAGGATCCGGCGACGTTCCTCGCGCATCTCGACTCCTCCTCACGCAATCTCACTGCGGCGACTGCGGATCCCAGGGCCCGCCCAGCTGCCCGATCACCGCCTCGAGCCGCGAGCGCAGGGTCGGGTAGGACACCTCCAGGATCCGCTCCATCTGCTTGAGGTTGCCCCGCACCCGGACGAACAGCTCCACGAAGGCCGTCTCCTGGGGCCCCAGCCGAGCCAAGGGTCCCAGTTCGAAGCGTCCCTCGAGGCGAGTGCCGCATGCGTCGCAGGCGTAGCGCTCCACGTTCATCGCCCGCCCGCACACCGGGCAGGGCCCCTGGTATGTGATCGTCTTACCCCCCTGTATATCTTACCTTATACTTCATGATATCAACCGTCAAGTTATCAAATTCATCACTTTGGGCATGAAAACGCCCTCCACAAGGAGGGCTGGGTGGTCAGGCGTTGGACTTGCCGCCGAGGGCGCGGCCCACGAAGCCCAGGATCAGGGCTCCCACGATGGCCGTACCGAGGCTGCCGTACTTGGATGCATGAAAGATGTATCCGCCCACGAGACCGCCCACGAGCCCCAGGATGATCGCCATGGTCTTGTTGGATCTGCCCGCCATGGACCCGATGACCCATCCGACGACGAGTCCGATCACGATGAATGCGATGATGTGCAGCACCGGTGTCTCACCTCCTCCCAGCCCATCCGATCGAGAGCAACAGAGCCGTGGATTCGCCAGCGAAGCCCGGGATCCTGTCGCCTCGCCCCGCCCGCGCGGGGAAGCGCGAATCGCGGCAGGGCCGTCAGCTCACGGGCCCGCCGGCCGGCGGCGCCGCGCCTGCCCCGCTTCGAAGCGCCGCGCCTGATCCTCGTTCTCGACGAGCAGCGGCGGCACCGGGGTCGGCCGGCCGTCGGGGCCCAGGGCCACGAACGTGAAGCGGGCGGTGTTGCTCAGGGTGCGCTCGCCCGCGTAGGGGTCCTCGCGCCACACCGTCACGTCCACCTCCAGGGAGGTGCGCCCCGTCCAGCCCATCGCCGCCTGCATCACGAGCACCTGCCCCAGCCGGATGCTCTCGCGGAACTCGACCCGGTCCACCGCCACGGTGACGCAGACGCGGCGGGAGTGGCGCGCCGCGCAGATGGCGGCGGCGGTGTCCATCATGTGCATGAGGCGCCCGCCCATGAGGTTGCCCATGTGATTGGTGTCGCTGGGCATGACCATGTGGGTCGTGGTCACCTCCGACGCCGAACGAGGTATCGGTTCCACGCCATCGCCTCCCCGCGGCGCCCGCCGGACTCGCCGGTCCTAGCATACGGCCCCCTCGCCGGGGCGTCCACCGTCGCCGCCCCAGGCCCCAAGGGGCGCCCGCGGGCCTTCCTCTGGCCAGCGCTGGCCCGCGCCGCCGTGGGCGCCGATCCCCGGCCTCGACCTGCCCGCGGAGAAGGTTCGGCGCGCCGCAGTCGGACCCTTCGCGAGCCCTCCCCTGCGCCGGCGGCGCGCGAGGAACGATCCGGCAACGTCCCCGTCGAGGCGCCGCGCCGGTGGAACGTTGCCAGCGGGCATCCGACATGATAGTTTGGGCGGTAGGCGCCTTGGCGGCCGTCGATCCGGCTCGGGTCCGCCCGGCGGGGTGTCTGGCCCCGAGCGTCGTGGCTTCGTGGCTTACCGTGTGCAATCCAATCCGAAAGGGGCGAAGACCTGGTCGGAGGAGCCGTCGCGGCCCTTCGCGCAGGTCAGGGCATGGAGATCGCGCTCCTGGGGCTGGGAACCGTGGGCTCGGCGGTGGCCCGGCTCCTGGAACAGAACCGCAGCGACATCGAGGCCAAGGCGGGGGGGCCCATCCACATCCGCTGGGCGCTGGTGCGCACCGCCGACCGCCCGCGCAGCGTCCCCGAGGACGTCCGCGTCGTCACCGATCCCGCGCGGATCCTCGAGGACCCCGAGGTGGAGATGGTCATCGAGGTGATGGGCGGCGAGGAGCCCGCCTTCGAGCTGATGCGCTCGGCCCTGCTGCGGGGCAAGACCGTGGTCACGGCCAACAAGGACGTGGTGGCGGCCCACGGCGAGGCGCTGGAGCAGGCCGCGAGCGCCACCGAGGCGGAGATCTACTACGAGGGCGCCGTGGGCGGGGGCATCCCCATCGTCCGCTCCTTGCAGATGTCCCTGAGCGCCAACCGCATCGAACGGGTCTACGGCGTCCTCAACGGCACGACCAACTTCATCCTCACCCGGATGGAGGAGTCAGGCTGGTCCTACGCCGACGCGCTGGCGGAGGCCCAGCGCCAGGGCTACGCCGAGGCTGACCCGGCCGCGGACGTGGACGGGGTCGACGCGGCCCGCAAGATCGCCATCCTGTCGGGCATCGCCTTCAACCGCCGGGTGCACCCGGGCGACGTGCGCACCGAGGGCATCCGGTCCGTCACCGCGGCCGACATCCGCCACGCCCGGGGATTCCACTGGCGCATCCGGCTCCTGGCCGCGGCGGTGCGCCGCGACGAGCGCCTCGAGATCGCGGTGGGTCCCACCCTCATCCCCGACCGCCACCCCCTGGCCGCGGTGCGCGACGCGATGAACGCGGTGTACGTGGTGGGCGACGCCCTGGGGGAGGCCATGTTCTACGGCGCCGGCGCCGGTGGGGATCCCACCGCCAGCGCGGTGGTGGGCGACCTGGTGGAGGCGGCGCGCAACCGCCGGCTGGGAGCCCGGCGGCTGCGCACCGGCCCGATGCCGCCGGTGGCCCTGGTGCCGGCGGACAGGTCCGTGGCCCCCCACTATCTCCGGCTGAGGGTCTCGGACCGGCCCGGCATGCTCGCGAGGCTCACGGGGGTGCTCGCCGAGGCCGAGGTGAGCGCCAACTGGGTGGTGCAGGAGCCCGAGTCCCCGGACTTCGCCGAGGTGGTCATCGTCACCCACGAGGCCTCCGAGGCGCAGATCGCCGTGGCGCTCGAGCGCATGGCCCGCGAGCGCGGGGTCGAGGTGGGCTGTCACCTGCGGGTGCTGGCGGTGCCCGTCACCCGCTGATCCCCCGCGGCCAGGACCCGCGCGCCCTCGGTGTCCATGCGCCCCGACCAGTGGACCATGTCGGCGCCGCCCATGGCCCCGATGACCCGCTCCACCACCGCGGGATCGTCGTCCACCAGCGCGAGGCGCGCGGGACCGGCCCCGCTGAGGAAAGCGCAGCGGGCGCCGGCGGCGAGCGCCCGCTCCAGGGAGTCGAGGAGCCCGGGGATCAGGGCCTCGCGCTGGGGCTGGTGCAGCCGGTCCCGGGTGATCTCCGCGAGGGAGCTCAGGTCGCCGGTGACGAACGCGTGGGTGAGCATGGCCACCCGCTGCAGGTTGAACACCGCGTCCCGGCGGCTCACCGTCGGGGCCAGCACGTCGCGGCTCACCCGGGTCGAGAGCGGCGTGCGCGGCCAGACCGCCACCGCCACGAGGCCGGCGGGCGGCTCGATGCGCCGGTAGCCCCCCGCCCGGCCGTCCTCGGCGGTGTACCCGATGGTCAGCCCCCCCACCATCGCGGCCACGATGTTGTCGGGGTGACCCTCCATGTCCACGCCCATGGCCATGAGCCGCGCCGGGTCCACGGGGTCGCCCATGAGCGCGTTCATGCCGACGAGCCCCGCGGCGATGGCGGCCGCGCTGGACCCGAGCCCCGCCGTGACCGGGATGCGGCTCGTGCAGTGGATGGCCACGTGGCCCGCTCGCCCGGCCTCGGCCATGAGGCGGCGCGCCGCCTGGTAGGTGAGGTTCTGGGCAGGGTCCTCGAGCAGCCTGGCCGCGAGTCCCCGGGCGCTGAGCCGGTCCTCGCCGTCGGACCAGGCGAAGCGCCACTCGTTGCGCAGATCCAGCGCCAGGGCCATCACGTCGAAGCCGGGTCCCAGGTTGGCGGTGGACGCGGGCACCGAGACCTGGATCACGCGGGTACCAGCCCGATGGCGCGGCGCAGGGTCTCGAGGTCCGCGTCCAGGGTCTCTACCGCCACGGCGCCGGAGGCGGTGTCGGGATCCTTGAGGCCGTGGCCCGTGAGCACCGCCACCACCCGGGCGCCGGGGCGGACGAGGCCCTTGTGCAGGTGGGCCTTGAGCCCCGCCAGCGAGGCCGCGGACGCGGGTTCGCAGAACACGCCCTCCCGCTCGGCCACCTCGTGGTACGCCTCGAGGATGGCCGCGTCGCTCACCGCCTGGATCGAGCCCCCCGAACCGGCGATGGCCGCCTCGGCCTTGCGCCAGCTCGCGGGGTTGCCGATGCGGATCGCGGTGGCGACCGTCTCCGGGTGCTCCACGGGCCGACCCGTGACCATGGGGGCCGCGCCCTCGGCCTGCACCCCGTGGAGGCGGGGGATGTCCTGGGCCCCGCCCGCCGCGCGCAGCGCGGAGAACCCCATCCAGTAGGCGCTGATGTTGCCGGCGTTGCCCACCGGCAAAAACAGCTCGTCGGGCGGTCTGCCCAGGTCCGCCGCCACCTCCAGGGCGGCGGTCTTCTGCCCCTCGAGTCGGTAGGGGTTCACGGAGTTCACCAGCGCCACCCGGTCCGACTCGGCGAGGGTGCGCACCAGGGTCAGCGCCTCGTCGAAGTTCCCCCGCACCGCGATCACGCGGGCGCCGTGGGCCACGGCCTGGGCCAGCTTGCCCCGGGCGATCTTGCCCTCGGGGATGACCACCACCGCCTCGACGCCGGCCCGGGCGGCATAGGCCGCCGCGGACGCCGCCGTGTTTCCGGTGGAGGCGCAGATGACGGTCCTGGCTCCGTCTTCGACGGCTTTGGCCACCGCCAGCACCATGCCCCGGTCCTTGAAGGAGCCCGTGGGATTGGCGCCCTCCACCTTGAGGTAGAGCTCCACGTTCCACGCCGCGCTCAGCCGCCGCGCGTGCACGAGCGGGGTGCCCCCCTCGTGGAGGGTCAGCCGCGGCGTGCGCTCGGTGATGGGAAGCCACGAGGCCCACTCGCTCAGGACGCCCTTCCAGGCCATGATCACGCCTCCGCGTTCAGCTAGCCGTCCACCAGTCCGGGACCGTCGCCGAAGACGGTCTCCATGGCCTTGAGCTGCTGGTAAGTTCCCTCCGCCGCCGCCCTGAGGACCGACGTGTCGTCCTGGACCACGACCGCGGGATGGGTGCCGTTGATCTCGAGGTAGAGCAGGGACGGGTTCTCGAAGAACGGTTCCACCCGTACGTCGTAGATGGGCTCGGGCGGCTGGCTGCGGGTGACCATCCGGATCCCCAGGATCGGATCGCCCAGGGGGGTGAGGTCGAACCGCTCGGCGATGGCCGTGCGCCGCGAGAGCATGGCGTCGGCGGTCTCCCCCTCGAGCGCCCACAGCGCCCCGATCTGGATCTGCGGGGCCAGCAGCAGCGGCAGCTGCAGGTGCTCGCGCACCGCGGCCACGAGGTCCAGGAGGTTCTCGATGCCCACGCTGATGTGGGTGGAGCCCACCTGCTCCTTGAAGGACAGGCGCCCCACCTCGATGGACAGCTCGATCCCGCTGGGCCCCTCGAGGAGCGCCCCGCCCTCGGCGGTGTGGGAAAAGGATCGGAAGCCGAATCGCGAACCTATCTTGGGGAGAATCTGATTGAGCTCGTCCTCCCCGAAGGCTCGCACCGGCGGGCAGGAGAGCTGGCATTGGAAGTGGCTCGCGCGCAGACCCTCGGGTGACAGCAAGACGGCTTCCCTCCGTGGATAGCATTCGCGCCCCGGGTCAAGCCTCCTCTCGCCCCGGCGCACGGCCGGCGGGAGCGGCTCAATCGCCTGACCATGATACGTTGGGGAGGTGAGCTCGTGAAGGTGTCCCACCGGCTCCTTCTCGCCTGGACCCTGGTCCTCGTCGTCGCCTCGGCGGGGGGAGGCCGGGCCGCCGCCGTCGCCGCCGCGCAGGCCCCCTTCCCCCTGACGGTGACGGGCGGCCAGATCACGGGGCAGGGCGGGGCACGGACGGTGCTGCTGCGGGGGGTCAATGTGAACGCGCTGGTGGACTACCCCACCCGTCATCAGGAAGCCGTCCCCGTGGGAGCCGAGGACTTCGCCGAGATGCGGGCCCTGGGCTTCGACTTCGTCCGCCTGCCGGTGAGCCTGAGCCTGCTCCTGCCCTCGCCCCACACCGTCTCCGCCGCGTACCTGGAGCGCATCGGCCAGGTGGTCGACGAGGCCGCCCACGCGGGCATGTGGGTGCTCATCGACCTGCACCAGGACCGCTACAGCAAGGTGCTCGACCCGACCCACGAGGCCGACGGGTTCCCGGCGTGGATGGTGCCCGACTTCGGGCTGTCCGAGAAGCCGATCCTCTTCGGCAAGACCACCCTGGCCATCCAGGCGGCCTTCACCGCCTTCTGGTTCAACCTGACCATCCACGGGGAGCACATGTGGTCCGCGTACGCCCAGGGGCTCAGCGCGCTGGCCCGCCACTTCGCCCACCAGCCGGCGGTGGTGGGCTACGACCTCATGAACGAGCCCAACCCCGGGTTCATCCCCGAGAGCGACTTCCTCGCCCACCACCTGCTGCCCTTCTACCAGGCCATGATCCGCGCGCTCAGGAAGGCCGACCCCAGGGCGCTGGCGTTCGTGGAACCCGACGTCATCGGCGACCTGGGGCTGAGCCATCCCGCGGTGTGGTCGCAGCTTCACGGCACGAAGGGACTCGTGTACGCCCCGCACATGTATCAGGGCGTCTTCACCCCCGCCTTCACCTCCACCCCGCCCCGCGGGCAGGCGCTGTGGGACGGGAAGATCGCGAGCCTCGCCGGGGCGTACCGCAACGCCAGCCTCGTGGCCCGGGAGATGGGCGCGGCGCTCCTGGTGGGCGAGTTCGGCATCCGCCCGTCGCCCGTCGGGGACCGGTGGATCGAGGACCAGGTGCGGCTTCAGAACCGCTACCGGATCGGCTCCGCGTTCTGGGTCTGGAAGATCTCCCCGTCCTTCTACGACTGGGGCGTGGTGGACCTCTCCGGCAAGCTGCGCGCCCACACCCGCCGCGCCCAGATCCTCGCGTGGCCCCATCCCCTGTGGGTGCGCGGCCGGCTCACCCAGGTGCACTTCGACCCGGCCACGGCCACGGCGCGTTTCGCCTACGAGGCGACATCCGGCGGAACGTCGCGCTTTTACCTCTCGTCGCTCACCTGGCCGTCGGGATTCACGGTGAGCACCTCCGCGCCCCACACGCTCAGCTGGCACCGCTTCGTCCTCCCGGGGGCCGACCTGCGCTGGGCCGTCCTCACGGTCGAGGCCCCCGCCGGGGCCACGGTCCAGGTGACCGTGCGCCCCCGCTGATCACGTGCTGACCGGCGGGACCAGGGGCGAGGTGCTCACGATCCACAGCCACCGGGCGGTGAGCGTCCCGTCGGGGCTGAGGACGCCCGAGGCGGCGACCGACTCCCCCGGCGCCAGGAGCCCCGATCCCTGGGCCCCGGTCCCCAGCGCCAGCACGTGGGTCTCGTCGGTGATCCGGATGCGGCGGACGCCCCGGAACAGGCCGTTCTGGCCCCGCCGGTGCAGCACGATGGCCCCGGCCTCGATCCGGGCCACGATGCCGTTCACCTGGACGTCGGCCGCGGTCAGGGTGTCCGCCTGGATGCGGTCCGCGCCCTCCCAGCGGCCGCCGGCGCGCACGTAGCGCCCGGGGATGAGGTAGGTCCCGGCGCCGTCGGGCCGGCCCATGGTCAACGGGTCGAAGATCTGGGTGGAGGGGCTCACCGTGGCCCACACCGTCACCGCCGACAGCTCGCGCCGGGCGTCGAGCACCCGGATCTCGATCGCCCCGGCGCGCCGGGCCACGATGAGCCCGTCCACCAGGGACTCGCGCACCACCCGGTACGGCGCCCAGCGGCCTCGTGCGCGCACCAGCGCCACGGCGTAGAGCTCCCCGCGGGGACCGGGGAGCGTCACGTACGCCCGCCTCCCCACGATCCGGGCGTAGGGATAGGGCGCCGGCTCCACCAGGCGCACCGGGATCGAGGCCTCCGCCCAGAACCCGGGCCGCAGCGCGGGCGCCAGCGTGGAGGCGGTGAGCCTGGCCGCCGCCGAGACCCTGGCGTCCCCCGCCGTCCGGCGGCCCGTGGCGAGCACGAGGCCGCCCCGGGGCAGCGGAGTGATCCGCCACACGACCCGGCCGTGGCGGCCCGGGACCTCCACCGCCAGAAGCCGCCAGCGGCCGTCGACCGCCCCGAGCTTCGCCACGAGCCGCCCGGCCCCCGGGGTCACGGGATCCAGCTCGGCGCTGGCCACCCCCCACAGCCCCCACCAGGGTTCGACGATGTGCACCCGGTAGGCCCGGGCCGCGCCCCCGGGCAGGAGCGCCGCGTCCAGCGCCCGGACCATGGCCAGCCGGGCGTCGCGGCCCGCGAACCCGCAGCCGGTCAGGAGCAGCGTACCCGACAGAAGCCCGAGGGCCGCCCCGACCCGGGCCCCTCTCCCCATGGTACGCCCCCCTTCGCCGTGAACTCTCCTCAGTTTACCATCGCCCGCCGGGGAAGGCCTGTCCACCCCGGGCACGCCTCAGCCCGGGGGAGCGCCCCGCCGGCTGCGGCTGGGCGCTCCCCCGTCGATCCCGGAGGGACTCAGGGAGCCGCCGTCTCGTCGAGCGCCGCGATGAGCGCCTCCACCGTGCGCACCACCCGGCCGCCGCTCGTCTCGATGAAGTAGAGCACCTGCAGGTTCAGCGCCAGCCCCGGAAAGTCGCCGGCGTCGCGGGCGTCGGTCCTCAGCCCGTACACCCGCCTGCCGAGCCCCGCGCCGTATCCCACCTCGGCCACCGTCCCGCTGTCGGGTTCCATGCCCTCGAGCACGGCCACCACCGTGTCGGCGGCGGCGATCGCCTCGGCGTTGCGGCGGCCGATGCGGCGCATGGCCGCCACGGCCGCCTCGCGCTCCGGGGGATCCTCCGCGGGCCGCTCCCACGGATCGAAGACCTCGTGGCCCCTGGCGCGCAGGGCCGCCCTGAGCCCGGGCAGCGCGGTCGCGGCCAGGGAGCCGAACCCCAGGGGGCTCGCCAGGTAGACGCGCACGTCAGAGGATCCGCTGGCCCAGGGCGGAGGTCACGAGCTCCGCGGCCAGCTGGGCGGTGCGGTTGTGCGGGTCCAGCCTGGTGTTCACCTCCACCACCTCCATGGAGGTGATGACCCGGGCCTCGGCCACGAGCTCCATGGCCAGGTGCGCCTCGCGGTAGTTGATGCCCCCCGGGTACGGCGTCCCCACGCCGGGGGCCACGTCGGGATCCAGGCAGTCCATGTCGAAGCTCACGTGCACGGCGTCGGTGCCCCGGGTGACCCGTTCCAGCGCCCGGGCCACCACCTCGCGCATGCCGTGCTTGTCCACGTCGTACATGGTGAACACCTCGATGCCCAGCCGCCGGATGTTCTCCCGCTCGCCGGGGTCGAGGGTGCGCACGCCGATCATGGCGCACACCCCGGGGTCGATGGGCGGGGCGCCGTCCCGGGAGCGGATCAGCGCCGGCGCCCCCAGCTCGCAGGAGACGGCCAGGGGCATGCCGTGGATGTTCCCGCTGGGCGAGGTCTGGTCGGTGTTGAGGTCGCCGTGGGCGTCAAACCACAGCACCCCCGGCCGCTCCACGGCCCGCGCCAGTCCCGCCAGGGTGCCGATGGCGATGGAGTGATCGCCTCCGAGCACCAGCGGGAAGTGCCCGTCGCGCACCGAGCGCTCCACCACCCGCCCCAGGACGCGGCTCACCTTCACCACCTCGCCCAGGTACTTCAGGTGCGTCTCGGTGCGCGGCCGGCTCTCGGGGACCGGCACCTTGAGATCGCCCATGTCCTCCACCCGGATCCCCAGCGCCCGGATCTTCTCGTGCAGGTTGGCGTACCGGATCGCGCTGGGACCCATGTCCACCCCGCGCCGGTCCGCGCCCAGGTCCATGGGAACCCCGATCACCTCGACCGTCTTCACCGCCGGCCTTCCCCCTCTGACGCCAGTATAACCCACCGCAAGGCCGCGGGGCCCATTTCCGCCCCCTCCCGGGCGCTCGCGTCCAGGCCCGCGAGGTAGTCGCGCACCCCCAGGTAGATGGCCCGGGCGATGCGCGCCCGATAGCCGCGCGTCAGAAGGAGCCTGCGCTCCACGGGGTGGCTCAGGAACCCCACCTCCACGAGGACCGCCGCCCCCCGGGCCCGCCGGAGCACCGCCAGGGAGCTCGTGCGGTTGAGCGGTCGCAGGACGTGGGTGACGGCGTAGAGCCGCCGCCGCAAGAACTCCCCCAGCCGGACCGAGGACGGGCGGGGGTGGGGACCCACGAACACCTGGCTGCCGCGGGCCAGGGTGGCGGCGCTGTCCACGTGGATACTCACGAAGCCGTCGGTGGCGTCCGCGAGCCGTGGGCGCTCATCGAGGCGGGGGCGCACCGCGGAGCTGTTGCGGGTGAGCACCACCTGCGCCCCGTCCGCCGCGAGGAGCGAGGCGGCGGCGCGCGCCAGCGCGAGGTTGAGGCGGGCCTCCTCCACCCCCGCGACGCGCGCCCCGGAGTCGATGCCCCCGTGCCCCGGGTCGAGCGTCACCGACCGCCCCAAAAGCGGCAGGCTCGCCTTCACGGCGGCGACCCCGCTCGCCCCCAGCGCCGCCAGCGCCGCGGCGAGCGCGAGCCCGAGGAGCGGCGATCTCAGCGGCCCCGCGTCCATCGACTTCCCCCTCACCTGAGCCTACGCGCCGCCCGCCGCCACGATTCGCCTCCGCGGACGCGCAGCTCCCTACCGGCCCTCGCCGAGCAGCTGCCGGGCGCACGCGATGAGGATCTCGGGCCGGTTGCGCCCGGGATCCGCCCACACCAGCTCCAGCAGGGCGTCGAGAGTCCGACCCAGCCAGGGTCCCGGCTCGATGCCCAGGGCTGCCATGAGCTCGGCGGCGCCCACCGCCAGGGCCGACGCGTCGAGCCGCCCCTCGCGGTTGTAGCGCTCCCACAGCGCCCGTCCCCACGCCGCCAGGGGGGCGGGCAGGCCGGGCGCGGCGTCGCGCAGCATGCTCAGCGCCCCGTCGGGAAGCGACGCCACGGCCCGGCGCTCCTCCGCCGGCGAGGGCGCACCGCTGGGCAGGGGGAGCGAGCGCACCAGCGCCCGCTCGGCGCGGGGCGCGCCCAGCTCCCACATCGCCCGGTCCCGGTCGCGGTGCAGGATGGTCCACGCCAGGCGCCGCGCCGAGGCGGTGGGGATGGGGTCGAGCCGGGGCGGGGGGCCCAGGGTGGGCAGCGCCATGAGGCGAACGCCCCACGCCTCCGCCCGGGCCAGGGCCGCGTCGGGCCGGTGGGCCTCGAGGATGCGCGCCCACTCCGCCGCCCGCCGCTCCGCGGCGACGCGGGCCACAAGCGGCGCGTGCCGCCGGATCGCCGCCTCGAGGGACGGCTCGGCCACGAGCCCGTCAAGGGCCATGAGCCGCACCGCCCGGAGCATCCGCAGCGCGTCTTCGGTCAGGCGCCGGTCGGCGCTGCCCACCGCCCGCAGCACCCCCGCGGCCAGGTCGGCCTGGCCGCCCTCGGGATCGATGAGGGCGCCGTCCCGGGTGATGGCCACGGCGTCGACCGTGAAGTCGCGCCGCTTGAGGTCCGCGGCGAGATCGGTGGTGAAGTGGACCGCGTCGGGGTGGCGGCCGTCGGAATACCCCGCCTCCCGGCGCATGGTGGTGACGTCGCAGACGACCCCGGCCTCGATCACCGTCACGGTCCCGTACCTCAGGCCCGTGCGCCGGGTCACCGGGAAGAGCCGCTCCACCACGTGGGGCAGCGCGCTGGTGACCACGTCCCAGTCCGCGGGGGCCCTTCCCGACAAAAGGGCGCGGGCGGCGCCCCCCACCACGTAGGCCTCGTGGCCGCTCGCCTCGATCCGCGCCAGGACCGCGCGGACCGTCGGCGGCAGGGTCACCGGCGCCGTTCCGGCAGGACTCATGGAGCCGTCCACGAATTATCGTCGGGCCCGATCGACGGGAATCTCCGCCCAACGCCGGCATTCCCGAGAATTTGCAGGAATGGCACGCGCATCCGCATTCCCTGGAATCGACTCCTCAAAACCTGACTTGAATCTACACGAGCACTCGACACATCCAATCGACCGTCGTGGTCTAAAATGGCACCCGGAAGGGAGGGCGGTCCATGGACCGACCCGCAGTCGAACTGGAACTTGTGCGTCTGCGTCGAAAGTTGGGCTGGATCGTTCGTCGCGAAGGGATCGGCTCCGAACGGGCTCTGGAGGTTTCTCGGCGGCTCGACGAACTGGTGCTGACCTGGCAGAGCATGGCGGTGGAGGATGCGGGGTGCGCCGATCCCCACGCCGTCAAGGGCGATGTCGGTTAACTGAGTCACCTGCGCCGCCGGGGCGCCGGCGGCGCGGCCTGACGACGTGTGAGGCGACCCGGGGGGGACAGCTCTCGCCGCAGGGCGGGAGCCGTCGCGTCGTCCTGGGCTCGCCGGGCCGCGGCCGCTCCCCCGCACGGCGTGCTACCCGGCGGGCGAGGTCTTCGCCACCGCGGCCTGGATCTCGCGGCGGTCCGCCATCGCGCTCATGGCTCCGGGGCGGGTGGCGGCCAGGGCGCCGGCGGCGTTGGCCCAGGCCACGGACTGGGCCAGGTCCCGTCCCCCGGCCAGAGCCCAGGCCAGGGCGCCGTTGAAGGCGTCGCCGGCGCCGGTGGTGTCGACCGGCGTCACCGCCGGGGGCGGGACCAGGACGGCCCGGTCGCCCTCGAGGTAGAGCGCTCCCCGCTCGCCCAGCGTGATCACCACCTGCCGGGCGCCCCGATCCCTGAGCGCCAGCGCCAGGGCCCGCGGATCGTCGGTGTCGAGCCCGCTCAGGGTCCTGGCCTCCCATTCGTTGGGGGTGATGAGGTCGGCCAGGCCCATGACGGCGCGCAGGCGCTCGTCCGCGGGCGCCGGGTTCAGGATGCAGGGGATTCTCCAGCCCCTCGCCCGCTCCAGCGCCGCGGCCACGGCCGCCACGGGGATCTCCCCCTGACAGAGCAACAGGTCCCACCGGCACCGGCTCCCCAGCGCCTGGACGACTCCCTCGGGCGTGAACGCGTGGTTGGCCCGCGCCACCACCACGATGGAGTTCTCTCCCGCCTCGTCCACGAAGATGGAGGCGATGCCGGTGCCGGCCGGGTCCACCGTCAGTTCCAGTTCCACCCCCGCCGCCTCGAGCGGCTGGCGCACGAGCTCGGCGAAGGGGTCGTCGCCCACCCGGCCCACGAGGGTCACCCGGGCGCCCAGGCGCGCGGCCTGGACCGCCTGGTTGGCGCCCTTGCCGCCCGGCGACATGGCAAAGTCCGTTCCCGCCAGGGTCTCGCCGGGCCGGGGCCGGCGCGGGCCGCGAACCGTGAGGTCCACGTTGATGCTGCCCACCACGAGCACCCGCTGAGCGCCGTCTGCCATCCGCCGCCTCCTCGCCTGTGCAGCTTCCAGTGTAGCGGACCACAGGCACGGGATTCAACATGGTCGCCGGCTGCACCGAGCGCCCCGTCCCCTTCTCCTTGCGTCGCCTTGCGCGGTTGCGATAGAATCCGGCTGCGAGGGTCGGCGGCCTGACCGCGACGATCCCGCCCGCGCCTCGCGGGCCTTCCCGATCCGCGGTGACGACCGGGCGCGGAAACGGTTGCGGCTTCAGGGCCTGTCACCTCCCCGCCCGCCGGGCTGGCGCGAGCGCCGCGTCACCGTGCGCACGCTCCCCGTCCGGCGCGCCCGGACCGGTCGGACGGCGACGGCCCGTGGCCTCGGAGGTGAGGTCGAAGCCCCGCCCCCGAGGGCGGGGCGGGTGACGTCTGCGCTCCCGACGTTTTCCTGCTGGAGGCGATCCACCTGCGCATCCTCGTCCATGGTGTGCCCCTCGAGCCCCGGGCCGTGGTGTTCGACAAGGACGGCACCCTCATCGACCGCGAGGTGTTCCTGGGCACCCTCATGAAGAGCCGGGAGGCGAGCGTCGCCGCCCGGGGGCTCGAGGGGGCGGTGGCGCCGCTGCGGGACCTGTACGGCGTCAAGGGGGACCGGATCGACCCCATGGGTCCTCTGTCCATCGGCCACGTGACCGAGGAGCTCGTGCTCCTGGCGGGGGTCATCTACGAGCTCACGCACCGCGACTGGGACACGTGCCGCGAGCTGGCGCGCACGGCGTTCCTCGAGTCGGACGCCGCCCTGGACCTCGCCCGGGCCACCCGCCCCACCCCCGGGGTGGTCGAGCTCGTCCGCGCGCTTCACGCCGCCGGGTTCCTCCTGGCCGTGGCCACCTCGGACCTGACGAGCCGGGCCCTCTCGACCCTGGAGCTCATGGGGATCGAGGGGCTCTTCGCCTCGGTGGTGGGCGCCGACATGGTGAGCGAGCGCAAGCCGGCGCCCGAGAGCCTCCACGTCGTCGCCCGCTCGCTGTCGCTCAGGCCCGGGGAGCTCCTCATGGTGGGCGACAGCCCCGTGGACGTGGAGATGGCGCGCCGCGCCGGCTGCCCCGCCCTCCTCTACGCCCCGGAGGGCTCCCCCGGCACCTCCCCCACCCTGTCGATCTCCTCCTGGTCCCAGGTCACCGTGGAGGGCACGGCCGCGCCGTGATGGGCGCGCTTCATGGCGTACATCCGCTGATCCGCGAGGATGAGCAGCCCCTCGGCGTCCGCCGCGTCCGCCGGATAGCTCGCGAGACCGTAGGACACCTCGATCCCGCCGTCGCGGGCCAGGATCCCCAGGGTCCGGCGGATCACCCCCTGGGCGGTCTCCTCGTCGCTCTCGGGGAAGATGAGGGCGAACTCGTCCCCGCCCCACCGCGAGACGACGTCGGAGGGGCGGCAGTGGAGGGTGAGGACCCGCGCCAGCTGCACGATCAGCTGGTCACCGGCCAGGTGGCCCTGGGAGTCGTTGGTCTGCTTCAGCCGGTCCAGGTCCATGAGGCACACCGTGACCGGCGTCGCCACCCGGTCGCTGCGGGCGATCTCCTGGTGCAGGCGCACGTGGAACTCCCGGCGGTTGTACACGCCCGTCAGCGGGTCCCGGATCGCCTGCTCCTGCACCTGGCGGTGAAGCTCGCCCACCTCGATGGCGGCGGCCACCGCCCCGGCCATGGCCTCCATGAGGCCCACGTCGTGCGGGCCGAAGGCCTGGGGCAGGGGTGAGTCGGCGATGAGCACCCCCAGCACCCGCTCGCGCCCCTTGAGCGGCACCACGACCTCGCTCACCGTGCCCTCGACGGACATCACGAAGCGCTCGTCCCGGCTCACGTCCCCCACGATCACCGGCAGCTCGTGGTCGATGACCCAGCTGGAGAGCCCGCGGCCGCGCGGAAGCGCCGTCTCGACGAGGGGCGCGTCCGCCGGCCAGTGGGCCACGATGCTGACCCCGCCCGAGTCCGGGTCGAAGAGCCCCACCGACACCGTGGGGTAGGTCAGCGAGCGGCCGATGTCGGCGCACACCTTCTCCAGGTAGCGCTCCAGGTCCGCCACCGTGCGCACGTAGAGCGCCATGCGCATCACCGCCGTGACCACCCCGAACTCGGGGAAGCGCTCCACCCACGGTCCCTCGAGCGAGGTCTCGGGGGAGAGCACCAGCTGGCGCACCGCGCTCTGGTGCGCGATGAGGCTCAGGGTCTCGGCCCGCCACCGCCGGGCCATGCTCAGGCCCAGCAGGACAAAGGCGCCGAGCGCGGCCCCGGCCAGGAGCCAGGGCGCCGGACCCCGGTCCATGCCGAGGAGCCACCACGCCACCATGAGAGCCCAGCAGACCCCGGCTCCCGCCCAGACCGGGTCGCGCAGAAGTCGGCGGGGCCTGAGAAGGACGAGCGCCGCCACGAGGCTCAGCGCGAGCCCGGCGCCCACGCTCACCCGCTCCCCGGTCGTGCCCGTGACCGCGAGCAGCAGGGCGACGGAGACGAGCGACATGAGGCCCACCGGCGGGATCCCCGGCCGGCGCCGGGCGACGACCATGGCCGGCACCAGCACCACGGCCGACGCGTTCGCGGCGCGGCCCACCACGCCGCCCACGGCCCAGCCCAGGGCGGTCGCCCCCACCGCGATGCCGATCGCAAGGACGCTCGCGCCCCCCGACACCCAGGCGTCGAGGACCAGGAGGACCGCGCACGCCAATCCAAACGCAACCACAGCCCCGTCCGCGGCTGGAGGCGTTGAAACCCCCTCCCGACTGGCGTTCGTAGCTGTCCACGCGGGGGATTCGGCAGACATGACGCTCGCCGTGCAAAACAAACTTCCGGGTAATTCTGCATCGGGGACAGCGGCTCCTGCTTGGCGCCGCGAGTTTACGGAATGTCACGACAAGCACGGACACCGCATACCCTGACGCGGGGTGAGCCGGGTGGGAAACCTCAAGGGCGGGGTCTTCGTCCACGTGCGCGGCGTCGACGGGGTGTTCCGGGTCGTGGGCGAGCACGGGGACACCCTCGCCGTGCGGCGCATGCTCCCCAGGTTCCGCCCGGGGGTGACCCGCTGCGTGGCCCGGTCGGAGATCGTGCCGATCACCTGGGTCCAGGCGAACCGGGAGCTCGGCTCCGGCCGCCCTCGCGGGCCCCGGGGCCGATGAGCGGCGCGGGGTGCGCCGGCCGAGGATCTGCTACAATGAGGGCGTGACAGGAAACGCTGCTGCCGGTCCCGACCCGTCCCTCACGCGGGAGCGGAGCTTCTGGTCCGAGATGCTGGAGCGGGTCGAGCGGCCGGTCGAGGTGACCGTGGCCGCCGACAGCGCCGTCTCGCATCGGCTCGAGCGGCTCGCCTCGCTGCAGCCCCTCATCCGCGTCGTCCGCTCTGCGGCGCCCGCGGCGGGGGCGACCGTCGCGGTGGCGCCCGCGGGCGAGGAGCCGGTCCTGTGGCATCTGGGCGAGCCCCGGGCCGGGGAGTGGGTCACCCTCGTGGCGTGCGTCATCGAGTGCGGCCGCCACGCCCACCCGCTCGCCCCGGAACTGGCCTTGGCGCTCGAGGAGGTCGTGGAGCCCATGGCGATGGACCTCGTCACCTCGCCCGCCTCCCTGCGCTGCCACGAGGCCGCCCTCCTCCTGTGCCGCGCGTCGCTGCACCGGCCCCAGGTGAGCGTGCGCATCGTCCCCTTGGAGCAGTGCCGGGACCTCTACGGGCCCGACCGCGCGACCCAGGTGCCGCACCTCATCATCAACGGGCGGCTCGACTGGGAGGGGAGGCTGACCGCGAGCCGGCTGGCCGACCTGGTTCGAATATCCCGGTAGGAGGCGATGGGCGGTGGATCCCGAGGCCGAGCGACTGTTCGCGGTCGCCAGCGCCCTCAGCCGCGAGGGCATCGATCCCCGGACCGAGGGGACGCCGGGCCGCACACGGGTCAACCTTGACCGGGTGGCCCAGCTCATCCAGGAGCTGCGGGCGCTGCTGTTCCCGGGTCACTTCCCCGCGCTCCTCGACCCCGACCCCCCGCCCGCCGAGGTCCTGGAGCGGCTGGGGGAGCTCGAGTGGCTTTTGGCCCGCCAGATCCACGACGCCTCGCCCCACGTCTGCCCGGTGAGCGACGCCTGCGCCGGGTTCTCCCACGCCCGCGAGGTGGCCCGGGCCTTCGTGGAGCGGCTGCCGGCGCTCAGGCGCACGCTGCGCCACGACGTGATCGCCGCGTACGAGGGCGATCCCGCGGCGGCGGACCTCGACGAGATCATCCTGGCGTACCCGGGACTCTTGGCGGTCACGGTGTACCGCTCGGCCCACGAGCTCCTGGAGCTGGGGGTGAACCTCATCCCCCGCATGATGACCGAGTGGGCCCACGCCCAGACCGGCATCGACATCCACCCCGGCGCCCGCATCGGCAGCCGCTTCTTCATCGATCACGGCACCGGGGTGGTGGTGGGCCAGACCACCGTGATCGGGGACGACGTGAAGCTGTACCAGGGGGTGACCCTGGGCGCGTTCAGCTTCCCCCGGGACGGACAGGGACGGCTCGTGCGCAACACCAAGCGCCATCCCACGCTGGAGGACGGGGTGACCGTGTACGCGGGCGCCACCATCCTGGGCGGGGAGACCGTCATCGGCCATCACGCCGTCATCGGGGGCAACGTGTACCTGACGGAGAGCGTGCCACCCTACAGCAAGGTGGTGAGCCGGCCGCTGGTGGAGGTTCGCTGACCCCGCGGGCGCCATTCCCTCCAAGGGGGTATCGGCCAGGGTGTTCGTGAGCGTGGACGAGGCCGCCGAGGCGCTGCGGGCGCACCGCCCGGTCATCGTCGTGGACCGGGACGATCCCGCGAGCCAGGGCCTCATCGCCTGGTGGGCGGGCGGCATCAGCGGCGCGGACGTCGAGTCCATGGAGGCCATGAGCCGCCGGCCCAGCGCGCTGGTGGCGGGCGAGGAGCTCCTGGCGGGCGGGCCGTACGACGACGCGCCGCTGAGCCGGGGCGACGCGGACGACGAGGCCGGCCCGCTTCCCGCCTCCGCCGGCGAGCGGGCGGCCTTCATGGGCGCCCTGGCCACCCGGATGGCCCGGGCCGGGCCGGTCCCCGCCGGCCTCAGGCTCGAGCGCGCGGCCCAGCGAGGGGTCCTCGACCGGCCGTCGCGCACCGAGGCCGCCGTGGACCTGGCGCGGCTCGCGGGCCTGGCGCCCGCGGTCGCGGTGAGCTCCGTGCGCACGGCGCGGGGCCGGGCGGCGCACCTCAGGGGCATCCTCGCCCTGGCGCGGCGCCACGGGCTCGCGGTGGTCTCGGTGGCCGACATCATCGCCCGGCGCCAGAGCGGTCCCGTGCGGCTGGAGCGGGTGGGCGAGGCCGCCCTGCCCACCGCCTTCGGCCGTTTCCAGGCCGTCGCGTACCGCGAGCGCGTCAGCGGGGAGACCCACCTCGCCCTGCTCAAGGGCGAGGTGGGCGGAGCCGAGCCCACGCTGGTGCGGATCCACTCGGAGTGCCTGACCGGGGACGTCTTCGGGTCCCGGCGGTGCGACTGCGGGGAGCAGCTCCACGCGGCGCTCCAGCAGATCGAGCGCCGGGGTCAGGGGCTTTTGCTCTACCTGCGCCAGGAGGGCCGGGGCATCGGTCTCGCGGCGAAGATCCAGGCATACGCTCTGCAGGAGCAGGGACTGGATACGGTGCAGGCCAACCTGGTGCTGGGCTATCCTCCCGACCTGCGCGACTACGGGATCGCGGCCCAGATCCTCGCGGACCTCGGGGTGCGGCGCATCGCCCTGATGACCAACAACCCCGTCAAGGTGGAGGCGCTGAGCGAGCTGGGCATCGAGGTGGCGGAGCGCCTGGCGCTGGAGGTGGGCACCAACCCCGCCAACACCCGCTACATGGCCACCAAGCGGGAGAAGATGGGGCACATCCTGCACGAGCCCTGACCGGGGAGGGCGGCGTCGACGGACACCACGCTCATGGCCATCGCCCGGGACGCCCGCGCCCAGGGGCTCAGGCTCGCCATGGACGTGCGCGTCCTTCCGGGCGGCGAGCGGATCGCCGTGGACGCGGACCGGCCCATGGTGGCCGCGAGCCTGGCGAAGCTGCCGATCATGGTGGCGGCGTTCGAGCTGGCGGAACGGGGGGAGCTCGACCTCGAGGAGCCGGTGGCGGTCTGCGCCCGGGATCTCGTCGGCGGGTCGGGGGTGCTGGTGCACCTGGGCCCGGGGGTCACGGCGCGCTGGGGCGACCTCGTGGCCCTCATGATCATCGTCTCGGACAACAGCGCCACCAATCTCCTGCTGCGGCGCATCGGAACCCGGGCGGTGGCGGAAGCGGCGGGACGGCTCGGGCTCGTGCGCACCGTCATCCAAAACCCCCTCGAGGTGCAGCGCCAGCCCGCCCCCGCGCCCAACACCACCACCGCCCGGGACATGGCTCAGCTGCTTTCTGCCCTGGTCCTGGGCCAGGCGGTCTCGCGCCGGGCCTCGGCGCGCATGGTGGACCTCCTGACCCGCCAGCAGGACCGCTCGCGGCTGCAGTCGCGGCTGCCCGACCCCGCCTCCCCGTGGGTGGGCGGGCCGCCGCGGTTCGTCGTGGGCTCCAAGAGCGGCCACATCACCGGCATCCACCACGACGTGGGCTTTGTCCTGAGGCCGGACACGGGCTTCGTCCTGGCGCTCCTCGCCGAGGGCATGCCCGCCGACGCCCGCCGCGCCGCCCACATCCTGGGCACGGCGGCACGGCGCGTCTTCGACGCCCTCTGGCGAGAATCGTGACGATTCGCGGCAGGCTGCGCGGCAGGAGAGCCTCTGTTCGTGTCGAACGGGTGTGGCGTAAGGGACTTCAAGGTCGACCGACGAGGCTGGTGAAGATGCATTGGCCGAACCGCGCGGATTCGTCCGGCTCCCCTCGGGTGACCGATCCCGCCCGCAGGGGACCCGGCCGCCTGCCCCCGAGCCCCGGCCGGCGCGAAATCTCGCCCGCCCACCCGAAGCCGCCCCCAAGGCCGAGCCCGAGCCGGCCACCTTCCGGCTGGAACCGGTGCTCTACGACTGGCTGCGCCGCTCTAAGGTCACCGTGGCCATCGAGTGCGTACACGGGGACGTGGTGCGCGGTCGCCTCCTGGCCTACGACACCTACACGCTGCTCGTGCAGGGCGACGACGAGAAGTCGCTGGTGTTCAAGCACGCCATCGTGCGCCTGGTCCCGGAGACCAGCGACGAGACGGGCCTGCACCCGGTGCTGCGCGGCGATCACGTGCCCGGTTCGTCCCACGCCCAGGGCGCCTCGCCGGCGCAGGGGTGGGAGGAGCCGTAGTCTCGCCGCCGCCGTCCGCCCCGGGGCCGATCACGGCTTCGGGGCGGATGTCGTCTCGCCGGGGCTCGAGCGCCCGGCCCCGGGGGTTGGGAAGGGGCGGCGGCGCACCAGGAAGTCGAGCGCGCCCGCGGCCGCGGCCAGGAGCACGGTCCAGACCGGGTCCAGCCCCGCGAGCGTGAGGACGAAGGCGCCGGCGGCGATGGCGTAGAGCAGCATGTGCCGGGGCAGGTCCTTGCCCAGGGTCGCCACCACGGTGGCGAGAAGCCCCACCACCGCCACCTCCACGCCCCTGAGGGCACCCACGAGCCACGGCTGGCGCATCACCGCCGTGGCGGCCGCCAGCGCCAGGATGACGAGGAACGACGGCCACAGCACCGCGAGCGCGCCCACCGCCACGCCCGCGGGACCCAACAGCCGGTAGGCGATGGCGGCCATCACGTTGATGGTGGTGGCCCCGGGGGCGAACGCGGTCATCTCCACGATGTGGTCGAACTGCTCGTCGGTCATCCAGGCGCGGCTCGTCACCACCTCCGCCCGGATGAACGCCAATACCGCGTAGCCGCCCCCGAACCCCAGGATCCCGATCTTGCCGTACACGGTCACAAGCTCCCTGAGGTCGGGCTTGCGGCCCGGGGCGGGCGCCGGCCCCGGGGCGGCCGTTCCCCTCACGACGGCCTCAGCAACACGACGCCCACGACGCCGGCGCCGAGGATGACCCCCCAGTAGGGCAGCCGCCAGCGCCACACAAGGAGGGCGATCAGGGCCGCGAGGGCGAGCTCGCCGGCGTCGCGGATCACGCCGCGGCCGATGGACACGGTCACGGCGCCGATGAGCCCCACGATCCCGGCCAGGGTCGCGTGGAGCACGTGCTGGGTGCCAGGCCGCCGGCGCAGGTGGGCGTACCAGTGGGTCAGGAGCACGACGATCACCAGGGAGGGGAGAAACACCGCCACGGTGGCCACCAGCGCCCCGGGGACGCCCGCCGCCCGCTCCCCGATGAAGGTGGCGGAGATGGCCACCGGCCCGGGGGTGACCTGGCCCATGGCGATCGCCTCGTCGAACGCGGCGATGCTCAGCCAGTGGTGGGAAAGGGCCAGGGTCTTCATCAGCGGGATCATGCCGAACCCGCCCCCGAACCCGAAAAGGCCCACGAGCGCGAATCCGAAGAACAGCGCGGCCAGGACCGCCACCGACACGCCTCCTCCCTGCACGCCATCACGGCGCTTCGCTTCGTCATCGCCCGCCCCGGCGCCTCTTCTTCCTCGCCGGGGGCGCCCCCTCAGCCCCGCCGCACGGTCAGCCTGCCGTCGGCGAGGTGCCAGATCGCGTCGAAGTCCCACCCGACGAGCGGCTCGTGGGTGACGTAGAGGACGGTGCGGCCCGAGGCGATCTCGCGCAGCGTGGCCTGCACCGCCTGCGCCGTCGCGGCGTCGAGCCCCGCCGTCGGCTCGTCGAGGAGCAGAATCGAGGCGCCGGCGAGGAGCGCCCGGGCCACGGCCACCCGCTGGGCCTCTCCGCCCGAAAGCTGGCGCCCGTAGCGCCCCACGGGGGTCTTGAGCCCCTGCGGGAGCGTCGCGACGAGCGCGTCCAGGTGGACCCGGCGCACCGCCGCCTCGAGCTCCTCGGCGCTCGCCCCGGGCCGCCCCAGGCTGAGGTTGCGCTCCAGGCTCGCGGCGAAGAGGTGGGTGCGCTGGGAGACCACCGCCATGCGCCGGCGCACCCCGGCCTCGGCGAGCCCCGAAAGCTCCGCTCCCCCCAGCCGGATGGATCCGTGGCGGTACGGCACGAGCTGCGCCAGGAGCGCCACCAGCGTGCTCTTGCCCTCCCCCGACGGTCCCGTGAGGAGGACGCGGCCGCCGGCGGGGATGGACGCGGTGACGTCCTCGAGCAGCCACGGCGCGCCGGGGTCGTAGCGGAAGTACAGGTGATCGACGGCGATGTCGTCGCCGCCCGCCTCCCCGGCGGCCTCGGACCCCGGCCGGCGGGGCATCCCGGCGAAGCTCAGCCGCTCCATCGCGGCGACGCTCTCCCCGATCGCGGGATACGCGCGCAGCACCGGGGTCACCACCTCGAACGCCGTCACGGCGAAGAGCGCCACCACCGCCAGCAGCACCCCGGGAAGGGTCCCGCGGCGCACGAGCTCCGCTCCCACCGCCGTGAGGCCCAGCGCCGTCGCGCCGGCCACCAGCGTGAGGAGCCCCGCCAGCACGGCCGCCCCCCGGTCCACGCGCAGCTGGGTCGCGAGCTCCTCGTCGCCGGCCGCGAGCACCCGGGCGCCGAGGCGCGCGCCGGCCCCCATGGCCGCGAGGTCCGCCATGCCCGCGACGACGTCCACGAGCCGACCCGCCACGGTGCCCCTGAGCTCGGGGAGCCGGCGGGCCGCGCCGGTCAGGCGCGCGACGCCCGCGAGGGGCAGCACGACCCCCGCGACGACGAGGCCGAGAAGGAGCAGGCCCCCCAGGACCGGCGCGTACGCCACCGCCAGGAAGGCCGGCGCCGCCAGCGCGCCCGCGGACAGCGCCAGCGCGGGGCCCGCGCCGTCGATGTAGAAGGACTCGAGCCGGTCCACGTCGGCGCCGAGCCGCCGCAGCCAGTCGCCGCGGGATCCGCTCAGGAGGGCCAGGGGGGCGAGGCGCTCCAGGCGAGCGAACACCGAGCCCTTGAGCCGGGCCAGGACCCTCAGCGTCACGTCGTGGGCGCGCACCCGCTCCGCGTACCGCGACACCGCCCGGCCCAGGCTGAAGAAGCGCACCCCGACGATGGGCACGAGCAGGAGGAGGATGCTCGCGGGGTGCTGGGCGGCGCGCCCGATGAGGTAGGCCGAGGTGCCGATGAGGCCCAGGGCGCACCCCAGTGCCAGGAGGCTCAGCAGAGCCGCCCCGAGGATCTGGCGGCGGCAGGGCCGAAGGACCGCCATGAGGGCCCTCACAACGCCCGCCGCGCTCCTTCGGCGGCTCGGGCCTCGCCCAGGCGGACCACCCGGTCCGCGAACGCGGCGTCGGCCTCCCGGTGGGTGACCAGCACCACGGTCGCGCGGCCTCGGGCGCGCCGGCGCAGGGAGGCGAGGACGCGGGCGCCGGTCGCGGGGTCCAGGTGGACCGTGGGCTCGTCGAGGAGCATCAGCGTCGCGG
The DNA here is from genome assembly GCA_021797925.1 of Bacillota bacterium. Lineage (GTDB taxonomy): Bacteria > Bacillota > Sulfobacillia > JAJZYS01 > JAJZYS01 > JAJZYS01. The sequence goes on from JAJZYS010000010.1 coordinate 26,491, forward strand.
GCCGCAGCAAGGCCCTCGCCAGCGCCAGCCGCTGGGCCTGACCGCCCGAGAGGCGCTCCCCCCGGTCGCCGACCGGCGTGTCGAGCCCCCGGGGCTGACGGGCGATGAAGTCCCCGAGCTGCGCGTCGAGCAGCGCGGACCGCATCTGCGCCGCCGACGCGTCGGGGCGGGCGAGCCGCAGGTTGTCGGCGACGGTGCCGCCGAAGAGGTACGGCCGCTGGGGCACGAGGGCCACCTCCCGGCGCCAGCCGTCTTCGTCGAGCTCCTCCAGCGGGACGCCGTCGACGAGGATCGCCCCCCGGTCGGGGCGCATCAGGCCCAGGAGGAGGTAGAGGAGCGTGGACTTGCCCGAGCCGCTGGGACCCATGACGGCGAGGACCTCGCCCGCGGACACCGTCAGCGAGAGCCCCGCGAGGGCGGGCGCGGTCCGCCCGGGGTAGGTCCAGGCGAGGTCCGCCGCGTCGACGCGGCGGGGCCGCCCCGGGGCCAGCGCGCGCCTCCCGGCGGCGCGCCGAGGCTCGGGCGCGTCCAGGAGGCGAAAGACCGCCTCGGCGGCGCTGGCCCCGTCCAGCGCCTGGTGGAAGGCGGCGCCCAGCTGGCGCTGGGGGGCGAAGAACTCGGGCGTCAGCATCAGGATCGCGAACGCCGGGGCGAAGGCGAGGCGCCCGGCGATGACGGCGAGGGCCACCACCACCGCGACGACCGCGGTGCCCAGGGCCGCGAAGAGCTCCAGCACCAGGGCGGAGAGGAGCGCGATCCTGAGCGTCCCCATGGCGCGGACGCGATACGCGTCGCTGACGCGCTCGACGACGGCCCCCTGCTCCCGGCTGCGGCCCAGCAGCATCAGGGTCGGGAGCCCCTCCACGAGATCCAGGAAGTGGGCGCCGAGCAGAAGGAGCAGCCGCCACTGGCGCCGGGAGGACCGCTCGGCGGCGCGGCCGACGAGGACCATGAAGAACGGGACCATCGGCGCCGCGGCGAGCAGGATGATCCCCGCCAGCCAGTACGCGCCGCCCACGGCCGCGAGGACGATGACGGGGACCGCACCCGCCAGGACCATGCGGGGAAGGTAGCCCACCACCAGGGCGGCGAGCGCGTCCACGGACTCGATCATCACCGTGACCTCGGCGCCCGCCCCGTCCCGGTCGGCGAAGGCGGGCCCCAGGCGAAAGAGCTTCTCGAGGAGGCGGCGGCGCAGGTCCGCGCGCACCGCCCGGCGCAGCCGTCCCGCCTGGGCGCCGGCCCCCGCCGTGGCCGCGGCCCGCGCGGCCACGGCCACGGCGGCGAGGAGGATCCCGGGGAGCACCTGGCCCAGGGTGGCGTGGTGGAGGAAGACCCGGGCGATGACGCCGGCCAGGAGGAGGGCCTGGGCGACGGTGGCCAGCGCGGCCACAAGGCCCAGGGCCACGGCCGCC
>JAJZYS010000011.1 GCA_021797925.1 Bacillota bacterium
GCGGTCCCCGAACGGAAGGAAGAGGTGGGCCACCCGGAACCGGGGGCTGCGCGCCAGCCGGGGATCGAGGCCCTCCAGGCGCAGCCGGTCGGCCCACAGCTGCCTTGGGAGGTCGATGAGCACGCCCGCGCCGTCCCCTTCGCCGTGGACGGTGCCGGCCCGGTGACTCATGTGCGCCAGGCCCGTCAGGGCCATGGGCAGAAGGTCGGCCGACGGCTGGCCGTCGCGGCGGACGAAGGCCATCAGGCCGCAGGCGTCGTGCTCCTCGGGCCAGTCGGCCACCGGGGGCACGGGTTCCACCTTGAGATCGTACATGGCTCGGGGATGTCCCCCTGCCCCCCTTTTTTCGGTGAACTTCAATAGCTGAATGCTACAGGGCCGCCGGTTCCACGTCAATGTCCCTGCCACGGGGATATCGAATGTTTTCTACGACCCACGTGCGAATGTTCGACACAGACGCTCTCCCATGGCCACGGACACCCAGGTAACCTCTGGCTGACGCCCCACCTGTTCGGCGGCCAGGTCCGCCGCCGGAACCGAGCGAGGGAGGCCGTGCACGAGGCGGGTCGGAGGAGTCGGGCAACCGAATTTCGAAACTTGGGCGCAACCGCCGGCTGGCGGCGGGGGAGGATGAACGCGGCTCCACGGCCTCGCACGTGGCGACGGCCCGTGACCCGCGGTGGTGTCCTCTTCTGGCGCGACAGTCCCCCCTTCACCCACGCGGACCTCGACATCTTCGGGCAGGCGGTCGGAGGTCTCCCCGGGCTCCGCCGCACCGAGCTCGCCGGGTCGCTGTGGGAGGTGGTGCGCGAGACGGCCGACCCCGCGTGGCGGGATATGGGGCGATGCTCTTGGAACTGGAGCGACGGCCTCGTCTTGGCGCCCGTCAAGGCCCAGCCTGCCTTGGGTGAGCGCACCGACCTTGGCCGTCCTGCGCCGCTTCCCTCCATTGCGGCTTTCTCGTCCGACCTGTGTCCGATCACGGTGGCGTTGGTGGAGCAACCGTCCCGCGATCTGTGGAACGCGACGATGGCGAGGTGTCCCCCCGGGGCTTTTCCCGCGGCCCGGCCTCGCCTGATCGGGTGGCCTGCGGGCACTGGGAGCGCGCAGGAGCCGTCCGCCCATGGCGGACGGCTGTCCAGGCATGTCCGGCCGCCGCGTTCCGGGCGGCTGCAGACACCCTGTTCCCGCCGTGGACGCGGTGAAGCCCCGCAGCATCTTCGCCGCTCCCTCCCGTGCTTTGGGCTCCGCCCCCGCGCCACCTCCTACGGACATGACCGTCCCTTCATGCAGACCCCTGCCGGGCCCACTTGCCAAACGGCGAGATTTGCAGTTTAATACGGTCTACAGCAATCCGTAGCGATGACGGGAAGCGCCACCTCCAGCGGGTCTCAGAGAGCCGACGGCCGGTGCGAGTCGGCCCCAAGGAGATGTCCTCCTCCTCCCGGAGCTGTCGCCCCGAAGCACCCGTGGTAAGGGCGACCGGCCGCACGGCGGCCGTTACCAAAGCACGCGGCCGACCGGCCGCACAAAGAGGCCCGCTTGGCGGGCAACGAGGGTGGTACCGCGGGGAAACCCGTCCCTTCTGGGGCGGGAATTTTTGTACCCCCGCCGCCCGATGTGACGAGGGGAGGGAGAGGCCACGAAGACCGTGTTCGCCGCACTCCTGGAGAACCGACCCAGCGCCCTGCAGCGGCTGTCGGGGCTGTTCGGTCGCCACGGTCACAACATCGACAGCCTCACCGTCAGCCCGACCGGTGACGAGGGCATATCCCGGGTCACCTGGACCGCCGACGTGGGCGACAAGGCCGACTCGCTGGTCCGCCAGCTGCGGACGCTGCACGGGGTGGTGGCCGTACAGATCCTCGAGCCCGAGCGCAGCCAGGCCCGGGAGCTGTGGATGGTGAAGGTGCGCTCGGGACGGCTCGAGGATGTCCTTCGGCGGCTGGGAGCGACCCGGCTGAGCACCGGTCCGGTGGACATCTGGACCGTGGTGGTCGAGAGCGGACAGAAGCGGGCGGTAAGGGAGGAGCTGGCCACGCCCGACGTGGTGGAGTGGACGAGCACCGGGGTCGTCGCGCTGTCCACCGAGGAGGAGGGCCTCAAGCCCGAGCGGATCGAAATGCAGCGAGGAGGAGCCTGGTCATGAAGGTGTTTTACGACGACGATGCGGACCTGAGCTACATCCAGGGCAAGCGGGTCGCCATCCTGGGCTACGGGAGCCAGGGGCACGCCCACGCCCAGAACCTGCGCGACTCGGGTGTGGACGTGGTGGTGGGCACCCGCCCGGGGATCTCCCGGGACCGCGCGGAGCGGGACGGCTTTGCCGCCATGTCCGTCGAGGACGCCGTGGCCGGCGCCGACATCACCATGGTGCTCCTGCCCGACGAACGGCAGCGCAGCGTGTACGAGTCGTCGGTGCGCGACCGGCTGCGCCCGGGCTCGGCGCTGGCCTTCGCCCACGGCTTCAACATCCACTTCAAGCAGATCACGCCGCCGGCTTCGGTGGACGTGTTCATGGTGGCGCCCAAGGCCCCGGGACACCTGGTGCGGCGCGAGGTGGTCAAGGGCGCCGGCGTCCCGGCGCTGCTCGCGGTGCACCAGGACGCCTCCGGCCACGCGCAGGCGGTGGGGCTGGCGTACGCGCGGGCGCTGGGCTGCACCCGGGCCGGGGTGATCCCCACCACTTTCGCCGAGGAGACCGAGACCGACCTCTTCGGGGAGCAGACCGTCCTGTGCGGCGGGGTCACCCACCTGGTGCAGGCGGGATTCGAGACGCTCGTCGAGGCGGGCTACCAGCCCGAGGTGGCGTACTTCGAGTGCATGAACGAGCTCAAGCTCATCGTGGACCTCATGTACGAGGGCGGCATCCGCTGGATGCGCCACTCCATCTCCGACACCGCCCAGTACGGGGACCTCACCCGCGGTCCCCGGGTGATCGACGCGCACGTCAAGGAGAACATGCGCCAGGTGCTCAAGGAGATCCGCTCGGGCGAGTTCGCCCGGGAGTGGATCCTCGACAACCTGGCCGGCCGGCCGGTGTTCAACCTGACCAACGAGGTGGAGAGCAGCCACCCCATCGAGGCCGTGGGCCGGGAGCTGCGCAGTCTCTTCAGCTGGATGAAGGCCCAGGCCGACGCCGCCGAGGCGGAGATGGCGGGCAAGCGGTAAGGAGTCGGTGACAGTGAAGCGGATTCTCCTCCTGCCCGGCGACGGGATCGGCCCCGAGGTGACCTGGCCCGCCCTGGAACTGCTCCAGACGGCTCTGCGCCTGCACGGTCGGCCCGTCCCCGAGGTGGAGACGGCGCTCATCGGCGGCGAGGCCATCGACGCGACCGGGGACCCGCTCCCGCCGGCCACGGTAGAGCGGGCGCGGGCGAGCAGCGCCGTCTTCCTGGGGGCGGTGGGGGGTCCGCGCTGGGACCTCGGGCCGCGGCGCCCCGAGGAGGGGCTCTTGGGCCTGCGCAAGGCGCTGGGCGTCTTCGCGAACCTGCGCCCCATCCGGCTCGCGCCGGACCTGGGCGACATGTCGCCGCTCCGGCCGGAGCGGCTGGGGCGGTGCGATTTCCTCATCGTCCGCGAGCTCACCGGCGGGCTGTACTTCGGGGCGCGCGGCCGCACCGCCGAGGGGGCGTTCGACACCCTCACCTATACCCGGGCCGAGGTGGCCCGGGTGGCCCACGTGGCGTTCCGCTACGCCCGCGAGCGCGGCCTGGGGCGGGTGCAGCTCGTGGACAAGGCCAACGTGCTGGAGAGTTCGCGCCTGTGGCGGGAGGTGGTGCGGGAGGTGGCGCTCGAGTACCCCGAGGTGGCCCTGGAAGTGGAGCTCGTCGACAGCTGCGCCTTCCGCATGGTCAAAGATCCCGGGCACTACACCGTGATCCTCACCGAGAACCTCTTCGGGGACATCCTCTCGGACCTTGGCGCCGGGATCGTGGGCAGTCTGGGACTGCTGCCGTCGGCCAGCCTGGGCGAGGGGGGACCGGGGCTGTTCGAGCCGGTCCACGGCTCCGCCCCGGACATCGCCGGCACCGGCCAGGCCAATCCCATGGGCGCCATGGGAGCCATGGCGATGCTGGCGCGGTGGGGTCTGGGCGAGCCGCAGGTCGCCGACGCCATGGAGGCCGCCGTCGACCGGGTGGTGGCCCGGGGAGTGAGGACGAGGGACCTCTCGGCCCCCGGGGAGGGACTGGATACCGGCGCATTCACCGCCGCCGTCGTGGCGGCGCTCGAAAGGAGTGGGATCCATGCCTAACGGAGCGGCGCTCCTGGTGCGGGCGCTCGAGGCCGCAGGAGTGGAAGTGATCTTCGGTTATCCCGGCGGAGCCACCCTGGCGCTCTACGACGCGCTTTTGGACACATCGATCCGGCACATCCTCTGCCGGCACGAGCAGGCGGCCGCTCACGCCGCCGACGGCTACGCGCGCGTCACCGGCAAGGTGGGCGTGTGCCTGAGCACTTCGGGACCGGGCGCCACGAACCTGGTGACGGGCCTGCTCAACGCTTCCATGGATTCGATTCCGGTGCTCGCCCTCACCGGTCAGGTGGGGACCGCGGCGCTGGGAACCGACGCCTTCCAGGAGGCGGACACCCTCTCCATCGCCGTGCCGGTGACCAAGGCGTGCCTGCAGATCCGGCGGGTGGAGGACATCCGTCCCCACGTGGCGGAGGCGTTCCGGCTGGCCGTCTCCGACCGGCCCGGCCCGGTGCTCCTGGACTTTCCCAAGGACGTCCTGGCCGCCAAGGTGGAGGAGGACGCCCTGCCCCTCGCCCCGGCGGCGCCGGTGCCCGTCGCCCCGGACCCCGGGGAGATCCGGGCGCTGGCCGACGCCATCCGCCAGGCCGAGCGGCCGCTCTTCCTGGTGGGCGCCGGGGCCTCTGACGCCGCGGACGACGTGCGCGCACTGGTGGGCGGCCTCGACGCCGCCAGCACCGCGACGCTCCTGGGGCTTGGGGTCATCCCGTGGGGATTCCCCGGGTACCTGGGCATGGTGGGCATGCACGGCACCGTGGCCTCGAACCGCGCCACCCTCGAGGCGGATCTCCTGGTGGGGATCGGGGCCCGCTTCGACGACCGGGTCACGGGCAACGTGAACCGGTTCGCCCCCCGGGCCCGCATCGCCCACATCGACATCGACGCCGCGCAGATCGGCAAGGTCTGCCGGGTGGACTTCCCTGTGCACGCCGACGCCCGTGAAGCGGTCCGGGCGCTCGCCGCCGAGCTCGCCGGGCACCGGTCGGGGCACGGCTGGACCGAGGCGCCCACGCTGCCGCCGCCCTCCCCGCCGGTGGGCCCCGACGAGGGGATCCCCGTGGACGAGGCCTTCGCGGCCATCCGCGACGTGCTGGAGGAGCCGTACCGGATCGTGACCGACGTGGGGCAGCACCAGATGTGGGCGGCGTTGCACCTGCCCATCACCCGTCCCCGCACCTTCCTCTCCTCGGGGGGCCTCGGGACCATGGGCTACGGTCTGCCCGCCGCCGTGGGGGCCCAGGTGGGCGCGCCCGACGACGAGATCTGGCTGGTGAGCGGCGACGGGGGATTCGTCATGACCGGATACGAGCTCGCGACCCTGCGGGAGGAGAACCTCCCGGTCCGGGTGCTCATCCTCGACAACCGGGGCCTGGGCATGGTGCGCCAGTGGCAGACCCTCTTCTACCAGGAGCGCTACTCCGGCGTGGACCTCTCGCCCCATGTGCCCGACTTCCGGCTCCTCGCCCAGGCGTACGGCATTCCCGGACACGCTCCCCGCGACGCCCGAGAACTCAGGGCGGCCCTGCGCGACGCCCACGCGACCCGGGGGCCCGTGCTGGTGCACATCCCCATCCCCAAGTTCGAGGCGGTCTACCCCATGATCCCGGCGGGCACCTCCGCCCACGAGATGATCACGGGTCCCCGGGAAGGCGTGAAGCATGGCTAAGACGATGCTCGACAAGATCTGGGAGGACCACGTCGTCGCCCGCTCCCCGGGCGAGCCCGACCTCATCTACATCGACCTGCACCTGGTGCACGAGGTGACAAGCCCCCAGGCCTTCGAGGGCATGCGGGCGGCGGGGCGGCGGGTCCGCCGCCCCGAGCGGACCTTCGCCACCGAGGACCACAACGTGCCCACCGACCCCGTGCCCGTGGTCCGCGACCCCATCGCCCGCGAGCAGCTCGAGGCCCTGGAGGCGAACTGCCGGGAGTTCGGGATCCGGCTGCTCGACATGAAAAGCCCCGAGCGGGGGATCGTCCACGTGGTGGGGCCCGAGCAGGGCCTCACCCAGCCGGGGATGACCATCGTCTGCGGGGACAGCCACACCTCCACCCATGGCGCCTTCGGGGCGCTGGCGTTCGGCATCGGGACCAGCGAGGTGGAGCACGTGCTGGCGACGCAGTGCCTGCGCCAGTCCAGGCCGCAGAGCTTCGAGGTCCGGATCGAGGGAAAGCGGCCCCAGGGGGTGACGGCCAAGGACATCATCCTCGGCGTCATCGGGCGCCTCACGGTCTCCGGCGCCCAGGGGACGGTGGTCGAGTACACGGGCGAGGCGATCCGGGCGCTGTCGATGGAGGAGCGGATGACCGTCTGCAACATGTCCATCGAGATGGGGGCCCGGGCGGGGATGGTGGCGCCCGACGAGACCACCTTCCGCTACGTCCACGGCCGGCCCTTTGCCCCCAAGGGCAAGGACTTCGACCGGGCCGTGGCCGCGTGGAGCCGCCTGCCTTCGGATCCCGGGGCGGTCTACGACCGGGTGGAGGTCATCCGCATCGAGGATCTGGCCCCCCAGGTGACCTGGGGCACCCACCCGGGCATGGTGGGCCCGGTGACCGGCCGCGTCCCCGACCCGAGCTCCGCCCGCGCGCCCGAGGAGCGCCTGGCCATGGAGCGGGCGCTCGCGTACATGGGGCTCGAGCCCGGCACCCCCCTGGAGGCGATCCCTCTGGACCGGGTGTTCATCGGCTCGTGCACCAACGCCCGCCTGGAGGACCTGAGGCTCGCGGCCCGGGCCGTGCGCGGCCGCCGGGTGGCCCCGCACGTGCGGGCCATGGTGGTCCCCGGCTCCGAGCTGGTGCGCCGCGCCGCCGAGGCGGAGGGCCTCGACGAGATCTTCACCCAGGCCGGGTTCGAGTGGCGCCACGCGGGCTGCAGCATGTGCCTGGGCATGAACCCCGACATCCTCCGCCCGGGGGAGCGCTGCGCCTCCACCTCCAACCGCAACTTCGAGGGTCGCCAGGGCCGCGGCGGCCGCACGCACCTGGTCTCGCCGCTCATGGCCGCGGCCGCCGCCATCGCCGGGCACTTTGTCGACGTGCGCCAGTGGGAGCTGTCGGACCTGCCGGCGCGGGGGATGTCCGCATGACGCCCCTCACCGTGCACCGGGGGCGGGTGTTCCCCCTGGACCGAGCGGACGTGGACACCGACCAGATCATCCCCAAGCAGTTCCTCAAGCGCATCCAGCGCACAGGTTTCGGCCAGTTCCTCTTCTACGACTGGCGCTTCGAGCCCGACGGGCGCGAGCGGGAGTTTCCCCTCAACGAGCCCCGCTACCGGGAGGCGACGATCCTCCTGGCGCGGCGCAACTTCGGCTGCGGATCCTCCCGCGAGCACGCGCCGTGGGCGCTGCTCGACTACGGGTTCCGGGTGCTCGTGGCCCCGTCCTTCGCCGACATCTTCTACAACAACTGCTTCCAGAACGGCATCCTGCCGGTGGTGCTCCCCGAGGCGACCCTGGACGACCTCTTCGTCCGGGCCTCGGGTCCCGAGCCGCTGACCCTCGAGGTGGACCTGCCCGCCCAGGTGATCCGGGGGGCGGGCGAGCCCATTCCCTTCGAAATCGACGAGTTTCGCAAGGACGCGTTGATCCGGGGCCTGGACGAGATCGGGCGGACGCTTCACGCGTCGGATCTCATCGATGCGTACGAAAAGACCCGTTGCCAGGACTTCCTCGCTCCTGTACACTGATTCACAAGCACATGCCATGATGGAGACAGGGTAGATCCGCGGTTTCAGAGAGCCGGCGGCAGGTGCGAGCCGGTACCGCCAACTGCCCTTCCACTCCGGAGCATCCCGGGGAAACCCGGGCGGCAGGGGTACGGATACCCCGGATTCGAGCGGGCGGCGCAAGCCGTCAACCAGGGTGGCACCGCGGGTTCCCGCCCGTCCCTGGATGAAGGGATTCATCCAGGAGGTGTGGTTGTGGACGACTTGCTGATGGTACCCGGTCCGACCCCGCTCCCGCCCGAGGTTCGCGCAGCGCTGACCCTTCCCATGGTGAACCACCGCAGCGCCCCGTTCCGAGCCGTGGAGGAAGAGGTGCAGGCAGGCCTGCGCCAAGTCTTCGACACGACGGCGGGGCGCATTTTCGTGCTGCCCGCCGCCGGTACGGGTGGGCTCGAGGCGGCGATCCAGAACCTCGTGGAGCCCGGCCAGACGGTTCTCTCCGTGACGATGGGCAGCTTCGGCGACCGCTGGGCCAACCTGGCGCGCGTGTTCGGCGCGCAGGTGGAGACCCTCGCCAGCGAGTGGGGCAGCTACCCCCGGCCCGAGGAGCTGGCCGAGCGGCTCGCCGCGGATCGCGAGCACCGCATCCGCGTGATCCTGCTCACCCACAACGAGACCTCCACGGGCGTGCTGCTGCCCCTTGAGGCGATGGCCCGGGCCCGGGGGGATCACCCGGCCCTGATCCTGGTCGACGCGGTGTCCGCGCTGGCGGCCACCCCGCTGCGCATGGACGAGTGGGGGATCGACTGCGTGGTCGCCGGGTCGCAGAAGGCGCTCATGACGCCGCCGGGCCTGGCGGTCCTGGCGCTCTCGGAGCGTGCCGTCGCCACCATGCGGGCGGTGAAGGGACCCCGGGGATACTTCGACCTGCGCGGCTACCTCAAGCCCGACAACACGACCAACCTCCCGTACACGCCGGCGGTCTCCCTCTTCTACGGCCTGCGGGCGAGCCTCAAGCTCATCCTGGGGGCGGGGCTCGAGGCCAGCTACGCACGCCACGAGCGCCTCGGGGCCATGGCCCGCCGCGGCCTCGAGGCCTTGGGCCTCAAGCTCGTGGCCGACCCGGACGCCTACTCGCCGACCGTCACCGCCGCGTACCTCGAAGGCGCGGACGAATTCCGCACGCGGCTTCGAGGCCTCGGGGTCACCATCGCGGGCGGGCAGGGCAAGCTCGCCGGCCGCATCATCCGCATCGGCCACGTGGGGTTTGTCAACCCCGTGGACATGCTGGGGACGCTCGCGGCCATGGAGGTCACGATGGGCCGCGAGCACGCCGGCCACGCCGTGGCCGCCGCCGAGACCGTGCTGGAGGAGGTGGCGGTCCGATGAGGATCCTCGTCGCTGACCCCATTCACGCCGAGGGCGTGGAGCGCCTGCGCCAGCGCGGGCACATCGTGGACGTGGCCAAGGGCGGCCTGCCCGCCGACCTGTCGGGGGTCGAGGGCATCGTGGTCCGCAGCGCCACCCGCGTCACCCGCGACCTCATCGCCGCCGCGCCGGCCCTGAAGGTCATCGGCCGGGCCGGGGCGGGCGTGGACACGATCGACCTCAAGGCCGCCGCGGAGCGGGGAATCGTGGTGCTCAACGTCCCCGGCGGCAATTCCATCTCGGCGGCCGAGCACACGCTGGGGCTGCTGCTGGCGCTGGTGCGCCGCATCGTCCCCGCCGACGCGAGCCTGCGGGCGGGACGGTGGCAGCGCAGCCACTTCGAGGGCACGGAGATTCACGGCAAGACCCTGGGGCTCTTCGGTTACGGCCGCGTGGGCCGGGAGGTGGCCACCCGGGCGCTGGCCTTCGGCATGCAGGTCATCGCCACCGATCCCGTGGCCGCCCCGGACCCCCGGGTGGAGCGGGTGCCCTTCGAGACGCTGCTGGAGCGAGCGGACGTCCTCTCGCTGCACACCGCCCTCACCCCCGAGACCCGGGGCATCATCGACGCCGACGCCATCGCCCGGATGAAGCGGGGGGCGCTGCTTCTCAACGTGGCCCGGGGAGGACTTGTGCGCCTCGACGCGGTGCTCGCCGCCCTTGAGAGCGGTCAGCTCGGCGGGGCGGGGCTCGACGTGTTCGACCCCGAGCCGCCTCAGCTGGGCCGCCTGGCGCAGCTGGAGCAGGTGGTGCTCACGCCCCACCTCGGGGCGTCCACCGTCGAGGCCCAGTGGCGCTGCGCCGTGGAGATCGCGGAGGACATCGACCGCTTCGCCCGGGGCGAGGCCACCGTGGGAAAGGTGGATGTCGCGTGACGCCCGATCTCACGCCGGTGAGGCTGGCGTGCTTCGACCTTGACGAGACGCTGCTGGGACCGGATCACCGGCCAGGGCCCCGCACGGGGCTCCTGGCCCCGCGGCTCGCCGACGCGGGGATCGTCCTCGCCGTGGCCACGGGCCGGGCCCCGGAGGCCTCGCGGGCCATCGCCCAGGAGCTCGGGGCGGGGTACCTCATCGCGGTCAACGGCGCCTGGATCGGGATGCCCGACGGCAGGCTCCTGCATCACGAGGTCATCGCCGAGCCCGCCGTGGCGGCCATCGTCGCCTGGCTGCGGGAGCGGGGGACGCCGTTCTATCTCATGTCGCCGCAGGGCTACTTCAGCGACGGGGAGGGGGAGGCGCTCGAGGCGGCCAACCGCGTCCGCGGGGTCCTACCCCGCCCGCTGCCGGCCATCCTGCCGCCGGCCATGAAGATCATGCCGCTGGGGGAGAACCTTCCCGTCCCGCCGCTCGGGCCGCTCGCCGCCGCGGTCGAGGTGGTCCAGCATCCCGAGTACCTGGAGATCGGGCCCGCCGGGGTGGACAAGGCCACGGCGATCAAGTGGCTGTCGCGGCGGCTCGGCATCGCCCGCCGGGAGGTGCTCTGCTGCGGCGACGCCGGCAACGACCGCCGCATGGTGGAATGGGCGGGCGTCGGCGTCGCCATGGGGGACGCCCAGCCGGGGGTGCGGGCCGTGGCCGACTGGATCTGCCCGCCGCACCACGAGGACGGCACCGGCGCGGTCATCGCGGCCCTGCTTGAAGGGGATCGTTCGCCTGTCCCGAATGAAGAGGAAACGGTCCGCGAAGGAGTCGTTTCCGATCGCTCAGGTACGGGAATCCAAGGCCGCCTCGTACAAAGAGGTCGCTGACAGCATCTGCTATTTCGAGGGACACTACGTCCCCATCGCCGAGGCCAAGGTCAGCATCGGCACCCATGCGCTCCAGTACGGCACCGGCTGCTTCGAAGGCGTGCGGGCGTACTACTCGCCCGAGGACGACGAACTCTACGTCCTGGCGCTCGAAGCCCACGCCCAGCGCCTGCTGCGCTCCTCGAGGCTGCTGAAGATGCAGCTCGGCAAGAGCGCGCGGGACATCGAGGCGATCATCCTGGAGGTGTTGCGCCGCAGCGGCTTCCGCGAGGACACGTACGTCCGGCCCGTGGCGTACAAGGCCTCGGTGGTGATCAAGGTGGGGCTCACGGGCCTGCGCGACGAGCTTGCCGTCTACGCGACCCCGATGGGCGACTACATCTCCACCAAGGGCCTCTCCGTCCAGATCTCCGGCTGGCGGCGCACCGCGGACAACGCCATCCCGGCCCGTTCCAAGCTCACCGGCAGCTACCTCAACGCCGCCCTGGCGGTCGACGACGCCCTGCAGGCGGGCTTCGACGACGCCATCCTGCTCACCGACGACGGCCACGTGTCCGAGGGATCGTCGTCGAATCTCTTCCTGGTCCGCGACGGGGTGGCGTCGACCCCGGGAGTCAGCCACGACATCCTGGAGGGCATCACCCGCTCGATCGTGACGCGGATGCTCAAGGACCTCGGGATTCCCACCGTGGAGCGGGCGGTGGACCGCACGGAGCTCTACGTCGCGGACGAGGTGTTCCTCTGCGGGACCGGTGTGCAGGTGGCCCCGGTGGTGGAGATCGACGGACGGCCCGTGGGCACCGGGACGATGGGGCCGGTCGCGGCCAAGCTGCAGAAGGTCTACTTCGACGCCTGCAGGGCGCGCGACCCCAGGTACCGTGACCTCGTGACCCCGGTGTACCGCGGGGTGTAGATCGCGTTGCGGTGAGCGCGCCCGGCGCAAGCGGGCGTCGCGGCCCGGGGCGAAGCTCCCCGCCCGGGCCGCGACTCAGGCCTGTGGTGAGCCAGCCGCGGGGACAGGCTCGCTCGAAATCCGCTGGTTTTTAACGAACGGACGTTTGGAAATCAACTGTCCTGAACTGGCTTGAGCCGTCCGCACGATGGCTATACGCTACAATCCCCCCTCGCCCGACCGCGCTCGGGCGAGGCGTCCCCGCCATCGGGCGGATGGTCACTTCCAGTGCACCGGGAACGCCGGGCTGCGCTTGCCGGGGATCCCGTCGAAGCCCACGGGAGGGGCCGCTGCCCGCCCCATGAGTTCCAGCGTGACCCGCCCGAGGCGCTTGGCGAGGGTCATGCCCCGGGACCGCACCCCGCCGAGAAAGCTCGCGGTCGGCGCGAACCCCGCCGCGAACGTCTCGAGCGGTCCCACCGTCGGCAGGACGTGGGCGCTTTGGGGCACGATGACGGCGGCGAGCCGCACCACGCGCCACATCCACAAACGGTGTCCGCCCACCCGCTGGCCCGTGGTCATGCGGACGGTCTCGCCGCTGGCGAGGCCGTGGACGGGAACTCCGTGGGCCACCGCCGTGAAGAGGATCCGGGAGCGCTCCACCACGACGCCGGGCGCCGGATGCTCGGCTTGCACCGGGCCCTGGACGACGACGTGCACCCCCTCGAGCGGATGCCCGGTGGCGCCCCACCCCGTCGCCAGGATGGGCGAGAGCAGCGCCTGGGCGCCGGGAAGGTACGGGAGCGCCGCGGCCCGCTGGGCGGGAGGGAGGTCGGCGCGGACCCCGGTCGCGTCGTACACCGCCGGGCCGCCCTCGAGGAGCACCAGCCCCTGGGTCCTATCCTGGGCGTACAGGCCGATGGTGGGGAAGACCCCCGGGGCGCGGGTCATCGACACCCCCTGCAGGAGGCCGCTGCGCGCGGGCACCTGGGCGGTGAACGCCCCCGAGCGGGCGAGAAACTCCCGATACGGCTGCGGACCCCGGGGGGCCGTGACCGTCACGTGAGCGAGGATCTTCCTGTCGGCGGCCGCCACCGCGGCCAGGGTGCCCGGGGGCTCCACGAGGACGCCCAGCAGCGTCCTGCCCCCGACGGTGGCCGCGACCGCCCAGCCGGAGAGCAGGGTCCCCCCCTGGATCTTGAACGTCCGCACCCACCCGTGCCCCGAGCTCGTGATCGGCCCCGGAGCGACCATGGCCCCCAGGGGCGCGACGGCGGACGCCAGCGGTCCGGCGAGGGCCGCCTGGGGCGAGATGTCGGCGGACAGCGCCAGGATCTCGACGCGGTGGTCGAAGAGCGCCGCCGCCGAGGGAGCGGCGACGACCTTGCCGGGCACGCCGAACGCTTCCCAGCCGGTGGGCAGGAGCAGGGAGATCCCGAGGTCGGGCGCGGACCAGGGCGTCCCCTGAAAGCGGGGCAGCACCGACAGGCTCTGGATCCAGCTCAGAAACGCCGGCTCGCTGGCCGTCAGGTCCGCGGCCGGGGTGCGGAAGGTGAGGAGCACCACCGTCCGGTGGCCCGACTTGGAAAGCGCGATCAGAAAGAGGTAGAAGGCCTGGCCCCGCCGCGGGCTGATCTTCCACGCCCGCTCGGCCACCGAGAGGCCGCTGGCGTGGGTGCTGTGGGAGAGCAGCCGGCTGCGCCGCGCGCCCCGGGGCTCGCTCTGGCTGAGCAGGCTGGCGAGCGTCGACGCCACGGTGCCCCGGTCCATCACGATGGTCGCGGTGCTGTGGGGCTTGACCCGGTAGGCGAGGGTGGTCCCGGTGCGGTGGACCTCGACCCAGCCGGCAGGGATCTCAAGGCGCAGGGTGCCGATGGGCGTGGCGGTGCTGGTCTGGCCCGAGGCCAGCGCCACGGGGCAGCCGACGGCGAGGCACACGACGGCGGCGAGGGTCGACGCGACGGCGCGCACGAAGTGCTTCACGATGAACCTCCCGAGGCGATGGGCCGATGGTGTGGGGTGAGCCGGGGGCGGTCCGTGCCCCGCGGGGCGCAGGCGGGTCACTCCCAGCGCCAGGTGCGCACCGCGACGGCCGAGGTGACGATGAGCCAGACCGCAAGGCCCACGAGGTCGCCCCGGATCGCCGCGGTGAAGCGGGGCGTGGTGCTCATGAGCGCCCGGGTGGCGCTCGTGAGGAAGGTGAGGGGGAAGAGCTTCACCACTGCGGCCACCCCGGCGGGCAGGGACGACACCGGGAACCAGATGCCGCTGAGGAACATCATGGGAAACGAGACCAGGTTCACCATGGGGATCACCGCCTCGGTGGTCCGGGCGAACCCGGCGATCATGAAGGAGAGGGCCTGAAAGGCGGCGATGCCCAGCACCAGCGTCACCAGGAGCGGGAAGACGGGCACGAGCACCTGGGCGTGAAGGATCACCGTGCCGATGAAGAGCACGATGGCCAGGGTGACGAGCCCGATCACCAGCTGGTTCACCACCAGCGCGGAGAGCAGCGTCGACGGGGGCAGCGGGGTGGCGAAGAACCGCCTGAGGACCCCCCGCTCCTTCCAGCGCACCACCGTGGTGGCCAGGCCGAAGAGGGAGTTCTGCATGGCCATGAGCGCCAGGATCCCCGGGACCAGGAACGCCAGGTAGTTCACGTCGCGCCCGGCCACGGGCCGGGTCACGATGCCAAGCGCCGGGGGCCGGCCGCTCATGGCCACGTTCAGCTCGGCCACGGCGAAGCGGACCGCGGAGAGGCTCTCCTGGGCGCCGATGTAGCTGGAGCTGTTGTAGTACACCTTGAGCACCTGAGGGGCCGTGGGCGGGGGCACGATCATGGCCACGTCCGCGGTGCCGTGCACCACCTGGCCCAGGCCCTGGGCCACGCTCTTGACCGGGTGGATGGTGAAGATGGGCACGTGCCCCAGGTCCTCGCGGATGAGCCGGTGGACAGGGCCGGGGGGTCCGGCGAGGGCGATGTCCACGTGAAAGGCGCCCTGGCCCCCGAGAAAGCCGAAGACCACCATGAGGAGAACGGGAAAGAAGAAGCTCCAGAAGACCCCCTGGCGATTTCGGACGAAGGTGAGGGTCAGGGCCCGGGTGAGGCGGAGAAAGGCGGTCAGATGCCGGGTCCGGCTGGTCGCGGGGCCGGGCGGGTCACCCACGCCGCTCCCTCCCTTCGCTGGGGCGCGCTTCGCCGTTGTCCTCCCGCAGGCTCCGGCCGGTCAGCTCCAGGAAGACGTCCTCCAGCGTCGCCCCGCGGGTGCGCAGGCCCTCCAGGGGAACCGAGCGCTCCCGGGACCACTGGACGAGGTCCACGAGCGTGTCCTCCAGCCGGTCGGATTCGAGCGTCCAGAGGTTCTCGCGCTCCTCCGCCCGGCGCAGGGCCTCGAGCTTGAGATCCCCGATGCGCTGGCCGGCGGGGCGGTCCAGCTCGATCACCGCGCCGGGCAGGTACCTGCGCACGAGCTCCCGCGGAGTGCCGTGGGCGATGATGCGGCCGTGGTCCATGATCACCAGGTCGTCCGAGAGGAACTCGGCCTCGTCCATGTAGTGGGTGGTCAGCACCACCGTGCGCCCCTCCTCCCGGAAGGACGCGATGGTCTCCCACAGGATCCTGCGGGCCTGGGGGTCGAGCCCCGCCGACGGCTCGTCGAGGAAGACCACCCGGGGATCGTTGACCAGCGCCAGCGCCACGGAGAGCCGCTGGCGCTGGCCGCCGGAGAGGTCCTTGACGCGCGTGTCGGCCTTCTCGGCGAGCTCGAAGCGGGGGATGAGCGCGTGCTCCGGGAGGTGGACCGGGAAGAGGCTGCCGAAGAGCCCGAGGGTCTCGCGGACCGTGAGCAGGTCGAAGTACGACGAGTTCTGCAGCTGCACCCCGATGATCGCCTTGATCTTGGCGGGGTGGCGCCGGGCGTCGATGCCCTGGACGAAGATCTCCCCGGCGTCGGGGACCCTGAGGCCCTCGATCATCTCGAGGGTCGAGGTCTTGCCGGCGCCGTTGGGCCCGAGCAGTCCGAACACCTGGCCCTCGGGGATCGCGAAGCTCACGTCGTCCACGGCGGTCAGCGCGCCGTAACGCTTTTTGAGTCCGCGGACGACGACGACCCCGTCGGCGGGCGTCACGGATGGGGGATGAAGTAGCTCAGCCCCCGCTCGCGACGCTCGCGCTCCCACGCGTCGTAGATCACCACGGCGCGGTTGGCGGCGGCGATGCAGCGTTCCATCCCGTCCTGGCTGAAGCGGTTGGTGGAGCGATTGGCGTACACCGCGCAGATGGATCCGGCCACCAGGCCGAAGGCCGAGGCCAGCGTGAAGACGGTGGCCGTCTCCATGTCGAAGTTGATGACCCGTGCCTGGCGCAGGTCGTCCACGAGGTGGCGGGCCCGGGAGGGGAAGTAGCCGCCGTAGCCGGGACGGCCCTGGCCCAGGTGGAACGAGGCGCTGGAGGCGGTGATGCCCACGTGGAACGGGTATCCCAGCTCCTGGCACGCGGCGATTAGGGCGTGGACCATGCGCGGGTCGGCCACCGCGGGATAGCCGTCGGGCACGTACTGGTCCGACACCCCCTCCATGCGCACGGCGCCCACGGCGATGACCAGGTCGCCGGTGTCCACGTCCGGCTGGATCGAGCCGGAGCTGCCCACCCTTAGGAAGCGCCGGACCCCGATCTCCGCCAGCTCCTCCACCGCGATGGCGGTGGAGCCCGCGCCGATCCCGTGGGAGAGGGCCCCCAGCTCCGAGGTGCCCACGCGTCCCCGGGCCGCCCGGTACTCCCGGTGCTGGCCGATGATCTCCCCCGCATCCCAGCTTTCCACGATGCGGTTGACCCGGTCCGGGTCGCCGGGCATGAGCACGACGTCCGGGATGTCGCCCTCCCTCAGGCCGATGTGGTACGCGCGCCCGGATTCGTCCCGGGGCCGGTCGGCGGGCATGTCCTTGTCGCTCAGCGTGATCCCCGTCCTTTGCCGCGTGCAGATGTCTGGAAAATTCTTCGGCGCGCTTGCGGCGGATCCTGCTCGCGGCCTTGCGGTCCCGGCGGTGGCTGTGGTAGCCTCGGGACGTGGCCGGAGTGGCGGAACTGGCAGTCGCGCCGCACTCAAAATGCGGTGAGGTCAACCCTCGTGTGGGTTCGAGTCCCACCTCCGGCACCAGTGTGGATGGAGGCGCGCCGAGATCGGGAAGCTTTTGCTGGTGGACGGACACTCGCTGGCCAACCGGGCCTTCCACGCCCTTCCCCCGTTCACGACCTCCTCCGGCGAACCCACCGGCGCGATCCACGGCTTTCTCACCGTGATGTTCCGCCTCCTCGACGAGGAGGCGCCGACCCACCTGGCGGTGGCCTTCGACCGATCGGAACCCACGTTTCGCCACGAGCTTTACGCCGAGTACAAGGCCCAGCGCCCCGAGGGCGACCCGTCCCTGCGCCGGCAGCTGCCGGTGCTGGCGGCGACCCTCGACGCCCTGGGCTGGCCCGTCGTGTCCGTTCCGGGCTTCGAGGCCGACGACGTCATCGGCACCCTGGCCAGGCGCGCCGAGGAAGCGGGGATGACCACCCTGATCCTCACGGGCGATCGCGACCTTTTGCAGCTGGTCGACGACGCCACCCAGGTGCTCCTGACCCGCAGCGGCACGCCGCTGCAGGAGCTGGCGAGGCTCGGCCCCGCCGACGTCGAGGCGATGCTGGGGGTCCGCGCGCAGCAGATCCCCGACTACAAGGGGCTGGCGGGCGACAGCTCGGACAACCTGACGGGGGTCAAGGGCATCGGTCCCAAGCTGGCGGCGCGCCTCTTGGCCGCGGCGGGGAGCCTCGAGGCGGTGCTCGCGGACCCGGCCCGCGTCGCGCCCACCCCCCGCGTCGCCCAGCTGCTGACCCAGCATGCGGACGACGCGCGGCTGTGCAAAGAGCTCGCGACCATCCGCCGCGACGCCCCGGTGGAGGTCCCGCTGGAGCGGCTGAGGCTGGCGGAGCCCGGGCCCCAGGCGTACCGCGCCCTGGAGCGGCTGGAGCTGCGCTCTTTGCTGAAGCGGCTTGCACCGGTGGCGCCGGCGGTGGCGTCCGCGCCCCCCGTGCCCCCCGGGGACGGGGCCCTGGGCTCGGGGGCCACGGTGGTGCTGGCCCGCGACGCGGCGGGCTGGGCCGTGTGGGCGGAGGGCGGCGCTCGGACCGTCGCGAGCGAGGACGCGGCGCGCCAGCTCGTGGACGAGCACCCGGTGGCCGGCCATGACGTGAAGGCGCTCCTGCGGCCGCTCTACCCGGTGGGCCGCCCGCCGCGGGTGGCCTTCGACAGCGCGCTGGCCGCGTACCTGCTCAGTCCGGGTCAGAGCAGCTACGCGCTGAACAATCTGTGCGAGTCCGCCCTGGGGACGCCCGCGCCCGCCGACGCCGCGGGGCAGGCGGCCGCGGTCGCCCGGCTGGGGGAGGCGCTCCTGCCCAGGATCCGCGAAGACGGGCTGGAGCGGCTCCTCGAGGAGGTGGAGCTGCCCCTGGTGCGCGTGCTCACGGTCATGGAGCGCAACGGCATCGGCCTCGACCTGCAGCGCCTCGAAGAACTGCGGGCGGAGACCGACCAGGCGCTCGCGCGCCTGGCCGAGGAGATCCACGATCTCGCCGGGCAGCCCTTCAACATCAACTCGACCCGCCAGCTGGCGGACGTGCTGTTCGGGAGCATGGGGCTCAAGCCCGTGAAGAAGACCAAGACCGGCTTCTCCACCGACCAGAGCGTGCTCGAGGAGCTGGCGCCCGAGCATCTCATCGTGCAGCGCATCCTGGAGCACCGGCAGCTGCAGAAGCTGAAGTCCACGTATCTCGATGTGCTGGGGAGCATGCTCGACGAGCGGGACGGCAGGCTGCACACCACCTTCAACCAGACGGTGGCGGCGACCGGCCGGCTCTCTTCCCAGGATCCCAACCTGCAGAACATCCCGGTCCGGCTGGAGTACGGCCGGCGCATCCGCGAGGTGTTCGTCCCGCCCACCGCGGGCCGGCTGTTTCTGACCGCGGACTACAGCCAGATCGAGCTGCGGGTCCTGGCCCACCTGTCGGGAGACGAGGCGCTCATCGCGAACTTCCGCGACGGGGAGGACATCCACACCCGCACCGCGGCCGCCGTGCACGGCGTGCCGGTGGCCGCGGTGACCGGGGAGATGCGCCGCGCGGCCAAGGCCATCAACTTCGGCGTCATCTACGGGATCTCCGACTACCGCCTCGCCCGGGAGCTGGGAGTGCCGCGCGCCGAGGGCGCCCGTTTCATCCAGGAGTACTTCGAGCGCTACCCCCGGGTGCGCGCGTACCTCGACGAGCAGGTGGCGACGGCGCGCGAGCGGGGCTTCGTCACCACGCTGCTGGGCCGTCGCCGCTACCTGCCCGACCTCAGGTCGCAAAACCGCCAGGTGCGCGCCTTCGCCGAGCGCACGGCCATGAACACCCCCATCCAGGGCTCCGCCGCGGACATCATCAAGGTGGCCATGGTCCAGGCGTTCGAGGCCCTGGAGGCGCGGGGCTGGGAGGACCGAATGCTCCTGCAGGTGCACGACGAGCTGATCTTCGAGTGCCCCCCCGAGGAGGTGGGCGACATGCGGGAGATCGTCGAGCAGGCCATGGCCGGGGCGGTGGCGCTGAAGGTCCCGCTGGAGGTGGAGGTCCGGGCGGGCCCCACCTGGTACGCGGTGGAACCGGTGGGCGCCTGATGCCCGAAGGCCCCGAGGTGGAGACGGTCCGGCGCACCCTGGAGCCTCACCTGACCGGACGGGGCATCCGGTCGGTGCGCGTCCTCCTGCCCCGGATCATCCGCCGCCCCGACCCGGAGGACTTCCGGGCGGGCCTCGCGGGCGGCCGCGTCCACGGCGTGCTGCGCCGCGGCAAGTACCTGGTGCTGGACCTCGGGGAGCGAGGCCGCCTCGTGGTGCACCTCATGATGTCCGGGCAGCTGGTGTGGGCGGCGCGACCTGAGGCCGCGGCGGAGCACACCCGGGTGGTGCTGGGCCTGGACGACGGCAGCGAGCTGCGGATGGTGGACGCGCGCACCCTGGGGGGCCTGTGGCTCCTCGGCCCGGAGGAGGCCGGACCCCGAGGGCTCGAGCGCCTCGGGGCCGATCCCATCGCCGAGGGCGTCGACGCCGCCCTGTGGCGGCGGCGCTTCGCCGGCCGCCGGGCCCCGATCAAGGCCCTGCTGCTCGACCAGGCGGTGGTGGCGGGGGTCGGGAACATCTACGCCGACGAGGCGCTGTTCGCGGCGCGGATCCACCCGGCCACCGAGGCCGGCCGGCTCGGCGCCGACCCGATCGAGCGGCTGGCGAGGGCCGTCGAGGACGTGATGCGCGAGGCCGTGGCGCACCGCGGGACGACGCTGCGGTCCTACGCCGACGGGGAGGGGCAGCCCGGGGGCCACGGGCCGCACCTCATGGTGTACGGCCGGACCGGTCAGAGCTGCCGGCTCTGCGGCGAGAGCATCGTCAAGATCAAGGTGGCGGGTCGGGGCACGCACCTGTGTTCCCGCTGCCAGCCCTCTCCCTGGCAGGAACTTCCCGGTGCCGGTGCCGAATCCCGTGCTCCCGGGGCGAAGAGGCCCTGACCACGAAAGGAGTGGGGACGGGTGCGCGTGCGCCCCTTCCGAGAGCACTTTCCCAGTCTTGACGACCCGTATTCCCTGGCGCACCTGGGCTCGTGCTCCCTCGCCCCGGTGTCCATCGAGGTGCGGGCCGCCGTGGAGCATTACCTGCGCCGGTGCGACGAGGACGGCGCCCCGTGGGGGGAGTTCGCCCCCGAGGTCCTCTATCTCAAGGTGCTCATCGCCCGGCTCATCGGCGCCGAGGCGACGGAGATCGCCATCTTTCACACCACGGGCGCCGCGTGCATGGCGCTGGGCCGGCTCCTCGCCGGCGGGGGCCGCGACGCGCTGGTGACCAGCGCCCTCGACTTCCCCCAGACCCAGCGGTCCCTCGCGGCCGCGGGCCTGCGCACGGTGACGGCCCCGCCGCGGATCGAGGCGTGGGCCGCGTGCGTCGACGAGCGGACCGCGCTGGTGAGCGCCCCGCTCGTGGCCTACGACTGCGGCCACCGCCCGGACCTCGGGCGCGTGGCGCGCATGGCCCACGAGGCCGGGGCCTACCTCTTCGTCGACGGCGACCAGGGCCTGGGGGCCGTGGACGTGAACGTGCGGGATCTCGGCATCGACGCCATGGCGGCGGGATGCAGCAAGTACCTCCTGGGGCTTCCGGGGGTGGCGTTCCTCTATGTGAGCCACGCGCTCCTTCAGGCCGGCTCCGCCCGGCTCGAGGCGGCCCGCCAGGACGATCCCTACGCCACGGCCCCGCTTCCCGACGAGGTGACCGCGGAGGTCGTCGAGTGCGACACGCCGCCGGTGCTGCCGGTCTACGCCGCCCGCGCCGGGCTGGCGCTGCTCCTCGACTCCCTGGACGTCGTCTACCCCCAGGTCGAGGCCATGGCCCGGTCCCTGCGCGCCGAGCTCATCGCGGCGGGGCATCGCGTCGCCCCCGAGGCCGATCCCCGCGGCCCCATGGTGCCCGTGCTCCTCGGGGACGCCGTCGCCGCCGAGCGCCGGCTGCGCGAGCGGGGCGTCGTCGCCAGCGCCCGGGGCGCGGCGCTGCGCCTTTCGGTCCACGGCTTCACCAACGAGTCCGATCTCGCCCGGGTGGTGGAGGCGTTGGCGGAGTTCAGGCCCTGACGCGTCCTCCTGGCCGCGCACCCGGGGACAGCGCGCCGCCCCACGGCGGGGCCGTGGGGCGGCGAGGACGCGGTCGATGAAAAGGCCCCGGGGCGGGGAGGACCCCGCGCCGGGGCGCGGATCAAGTGGCCCGCGAGCGCGCCGGGCCCGACCCGGCGGCGGTCTTCGGGCCGGTGACCGGGATGGTGCGCGGCCGGATGGACTCGGCCTTGGGGACCACCACCTCCAGCACGCCGTCGGTCAGGTCCGCGCGGACCGCCGCGGCGTTCACGGGGACGTTGAGATCGAACGTGCGCACCATGTCGCCGGCCGCAAGCTCGCGGCGCACCACCACGGCCTCGGCGGGCACCGGGTGCTCGCGCCGCCGCGCCCGGATCACGAGCTGGCTCGCCGTCAGCTGCACCTGCACGTCTTCGGGCTGCACCTGGGGCAGGTATGCCCGGGTCACGATGGCATCACGGGTTTCGTACACGTCCACGGGGAACGCTGCCCGCGTCAGGCCGCCGAGTTCGAGCCACGGGTCCAGCAGGCGGTCCCAGGTACCGGTGAGCGCGTGAGCGTCGCGCAGCGGGAGCGCACCAGTACGCTGTGCCATGGGTCACACCTCCCTGGATCGGATGTGGGATCCGGGTGACGGCCCCGGGCCGTCACCCGGGAATAGCCTCGGCGACAGGGGACACGCTCACGCCTGCGCCTTGGCCGCGCGGCCCCTCGTGTCTCCCAGCGCCGCCTGCGCCGTGGTCACCGGGATCATCCGCGGCCGGACCGATTCCGCCTTGGCCACCCGGACCTCGAGGACCCCGTCGGTGAACGACGCCGCAACGTCATCGGCGTCCACCGGCACGTTCAGGTCGAAGCTGCGCACGAACTCGCCCGTGGGCATCTCCATGCGGACCAGCACGGCGTCCTCCGGCAGGGAGGCCTCGCGGCGCTGCGCGCTGATGACGAGCTGACCGGCCGTCAGCTGCACGCGCACGTCGTCGGTCTTCACCCCCGGCAGGTAGGCCCGCACGACGATGGCGTCGCGGGTCTCGAAGAGATCCACCGGGAAGCCGAGCCGGGAGGGCTCGGTACGGGTCAGGGTGTCGTCGAACAGCTGGTCCATCGAGCGCCTGAGCAGCGCCAGGTCGCGCAGGGGATCCACCATGGGAATCAGAGCCATCGAGACACGCCTCCTCTATTTGTGGGAATGTTGAGCAGGTCGCCCCGGTCGGCACGGAATCCACGCTGGGCCTCGGCCCACCGCCATCGCACGTTCACCGGCTGTGATCTGCCCGGACGGCCCGCACCACCACCGGCAACCTTCTCTGGAACCGAGTATACGCAGCTGGGTCGAAGGTGTCAAGCATTTTTACTTGCGCTCTCGTCGCGGACGGGGAACCGGGGCCTTTTTGCCTCCGGCCGCGGCCGGTAGAATGAATCGCCGAAGGGAGGTCGGGCGACGATGGTGGGACGCAGCCTCATCGCCATGGGCATCCTGCTCGTCGTGGTCGGGCTCGTGGTGTCGGTGGCCGGGCGGCTGCCGGGGACCCTGACCTGGCGCAGCGGCCCGGTGCGGGTGTTCATCCCTCTGGGGCTGATGCTGGCCGTCAGCGTGATCGGGACGATCCTGCTGAACCTCTTCGGCCGCCGGTGAGCTCGAGCTCGACCCGGTGGCCGCCCGGCCCCGCCACCTGGATCCGGATCCATCCGGGCGCGGGGAGGGGATTTCGCCTGCCGTCCACCGTCAGCCGGCGCGGGCGCTCGGCCCAGAGGAGGAGCGGCACGGGGCCGACGAAATCGACGCGGGCCAGGCGGCCTGAGCGCTGCAGCGTTACCGCCTTCACGCCCAGGTACCGGTCGGCGGCGCCGAGCACCGCCAGCGCGTCCTCGACCGGAACCTGGGCGAAGAGCTTCACCTCGCCCGGCGCCAGGATGAAGGGCCAGCGCTCTTGGTCCGAGAGGATCCGCGCCTCGCCGCTGAAGTGCTCCCGGACGGCCCAGCGGCCGGCGGGGGCGCGTGGGACCGCGAGCTCGCCCGCGAGCACCCCGCGCTCCGGTCCCACGTAGAAGGCGCCCACGTACCGGGCGAGACCGGCCGGGGCCTCCACCAGCAGGGGACGCGCCGCGGTGCGCGGGTCCGCGAACAGCGCGTCCGCCACGGGCCGGCCCGGCGCGTCGGCGCGCAGGATCCGGCCGTCGGCGAGAATCAGCGGCAAGACGTCCCGGGCCAGGGTCTCGCCCGGGGCGTCGCTCACGTACACCGGGCCTGCGCTCAGGGCCCGGAGCACGGCGTGAACCCGTGTGGCCGCGGTGCCCGTGACGAACATGTCGTGATCGCACCACGCGAAGTTTCCCGCCAGGACGGCGTTGAAGGCGTTGTCCACGACGTGCTCGCCGGCCGCGAGCGGGTCAGGCGTGTAATCGCCGCTGGTGCGCATCACGTTGGTGACCTGGTGGTGCCACGTGGACTCCTGGGCCATGGACATGCAGTGGATGACGCGGGACTGAAAGCACAGGGCGGCGGAGGCCTCCAGGGCGGCCTGGGCCCCGGCGCCGGCGGTCCCGATGGGGAGGGCCCCGCGGGTGTGCCGACGCAGGGCGCCCTGGTTGTCCACCTTGACGAAGTCCACCCCCTGGGCGCGGAGCCACCGGTGCCACGCGTACCAGAACTCGAAGCCGCGGGAGGCGTCTGGGCTGGGGAGGACGACGCCGTCGCGGGCCGTCATGAGCCCGTGCGGGGCCGCCCGAGCGGCGGGGCCGTCGGGGGCGACGCCGGGCCAGTGCCCGGTGAGGGCGTGCCAGACCCCGACCCACGGGATCCCCGCCGCGCGGAGCCGGCGGACAAGCCCGGCGAGACCCTCGGGGAACTTGGCGGGATCGGCCTGAAAGTCCAGCAGCCGATCATGGTCGTCGAGCGTTTGCCAGCCGTCGTCGACCAGGAACCAGCGCACCGCCAGCCCGAGGCCGCTGAACTCGCGGGCCTTGGCCAAAAGCTGCTCCTGGCTCATGGATTCGCGCAGGGCCTCCCACGTGCAAAAGCCCAGGTACTCCAACGGCTCGGGGAAGGGCTTCTCGGTCCGAGGCCGGCCGCCGGTCTGCCCCAGGCCGGCGGTGACCGTGCGGGTGACGAGCTCGAAGGGGTCCGCGCCCACCCCGAGGACGAAGGCGGTGCCCGCCAGGGACCGGTGGCCCGGGTCCATGAGGCTCACGTCGATCCCGAGCCCGCGGGCGTCGGTGGACAGGTGCGAGCGGAAGGGCCCGCCGGGGAGAGGCAGGAGGCAGCCGTAGCCCCCGGGGCGCCGGAACAGAAGACCCTGGGTCCACCGGGGCAGCTGGGGCGGGTGGGACGTCCACAGCGGCTTGAGCCACCAGTCGTCGGCCATCGCCCAACCCAGGGCCGCTCCCATCCCGGGCAGCTCGGCCACGTGCAGCCGGACGGAAGGGTCCTCCCCCAGGGGGGCCGTGGGCATGGGGACCCACGGGCGGGTGGGCAGGTCCATGTCCACCTCGACGTCGCCCGCGACGACGTCCGCCGCGCCGGGGCAATCGTGGATCCTCAGGCGGGCGCGCGCCAGGAGCGGCCAGCGGTCGTCCCCGCCCGCGAGCTCGAAGCCCGCCTCCGGGCCCGGGAGGGGCCGGGCCCCCGGCGAGCGGGCGGTCACGGGGCCGCCCGTGGTCCACAGCTCCACCTCGAGGCCGACGGCCACAGGCCCGTTATCGGCGACAAGGTCGAGCGCCGATGGCCGGTGTTCGCAGCGAATCACGGCTCAGCCCGGTTCAGCGGCCACCGCATCGTGACCCGGCCATGACCAGGCGCTCGCCCCTTTCGGACCGGAATTCCCTTGCGGGGATGAGAGGGCGCGCGGCCAGCGCCGGCCCCCGCCCACGGGTTCGGCCCCGGGCCGCCATCCCCTGCGCCCGGCGGATGCCGGGCAGGAGAAGCCGGGGCGCACGGGGAAGGGGCGGAGCAGAGGGGGCGAGGCGGCTGAGGGTGGTGGTGACCGGGGGGACGGGGCTCGTGGGCCGGGCTCTCGTGGCGGCGCTGGCGGCCGACGGGCATGGGGTCGTGGTCGCCACCCGCCGGCCGCAGGCGGCGGCGGGCCTCGGGGCCGGGGTCCAGGCCCTCCCCTGGCCGGCGGGCTCCCCTGCCGGGGCCCGGGGAGAGGGCGACGCAGCGTGGCGCGACGCCCTGGCGGAGGCCGACGCGGTCGTGCACCTTGCGGGCGCGTCCATCGCCGCGGGGCGGTGGACCCCGGAGCGGAAGGAGCGCATCCGCGCCAGCCGCATCGAGAGCACCCGCCTCGTGGTGGACGCACTGGCGCAGGCCTCCCCCCGGCCCCGGGTGCTGGTGAGCGGGTCCGCCGTGGGCTACTACGGCCCGCGGGGGGACGAGGAGCTCACCGAAGCCGACGGCCCCGGGCACGACTTCCTGAGCGAGGTGTGCGTCGCGTGGGAGGCCGAGGCCCGGCGCGCCGAGGAGCTGGGCGCCCGGGTGGTCCTGGTGCGCACGGGACTCGTGCTGGCGCCTGACGGCGGCGCGCTGCCCCGCATGGCCCGGCCGTTCCGGTTCTTCCTGGGCGGCCCGGTGGGTTCGGGTCGCCAGTGGATCTCGTGGATCCACCGGGCGGACTGGGTGGAGATGGTCCGCTGGATCATCGGGAACGACGCGGTGTCGGGCCCGGTCAACGCCACGGCCCCTCAGCCCGAGACCAGCGCGGCCTTCAGCCGCGAGCTGGGACGCGTGCTCCACCGGCCCGCGCGGATCAGGGTGCCCGCCGTGGCGCTGCGGCTGGCGCTGGGGGAGATGGCGGACGCGCTGCTTGTGGGCGGGCAGAGGGCCGTGCCCGCCCGGGCGCTGGCGCTGGGCTTCGCCTTCCGGTATCCCGCCCTGCCCCTGGCGCTCAGCTCCGTCATGGGGTGACTCGCGGCGGCCCTGGCCCCGGAATGCTGGATCAATCCGTCGCGGCGCGTTATGCTAACCCCATGGAACTGGCCCAATGCACAGGTTTCTGCAGGTACCCGAGAAGGGCCGGCCCGGTTCGCCAGGGCGCCTCCCAGGCGCTCCTGAGGAGGGGCAGGAGGCTTCTCGACCCGGATCCCCGGCGTTCTCCGGCGGTGCCCAGGGGGTCCAGAGCGCAGTCCGCGGCTCAAGGGAACGAGGACCCGGACACGGGAGGGCGCGGGGATTTCGTGCGCACATGTTGACCCAGGCTGGCACGGCGACGGAACCTGCGGCTGACCAGCTTCTTTACCGGCTCGAGGACAATCCCGGACCGGTCCAGGGCGTGCTCTACGGCGTCCAGCATCTGCTCCTCATGCTCGCGCCCACGTCCCTCGCCCCGGTGATCCTCTCGGGCATCGTCCACCTTCCGGCCCACGACACCGTGATCCTGGTGTCGGCCACCATGGTGGCGGCGGGCATCGCCACCATGCTCCAGGGCCAGGGACTCGGGCGCGTCGGCGCGCGCCTGCCCATCGTCCAGGGGGCCGAGCTCTTCTTCATCCCGCCCCTGGGGGCGATCGCCCTGCAGGCGGGGATGGGCGCGCTGGCCACACTGGTCGCGGCGGGGGGCCTCATGGTCGCGATCCTCGGCCAGTTCTTCTTCAAGGTCCGGCGCTTCTTCCCACCGCTGGTGGTGGGCACGGTCATCACCCTCATCGGCGTGTATCTCATCCCCGTGGGCGCCGGGCTGATGCTCGGGCAGGGCGGGCGCTTCTACGGGACCGCCGACGCCTTCATCCTGGGGGTCCTGACGGTCATCCTCATCGTGGCGATGAGCTTCTACCTCAAGGGCTTCGCCGGCTCCGTCTCGATCCTGCTCGGCATCGTGGTCGCCTACCTCGTGGCCATCCCCATGCGCATGGTCGACTTCGCGCCGGTGGTCTCCGCCGCGTGGATCGGGCTGCCGCGGGTGCTGCCCTTCGGGCTGGCGCTGCCCACCGGCGTGGACGTCGCGGTGATCCTGGTGCTCTTCGTCGTCGCGGGCATCGAGGCCCTGGGTTACGTCGCGGCCACGTGCGAGCTGGTGGGCGTTGCGCCCACCAGCGACCGCATCGCCCGGGGGCTCTTCGCCAACGGGCTCGGATCCTTCGTCTCGGGCATCCTCGGGTCCACGCCCATGACCGCCTACGCGCAGAACCTCAGCGCCCTGGGGGTGACCCGGGTGGGCACGCGCTACGTGTCGCTCTACGCTGGGGCGCTCATGATCCTCATGG
>JAJZYS010000172.1 GCA_021797925.1 Bacillota bacterium
TGCTCATGTAGCCGCTGATCGCGCCCCTCAACTCCTCCGTCACCAGCTCGTCCTCGTGAACCAGATAATCCAGGAGCTTAAGTGCCCGGACCGGGTTGCCGCCCTCACGCCCCTCGGCCGCGATGTCCGCCCACAGGGCCGCTATCGGTCGCTTGATCCTGGCCCCGAGATCCCGCACCACGTCCCGGAAGGCCCGGTGGTAGCGCAGCTCGCGCACGGCCAGCGCCACCTGGCCCGCCAGGGGCTCCTCCGTGGCCGTCGCGGCGCAGGCCAGGAGCGCGTCCTCCATCGTGGCGCCACGGCTGCGCCGGTCGGCGAACACGCTGATGAACACCCCCAGTTGGCCTTGCACCCGGGCCAGCGTCTCCGACGCCGCCCGCTCCATCAGGTAACCCGTGGCATACCAGCCCGCCCCGGCGAAGCCCAGGGCGGCGAGAACGTCTCCCGACGCCAAGTACCATCCCGCAACCAGCCCGCCCAGGGCGCCCACCGCGCACAGGACGTTGAACCGCCACGCCGGCATCCGCAGCGCCTCGCACGCGCGCAGAAACCGCGCCCGCTTGGCGGTCAGCATGGGCTCCCTCTTCTCAGGACGCCTTTTCGGGGCGCCGCTTCCTCCCGGCGCCAGCAGCAGCCACGCCGCCACCGCGGCGGCCACCGCCGCGATCAACCCCAGCATCGTCCACCCCCCATTCCGCCAGCCGGCGCGTGATGTGCGCCTCCAGCTCCTTGACGCCAAACATGTCCGGGATCTCGGCACCCTCCTGCTGCCAGCGCTCCAGTTTCTCCGGCGAGACGTGGGACAGATACACGTGCCTCTTCAGACGGCCGACCCACTTCCACACCAGCCGGAAGGGCTCGCCCCTCCCGTCCCGCGGCAGCGGGAGCACCTCGTAGACCTCAGTGATCCGAATCTGCCGGGTGCCGGGCGTCTCCCCCGGCAGCCGGCGCAGGAACACGAACAGGTCCAGGGACGAGTGGATCAACCGCTCGATGCGATCCGCCGGCAGGCCGCGCCAGATGCCGCCCGACACGTAGGCGATCAACAGGTCCACCGCGGCCTCCGGGGAGCGGGCGTGCATGCTGGTTAGAATGCCGTCATGGCCGTTGTTCACGATGCGAAACGCCGCCGAAGCCTCGGCCGGCCCCAGGATCTCCCCGATGCTTGCGCGGGACGGGCTTTTGCGCAGCGTGGTGTCCACCAGATCGTCCATGCTGATGGCCGTCGCCTCGTCGCGCCCCCGGCGGGAGCCGTGCCGCACCTCCTGGAGGCTCACCGTGTGGGGCCGCACGGGCTGCAGCTCCCGTTCCGCCTCCAGGATCAGCAGCCGCAGGTCCTGCGGCATGCCGCGTTCCTGCAACAGCCGCATGAGGGCCGTCTTCCCCGTGCCTGTGGGCCCCAGGACGAAGACATTCGCACCGCCGCGCACGGCCATGAGCAGAAATTCCAGCAGTTCCGGACTGGCCGCCCCGGTGGCGGCGTAGTCCTCCGGTGTCCACCGCCGCGTCGTGGCCGGCGGTTTCCGCAGGTTCAGGGTCACGCATGGAGTCACGGGCTCCCGCGTGGCCTGCAGCCTGGTGCCGTCCGGCAGCATCAGGTTCAGAATCGCGTTCACCCGGTCGAAGTGCCTTCCTTCGAACTGGGTCTTGCCCAGCACCCACCGCAGCACCTCGTCGTCGTCGCGGAACCTGACCAGCGGCCTGCCGTCCCGGCCGTCGGCGTCCCAGATCACTCCGTCCCGCCAGAAGCACACCGCCTCCGGCGAGTCCACGGCCACCTCCGTCACCGTCGGGTCGCTCATCAGGGAGTCCAGCTTGCCCCAACCGTATTGCAGGTCAGTGATCTCCCCCGCCGCCTGCTCGCGCTCGGCCGGGGTGTACTGGTCTCGAACCTCCTCAAGCAGGCCGAGGGCGTAGGCCCGGTACTGAGCCCGGTCCATGGCCGGCCGGTCCTCCTCCTTGGCCAGGCGCACCCGCAGCCAGTCCAGCGCCTCCGCCACCTTGTCCTTGTCGCCGGCTTCGGACCTAGGGAGCGGGCCCGTCCCGATGCGCACCTCCAGAGCCTGCGCCCGTTCCCGTCGCGCCAGCACCCGCTCCGCCTCCAGATCCACCGTTGCCGCCACGTTCTCCCTCCTCCCTATCAGCGCCGCCGAAAGATGCGGGCCAGCAGGCCGCCGCCCGCGGCCACCCTGGCCGGCCGGCGAACCGCCTCGGACTCCTCCTCCATTTCCACCGTCAGTTGCCGCCCGAGCTTCGCCCAGGGTGAGTCGTCATCCACGGACACCCTGCCGCGGTTGAGCGCCGCCTGGTACGCCACCGGCTCCATCGGCACCACCTGGGCGGCCCGCAGGGACGTCAAATCCTCGATTTCCCGCACGGACATGCCCACTTTCTCCAGATACCCATTGACAACCAGTTGATACCGCGACCGCGGCATGCCCACCTCCTCGCTGGTGGCCAGGTGGCGCACCAGGGCGTCCGCCACCACCCGGTTCTGGTTGCCTAGCAGCAAGGTGTGGTCGGCCCGCCGTATGGCGTAGTACACGCCCGCCTCCTTGAACTTCACCGAGCAGTCCGCGATGACCACCGCATGCTCCGCCAGCAGCACGTCCAGCAGGGCGTACACGTGCTGCTTGGTCCTCATCCTGATCCCCGCCGCCCGGCCCGTCGTAGGCACTATGGACAGGTTCCGCCCCGCCCTGACCGTGATCTTTCGCACGGCCTCCCGCAGCGGATCCCCGTCGTCAAACAACTCCTCCGGCAGGTCGTCCAGGCCACGCTGCGGCGGCTGCACGCCAAACCACCGGCACAGCCCCGGCTTGTCCTCGTCCAGCTCCAGCAGGCACACCGGCAGGCCGGAGGCGGCAATCCACGCCCCAAGATAGGCCGTGGCCGTGGACTTGCCGACGCCCCCCGCCGGGGAATAGCTCGCGATCAGCAGGTGGCTCGGCCGCCGGCGGCTGATAACCCGCTCCACCTGCACCTCCACGGTGCGGACGGAACCCTCACTGGTCGCGCCCGCCCTGACGGTTCCCCCAATTTCCATGGCGAAACCCGGCCTGGCTCTGGCGTACTCGGCCACCTCCTCAAAGGTGCGGCCCTTGCGCATCAGGTCCAGGAGACAGCCCGGCAGACTCCCCGTCACCCAGTCGTGGACGTGGGCCGCCACCATGTCGGCCCGGAACTCCCGGGTGGCCGGGTCGTCCTCCGACACGCTTCCCTCCAACACGATGATCCGCATCAACGGACGCTCCCTCCGAAGCCTCCAGACCATCTCGCGGAAGTCCGCCGCGCCCGGCAGTCCTCTGTAGAGCAGCACGAGATCGGGCTTGCCCTCCTCCAGCTTCTCCGGCAGGTCGTCCAGGAGATCGGCCATCCCGGCGACCTCAAACTCATCTCCGGCTTCCCCCGCGATGTACTGTCCCACCTTGGCCGCCGCCTCGGCGGGGTACACCGCGACGAACACCCGCCTCTTTTCAGCCAACTCCTCACTCCTCCCCCAAAAATCAAGGGAGCGGGCCCTCGCCCGCTCCGTCAGCCTGCAGTCGCCTCGCGCCGCGAACGTTCCTCGGCCTCGATCAGGGCCACCTCCTCGGGGTCGGTAGTTATCAGCCGGTGCAGTCCGCCCCTTGCGTTGCCTATCTTCGGTACCTGGATGATCGTCCTGCCGTCGCCGCAGATCAGCACGCCCTCCCCCCGCCTCACCCCGGCGAGATGCGCCGCCTCGCTGGCCGACAGCTGGAAGTACACCGCCACGTCCTCCACGTCGGCCTGGGAGTTCTGCTTGAAGATCGCCTTCGTCGGCGCCTGCTGGAGGCACACCCCGGCCGCCTTCTCGGCCGCCGACTGCTGGTGGGTCTGCGCCCGGGCCCCCGTCACCGGCCCCGTGAAGTCGGACAGCGACTGGCTGGCGAGCCATATGCCCGCCCACAGTTTCCGCGCCTCCCGGTACAGCTTCTGCATGAAGACGCCCATGCTCTCGAACCGGAACAGGTTGTGCGCCTCGTCCACCAACACTACCCGCCGCTTCCTGACGCTGTGCAGCCTCTGGCGAATGAACTCCGTCACCACCAGGAAGACCACGGGGGCGAGTTCCCCGCCGGCCGATATGGCGTCGTAGATGTCCAGCACCACCAGTTGGTTGTTCAGCCCCACGTTGGTCTGCCCGTTGAACAGTGGCGATGAGCCGCTGACGAAGGGCCTGACGGCCTCGGCCATCTCCCGGGCGATCTCGCCTCCGTCCGCCTCCAGAGCCGCGTGCAGGTCCCCGAGCGTAGGCATCGGCTTGGCCCGCCCCTCAAGGTGGATCCTCCTGGCCCCGCCCTCCCCTTCCTCGTAGACGACGATGTTGCCCCACCCGTCATCCCACTTGCCGTCCGGCTTCTTGCGGACCAGTCCCCTCGCCTCGTACACCCCGAACGCCACCCGGTCCAGCACCGCCCGCTCCTTGGCGGACAGGGCGTCCCCCTCCTTCTTGACCATGGCCTCCACCATGGTCTTGACGAACTCCACCTTGCGGGCCACGGGCCGCTGGGACGCCACCTCCGGATCCTTCAGGAGTTCCCGGTCGGGCACCAGAATCTCCAGCGGGTTGATGATGTCTTGGGCGTCCAGGCTCAGGCGCACGTACTGCCCTCCGAGGGCCTTGCACCACCGTTCGTACTCGGCGTCCACGCCGGGGTCCACGATGATCAGCTCCACACCCCGGATCAGCTCCTGAGTCCCCCATGTCTTGCCCGTATAGGACTTCCCGGACCCCGTGGCCCCAAGCAGCACGACGTGGGCGGCGTTCAGGTGCCTCGTGTCGAACACGTCCACGATGACCACGTTGCCCGTGGCCCGGTTCCACCCCCAGAAGCTGCCCGAGGGGTGGATGATGTCCCCCGCGTCGAAGGGGAAGCTCGATGCCAGGGCCCCGCAGGGCACCGGATAGTCCCGGTTGACCGTGTTCAGGGCCAGGGGCAGCGTCGTCCGGTAGCCCAGGTCCTGCTCCAGGGAACACGACCTCACCACCAGGAGCACCCGCTGGCATTCCCGTTGGAACTGGTAGCTCAGGTTCTCGAGCTGCTGGTAGGTGGGCGCGTAGATCGTCACCGCGATGGTCACCATGGCGATCTTGTCCCTTCCAGCCGCGATGTCCTTCAGGAGCCGGTCCGCGTCCTGCATGGCCAGTTCCTGCATCGGGTCCTGGAGTTTGCCCTTCTTGGCGTCGCCGAAGGCGGAGGAAACCAGGTCCAGACGGTCGCTCGAAAGCCTCGCCACGGAATCGCTCGGATGCTCCAGCGTCATGGCCATGGAGACCCGCTTCTTCGCGGGGAACCCCAGGATGGCCGTGTACCAGCCGGGGTTCACCTCCCGGGGGTAGGCGACCACCACGAATGTCCGGGCGAACTGATCCCCCACACGCACGTAGCCCGGGGCCACCCGCAGCGAGTCGGGCGCCATGAGCGAGTGCGCGTCGGGAACCCCCCGCCCGAAGGGCGGCACCCCCGCCGGCCGCTTCCCCCTGGATGCGTCGATCTCGAACTCCAGTTCAGCCGACGCCGGCTTCGAATCT
>JAJZYS010000173.1 GCA_021797925.1 Bacillota bacterium
TCAAGTACACGGGGCGGCGCCCCACCGCCGCGATCACGTCCCGGGCGGCCGAAGGCTCCGGGTCCAGGTGGCGGGCGGCCCTGAACTCCTCGCGGGTTCCCGAGCGCACGCCCAGCTGGAAGAGACCGTCGGGGTCGAGGCCCGCGTCGAGGATCCGACGCATGACGCAGGCGTGGGAGAGACGCTCGCCCAGGTAGGATTCCCTGAGGTCCGCGTGGGCGTCCAGCTGCACCACCACGAGGTCGGGCAGGCGCCTGAGGAGGGAGTGCACCGGCGCCAGGGTCACCAGATGCTCCCCGCCCAGGGTCAGGACGAACCGCCCCGACGCCGCGGCCCCATCGTAGTATCCCGCCGCGATCTCGAGCGCCCGCGCCGGATTGCCGTACGGGATGACGAGGTCGCCCCGGTCGGCGAAGCTGACCTCCTCCAGGGAGCGGTCGAAGACCGGGTCGTACTCCTCGATCCCGTCCGAGGCCGCGCGGATGCCCCCGGGCCCCGCCCGGGTCCCGGGGCGATAGGAGCACGTCGCGTCCAGCCCGAAACCCGCGATCTGAAGGGCCGCGTCCTCGCCTACGCCGGCCCCGAGGAACCGGCCGGCGGGCCGGATGATCTCCTCGGTCAAGGCTCCGTCGCCGGCGCCAGGATCTCCTCCACGAAGGGCGGAAGCAGGAAGGAGGCGGCGTGGATGTCGCGGGTGTAGTAGCGCAGGCGCTCGGGCAGCGGGCGCGAGGGAAGCGGGCGCCTGGGATCCCCGGCGGCGGTGGCCAGCGTGTACGACCACAGCCCGCTGGGGTAGGTGGGCATGGGTCCCAGGGCCAGGTGGGACTGGCCGAACGCCGCGTTCATCCCCAGGGCCACCCGCCGGACCACGTCCGCGTTGACGAGCGGCGATTCGGACTGCACCGCCAGGATGCCGCCGGGGCGCAAGGCCGTCCGGCAGCTGCGGTAGAAGTCCGCCTCGAAGAGTCCCTGCGCCGGGCCCACGGGATCGGTGGAGTCGCAGATGATGACGTCGAACGCCTCCCGGTGCTCGCGGACGAAGGCGATGCCGTCGGCCACCCTCACGTCCACCCGCGGGTCGTCAAACCCCACCGCCAGGGTCGGCAGGTACGCCCTGGACGCGGCCATGACCGCGGGGTCGATCTCCACCTGGACCGCGGCCTCGACCACCTCGTGACGGCAGATCTCCCGCAGCGAACCGCCGTCCCCGCCCCCGATCACCAGCACGCGCCTGGGGTCCGGATGCGCCATGAGCGGCAGATGCACCAGCATCTCGTGGTAGAAGAACTCGTCCCGCTCGGTCACCTGGATGGTCCCGTCCAGGCACAGCACCCGCCCGAAGGCCTCGCT
Source organism: Bacillota bacterium (assembly GCA_021797925.1). Taxonomy (GTDB): domain Bacteria; phylum Bacillota; class Sulfobacillia; order JAJZYS01; family JAJZYS01; genus JAJZYS01. Next base: position 1,351 of record JAJZYS010000173.1, read on the forward strand.
GTCCACGACCAAGAGCTCCTGAAACCGGGTGTGCTCCCGGTGCAGCGTCCGGCGCAGCCTGAGCCCCAGCGAGAGGTCCGGGGTCTGGTGCTCCGAGAACCACAGCTCCACGTCAGTACCACAGGGCCACGGCCGCCAGCGCGCAGCCGATGTGGCCCACGCGGTGCTCCGTGGCCAGCGAGCGGATCGTCGCCAGCTGCCGTCCACGCTGGCGGAAGGCCTCCCGGGTCATCTCCTCCACCTGCTCCAGTGCCTCCTGGGCGCTGCACCGCCCCGAAAATTCCATGATCACGCCGCTGCCCCCGTCGGCCGCCACACCCACCGCCACCGCCGCCGCCAGGATCTCGCCCTCGACGTCGCTCTCGATGGCCCCGTAAGCGGTGGGGACCAGCGAGCCCGGTTCCACGTCCACCGTCGCCGCCTCGACGGCCCCCGGCGGCAGAATGCTCGACACCTTAAGGAGGTTCAGGTTACCGATCCCGGAGGTCAAGAGGGCGTTGTCGAACGCGTTCAGGCGCGTGATCCCCTCCGCGCTGCCGGCGACCAGGGTGAACTTGCCGGGGGTGGGCAACATCGTGGCGGTTCCCTTCCTTTCTGGCTGACGAGCAATTATAGCAGACCGGTCTTCCCGCCGGGAATGACACAGGCCCGCTGCGGCGTGCTCGTTCGAGGATCGTCTCCCGGGCCGGGCGGAGGGCCGCTCGGGTCACTCTGGGCGTCCGGGCGTGCCGCGCTCGCGAAGGGGCGGACGCGTTGACCGCAACGGCGCCCAGGGCCCGGTGAGCACGACTCCGATGTCGCCGCGAGGCTCCTCTCACATGTGCCGCCATCCTTGGACCCGGCTTGCGCAGACAACCATACTGAAAAGCTCGTGTGTTCTGGTGCGGGCTGGGCCCGGGACGAGATCGAAGCCGTCATCACGCAGTGGGGTGGGAAGTTGGAGGTTTGAGAGCAGCCCGATGCGCCCGTGGCGGCGGGAGGTGGTCGTTGACGGAGGTGAATGGGCCCGTGGAGATTCGCTGCGTTGGTGATCATGAGGAAGATCCGCACCCTGCCGGCGCGTGTACTGCCGGTGTCGGGCGGACGCGAGTCACCCGGGAACACGTCGTGGGTGACGAGTCAGTTCACCGATGTTCTTGTCGTGATTCCCAAAGCTTCGGGTGAAACGCCACACTGACACCTTCAAGGTGCCGCACTTTACCTTCGGCGGCGCAATGGCCGCGAACGCGGCTTGCGCGCAGTGTTGCTCCGTTCGCGATGTCGACCTTCGGCGGGAAGGACACCAGACACGATGCCATGCCTGGATGGCATGGCCTGCGCCCTCCCAGGCCGAGTCGGGCCCACCTCGAAGAAGCCAGGATACCGTGTTGTCCCCGCGCCGGACGCCGCGGTGCGGGCGGTCGTCCACCGCATCCACCGCACCGTAGGTCTCGTCCCGCTTGATGTACACTCGGTCTGCCCCATCGCCCAGAGCACCGGGTCGATGAGTTCAGCGCGAGGCTCGGCCGCCGAAAGCGGGATCGCCTGAGCCTCACCCCTCCGCGGGCCTGGCCGCCCGGCAGCCTGAACCTCCGGCATGTCCACACCAGCTCTGGCCACAATGGCCCGATTTAGCCACTCCTTTTTGGCCTGAGGCGACTGGCCGGCCGCGTCAGCGCCATCTCAATTTTCGCCAGGTAGGCCAGGTGGGCGTCCGAGTCCAGGGGCGCGGCACTGTAGAACTCCCGACTCGCACCGACCACCGATCCGGCGCGCAGAGAGAGCGTCCACACGTTGCGCGGCCCTATGGAGTTCGCGGGATAGTCACCGGGGTACTCTGCCTCTTCGGGCCACAGGAGTGCGTGCAGCGCCGGTACCAAGACCCGCTTCTCCTGGTCGTCGCGCCTGCCCGCTGCCTCCTCGGCGGCGCTGACCAAGGCAGGTGCCACGAGGGCCTGAGGGGGAACATCAAGACGCACGGTCAGATCGGAGAAGTCTCGCACCCGTTCCGGATCGCCGACAATCGGCGCGCCCTCCACGGCGCCGAAGCGATCCAGCACTTGGCGCAACCGTATCCACACCCGGTCGATGTCCGGGGAGGGCCCCGCCACTGAGATCACGACCCGCCGCGGTTCAACATATACCTCACGAATATGGCGCTGGGGCCCGCCCTCCCCCGCAAGCACCCCGAGCTGAAAGACGGCGCCAGGGGGGATCGTCGGGGACACCGGGCCGAAGGTGTTGGGCGGCACGGCCATCCCTGCCACCTGGAACTGGAACGCCTCTTGGACGGCTGTGCCGACGCTGGGCAACGCGATCACAGTGAGACGAATGCGGTCCGGGGGAAACTCGTATGCTCGTGAGGACGACAGGATCGTGACTAGCTCCGCCATTTAAGGGGTACGCACTCCCTCCATTAAGGCGAATTGGCGTTTTCCCGAACTGTTTGCCCAGGTTCTGAAAGCGGGCCGGAAGCCCCGCCCCATCGCGACATAACTCTCCAAACCTCCTGGATCAGAAGATCCAAAGGCAGCGTTTAAATGCCCCATCGGGACCGCGCACAAAGGCGCCTGGCGCGCAAGGTCGCCAAGCAGGCGCCATTGGCTCAGACGCCCCCGCATGCCGACGTGCTCGGCAAGTATCGACGACACGTACTGGTTGAGACTGACGTTCTCCAACTCGGCCAGCGTCTCCAGCTCGGCGTGCAGCCAGGACGGCACGCGCACCGTGAAACGGCCACTGTGCCGGCGCGGCTCTGGAATCGGAAGCCCTCGCTGTCTCGCATCGGCAAGCCACCGCTGGATGGCTTCCTGCACGCTCGCCACGGCTTCCTCCGGAGAATCCCCTGCGGCGCTGCACCCGGGGAGGTCAGGCACCGTGGCGGAGTACTCCACAACTCCGTCATACTCCAGCCGTTCCAGCAGGACGGGATAACGAAGTCCATCACCGGGCACGATTGGCACCTCCGTTCATTCGTCTTCAGAAGGCAGGAGTTGGGCCCGTTCCAGTTCTCGTATCAGGTTACGGATATACGTCGGCCGCACTGTAGACGTCCCCCCATGTGGCCGCACCACTTGAATCGCGTAAGGATGCGATGGATGGGAAAAAGAGTAGTGAGACCCCTCCACCGTCCATGTGAAACCAAGGTGCTTGGCGAGGGCCAACACCTCATCGAATCGGATCTTATGCGGACTGGCGCGCATCTTGGCGACCAGTTTCTTCCACTGGCCCATGCGCACAGGCCGCCTCCTCAATCATGCCACAACACCACATACGGTGCTACCCAACCGGGCAGACGCGCTCTATCGTCCTCCCCCTGTGGGTTCGCGAAACGGCCTGTCGGGTCCTCTGGGGCAATCACCTTCGGCGGCTGGTCGATACTGCAGCTGTCCGTTTCGCCGAAGGTCCCAAGCCTTATGCCTCGGCATGTCTCGAAAATGCGGCCAGGCGGGGGCGCCTCGGCTTCAGCCGTGAGGTGGTCGTGCAACAAAGTGGAAAGATCCTTCAGGCGCCGAAAGTCTTCAGCGCTCTGCTTCCGCCGGCCGTGCCCTGAACGTAAACCAGATGTCGGACACCCGGACAGCTGCTTCCTTTACCTGAACCAGGACGGCCGCCAGGTCGTCGGGGCGAGACGGTCAGCTGGGGAGCTGCAGGCCGAACTGCCCAGCGCACGAAAATCCTCCAGGTGCTGGCTCGTCGACGACCGTCTGGCCGTTGCGGTCGCGGATGCAAGCGATGCTCACTGAGCCGTCGGCGGCGGGTCACGCGTGCCGCTGCGGTGATCACGTGACCCGTACCAAATCGGGTCGCAGCAGGATGGGATCCGGATCGGCGCACAGGCGCTTCTCCGGCTTGACCATGACCCGATTGCCCGGCCAGATCTGATCTGGACGCCTGGCAAGTCTGAGGTTGTCCGAGTCGTCAACCTGGGTTTCGGTCCCCCGGGGACGGCGGCAGAAAGATCATGTGATGCGGCCTTGGGGACGCCTTCGCCCTCGGGCTTGTGGAAGAGCGTTGGGCCCCGGGTGCTCATGTCAAGGACTGAGAGATCGCCGGCCGCGCCGGGGACCCGCCCGGCGCGGCCGGCGTCATAATTGTGGCTCGCGATGCCCAATACTGCACCTGATGAACGCGTACACGAGCCGCCGGGACCGCAGGCGGGAACAGGGGGCCCCGCGCCGGCGCCGCTGGACGGCGGCGCTGGC
>JAJZYS010000174.1 GCA_021797925.1 Bacillota bacterium
CTCCCTCACCCCCATGCTCGCCGCCCGCTGGCTCGTTCGCGCCGCCACCCCCGGCCGCCTGGCCCGCGCCGTCGACGCCCTCGTCGCGGGGCTGGCGGGATTCGCCGCCCGCGCCGCGCGCCGCCTCGTCCGCCGCCCCCACGCCGCCCTCGCGGCCAGCCTCGCGACGGCGGCGCTGTGCGCGTGGATCGTCGCCACCAACCAGATCCCCAGCACCTACACCCCGCCCCAGAACACCGGCGTCTTCTACGTCACCGTCCAGATGCCCACCGGCACCGCCGTCGCCCAGACCGATCTGGCCATCGAGCGCCTCGCCCAGGGGATCCGCCGGCTCCCCTGGGTCGCCCTGGTCCTCTCCACCGTCGGCTTCGGGGGCGGGTCGGTCTCCTCCTCGAACATCGGCCGGCTCACCGTGGACCTGAACCCCCGCGGCCAGGCGGTGCCCATCACCACCGTGGAGTCCGGCGTCGACCGCCTCGCCCGCTCCATCCCCGGGATGAAGATCCAGCTCAGCCAGCCCAACCCCCTCGTGGGCGGCGGCGGCGCCCCGGGGCTCTCGGTGGTGCTCCGCGGCCCCTCCCTCGCCACCCTGGTCGCCCTCTCCTCCCGGGTGGAGCGGACCCTGCGCGCCATCCCCGGCGTCACCCACGTCACCTCCACCGCCCAGAACGCCGTCCCCGTCCTCTCGGTCACCCCCCATCGCCAGCTCCTCGCCCGACTGGGCCTGAGCACCCGCAGCGTGGGGCAGGCCCTGCACCTGGCCCTGGCCGGCGTCAACGCCTCCGACCTCGAGAGCGCCAACGGCGTCCCGCCCGTCCCCATCGTCATCCAGGTCCAGGGCGCCTCGAGCCTCGACCCCGCGGCCCTCGCCGCCCTGCCCGTCGCCGCCACCCCCCTGGGCCCGGCCACCCTGGGCGAGGTGGCCACCTTGGCCACCGGCTCCACCCCCACCGTCGTCCGCGAGTACGACCGCCAGCTCGAGGTCACCCTCACCGCCAACACCTCCTCCATCCCCCTGGGCACCATCGGCCGCGAGGCCCGGCGCGCGCTCACCCGCATGGGCATGCCCGCCGGCACCTCCTGGGTCCTCAACGGCCTGCTGCGCCAGCAGGACCGGGCGCTCAAACCCCTCCAGGGCGCCCTGGGACTCGCGCTGATCCTGGTCTTCATGCTCCTCGCCGCGCTCTACGAATCCCTCGCCGACCCCGTCGTCGTCTTCCTCGCCCTCCCCTTCGCCGCCGCCGGCGCCCTCGGGGCGCTCTGGGTCACGGGACAGACCCTCAACATCTTCTCCTGGATCGCCCTCATCATGCTCCTGGGCCTCGCGAGCAAGCACGCCATCGTCCTCGTCGACCGCTCCCGCGCCCTGGAGCGCTCCGGCCTCCCCTTCGAGGAGGCCGTCACCACCGCCTGCCGCCAGCGCGTGCGACCCTTCCTCATGACCACCGCCACCATGGTCGCCGCCATGACCCCGCTGGCCCTGCACCTGGGCAGCGGCGCCTCCGACCGCGCCCCCATGGCCATCGTCCTCATCGGCGGCCTCATCGGTTCCGCCCCCATGCTCCTCGCCGTCCCCGCCGCCCTCACCCTCACCCATCGCCTCCGGCTGCGCCTCTCCGCCTGGCGCGCGAAGGCCCCGGCCCCCGCCGCGCCCCCCATCCTCCCCTGAGGCCCACCATCCTCACCGGGGGAGGCTCATCACCGCGAAGTCCGCCACCTCGCTGGCCCCGGCCCCATGACCGGTGGCCGTCATCCGCACGCGCAGGTAAAGGCGCTCCGTCTGGCCGGGGGCGATGGGGAGGGGCCCGCCCCGGCCGGGAAGCGCCAGGGGGACCGGCCGGGCCAGAAACCGGGTCAGCGGCCCCCGCGCCACCCCCACGAGGTGTCCCGGGCGACGGGGATCGGGGGCGAGCACCTCTACCTCGATGTCTCGGGCCAGGGGGCTGCTCCGGATCGTGGTGGCGCGCACCGCAAAAAGCCACGCCCCGGGGCCCCGCGCCCCCCCGCAGCGGTTTTTCACCTCCACGGCAAACGTGCGCACCGTCCCCGCGGACCAGACCCGGTTGGCCCGCGCTCCGCCCCCGGGGACAGGGGCGGAGCGCGGGCCCCGCACGTAGAGGAGCGGGCCCTGGGCCACGCGCGTGCGGCGGCCGCCCGGGCGCAGGCACAGGGTCGAGATGTTCCGCTCCGCCACCGGGCGCGAATCCCGGGCGATCCACCACGCGGTCGCGGCCGCGAGCGCCATGAGCAGGGCAAACCCGAACACCAGCACGGCTCGCTTGAGCGGCATGAGCGACGCTCCCATCCACGGCCTCTCGCCGGACCAGGTTGCCCTGTCGTTTCCGCCCGCGTCCACCCGGTTCCTGCTCGTTCCACCGCCGGGGCCGCCCGGCCCCGGCCTCCCGCGGCCGAGCCGCCGTCCAGGCCGCTCTCAGGGCCATGGCGGCTCTCGCGCGGGCTTACCTCCCCGATACGGCGGCTCATGACCGTTGGTGACGCAACTCGCCGCTTGGCCGTCGAAGCAACTCATGGTAAGGTTCCAGGTTGTTGGATGGGGGCGCATGGCCCGCCGCTCCGGGACCCTTCAGCCGGGGGCGCGCATGCGCCAGGCCGTGGCCAAAGAGCCCGCCGCCAGGCCCGAAGTCCCGGCCGATGAGGCGGGGCGGCACCGCCAGATTCCCGATCACGGGCGCCGGTTGGAACCATCCCCTTTCCTGACGATCCATCCGGTGGACCTTCCCGGCGGTGTCGTTCCTCCTCATCGGCCGACGACCCCGGACCCGGTGGCCGACAAAGGAGGAAGCGATGTTGAGGAGCACGTTCCGCATCGTGGCCGGCGCCATGCTCGCCGCCATGCTCCTGGCGCCCTCCCTGGCGTCGGCGCAGACCACGAGCACCACCGGTTCCACGACCACCTCGACCACGTCCACCATGTTCACCACCTTCAGCGACGTCAACGCCCAGACCCCCGACGCCGGCGCCATCCAGGCGCTCACGGCCCTGGGCCTCGTCGACGGGATGACGCCCACCACGTTCGATCCTTCGGGCAACCTGACCCGGGCCCAGTTCGCCAAGCTGGTGGACATCGCCGTGGGCTTCGGCTCCGCGGCCAAGCTTCTCTCGGCCCAGTCGACCGTCTTCAAGGACGTCCCCGCCGGCAAGTGGTACACGGGCTACATCGCCATCGCCTACGCCAAGCAGCTCATCAAGGGCGAGGGGAGCGGCGTCTTCGCCCCGGACGCCGACGTCACGTACGCCCAGGCCCTGACGATCCTGGTGCGGGCCCTGGGCTACGCCGCGGCGGTGCCCGCCAAGAGCTACCCCACCGGCGACGTCGAGGAGGCCGCCTCGCTGGGGCTCATCAACGGCGTGAGCGTCAGCAACGTCAGCGCCCCCATCGACCGGGCCGAGGCGGCGGGCCTGCTCTGGAACGCGCTGCGCACCCGGGTGGGCGTGGTCTCGGGCACGGGAAGCACGGCCACCGTGACCCCCTCCGGCCAGACCCTCCTCCACCAGGCGCTGGGCGACAGTCTGGTCTATGCCGGGGCCACCTTCAGCCAGACCCCGACCTCGGACGCGAACGTGGTCACGGCGGTGGGCACCAACCGCATCACCGTCAACGGCCAGACCCTCGACTTCGCGTCCGGTGCCAAGGTGCTGGGCGTACAGAGCCTCTCCGCCCTGCTGGGGCAGCAGGTGAGCTACGCCACCGACCGCGAGGGGCAGCTGCTCCTCGTCAAGGACGTGACGCCGTCCTCGCACGTGCTCACGGGTACGGTCTCCGCCGCCAGCGCCTCGGGCTTCACCCTGACCCCCGCGAGCGGCGCCGCCCAGAACCTGACCTGGGCCGCCTCCACCACCGCGTCGAGCACGAGCTCCTCCGGCGGCCAGGGCACGCCGGTGCGGGTCAACGGCCAGGTCACCTACGTCAGCTTCACCCCCATGGTGCTCGTCAACGGGCAGCCCCTCAACCTCGACAGCGCGAGCCAGCTCGACGGCAGCACGGTGCAGGTGGTCACCGACGGCTCCGGGAGCGTCGTCTCCCTCACCGCCCAGGGCACATCGGGAAGCACCGGCGTCATCACGGCCGTGGGGACATCGGGCTACAGCACCACCCTCACCCTGGACGACACGACCACCCTCACCCTGGATCCGAGCGCCACCGTCACCCTCAACGGCCAGCCCGCGACCGCGAGTTCTCTCGCCGTGGGCGACGTGGTCACGGTGGCCCGGGACTACAACAGCCAGAACCAGGCCCTTGACACCGTGCACGCCGTCAGCGCCACCTCCACCGGCATCACCGGCACGCTCTCCTCGGTCTCCCTCGGCGCCCAGGGATCGGTGACCGTCAATGGGGTGAAGTACGGCCTGAGTTCGAGCGCCATGGTGGACAACGGCGGACAGTTCTCCACCCTCTCCAGCGGCATCAACGGCGTGGTGGGCTTCCCGGTGACCGTCATCCTGGGCCCCGACCACAACGTGGCGCTCATCAAGCTGAGCCAGGCCAGCCTCAACGAAGGGCTCGTGGTCTCCACCACCGGCTATGGCGGCGAGCTCACCATCTTCAGCCTGGGCGGTCACACCCACACCTTCGCCATCGCGCCGGGATCCAACGTGTCGGTTCCCTCCCCCAACACCTTCGTGGAGGTCCACCTCAACCAGAGCCAGCAGGTGGTCTCGCTCCAGACCGCCGCTCCCCAGGGGGCCAGCCCCACCCCGGTGGACCTGACCAACATCACCCCCCAGAGCAACGGCACCTTCACGGCCGACGTGTCCGGGGGCAGCCAGGAGACCTTCGTCCTCGCCCTTGACGCCCCGGTGGTCCTCGCCACGAGCTCGGGCGACAGCACGAGCTCCATGGCGCAGATCGGGCAGAACGCCTCGGGCATGGCGTACGTGAGTTCCACCCAGAGCGCGCAGGTGGACCTCCTGGTGGTCACCAGCGCCACGCAGACCACGCAGAACCAGGAGGTCCTCCTCACGCGCCTGAGCGCCACCCTGCAGAACGGCGCCACGGTGGACACCATCACCGGCATCGAGCCCGGCGGCACCACGGTGAGCCTGACCACCACCGACAGCGCCTTCGTGCCGTCGACGCCCTCGGTGGCGACCGTGGAGGCCTCGGGCACCACCCTCAGCGCGGCGCCCAGCTACCAGACCCCCAGCGCTTACGCCACGTCCGCCTCGAGCAGCACCGCGGGCTCGTTCACCCAGAACGGGACCACCTACTACGGCGTGCCCTTCGTCCCCACCGGCACGTCGAGCTTCACCGCGGGCGGGAAGACCTACTACGTGAGCCCCGACACCGTCTTCTTCTCGGTGGCCTCGGGTCAGACCGTGTCCTTCTCGAGCCTCAGCACCGCCGACGCGGTGGTGGTGTGGGCCACAGGTTCCCCCGCGGTGGCCCAGTTCGTCGTCGTCACCCACTGATCACGGGCGGATCACGCTTGGGGGGCCCGCGGTACGCTCGTACC
>JAJZYS010000175.1 GCA_021797925.1 Bacillota bacterium
AGGCTGGGGTCAGTCGCCCCCGCCTACTCGATCGAGGCGGCTCAGTTCCACTGGATGGGGCCGTAGGGGGAACCGGTGCTCGTGACCTCGATGCCCCCGAGCTCCGGGCCGCAGCTTGTGTACGGCGTGGTGCTCGTGAACGTGATGGGGGTGCTGCTCGATGTGGCCGTCAGCACGTAGCTATGGTACATCCAGCGCATGTTGGCCGTGGTGACGGGCGCCTGGTCGATGCTCAGGACGTCGACGGTGGTGCCGTTCCACGAGAAGGCCAGGCTCTTGGTGGCGTTGACCCCGGTCGATCCGCAGGCCGGGTTGCCGCTCATGTAGAAGGAGACGTTATAGGTGTGCCCCGCCTGGGTGGGGATGGTCTGGGAGATGACGCCGGGGCCGACACCGTTGAGGTCAAGGGAGTCGTTGGTGCCCGTGACGGGGGCTATGACCTGGGCGCCGTCCACGTCGACGGAGCCCGAGGTGACCTGCCATCCGCCCACTGCGAGGGGGGCGAACTGGAACAGGAAGGAATCGGACGGCGGCGTGGGCGGGTTGAAGGTGAAGTTGCCCGCCGCGAGGGGCTGGGTGTTGTTGCGGGCCTGCACCGCCTCGGCGGCGATGGTGACCACCGCGGTGCCCCGCTGGTAGCTGTCGGGCGCGAGGAGCGGGAGGAGGTAGTTCACGTCGATGGTGTCGGTGAAGCCGTTTCGGACAGGCACCGCGGAGAGGAGCTGGTGGGTGGTGTTGGGCTGATACACCCGGTTGCCGTCGGCGATGTCAAGCTGCAGTCCCGATGGGGTGCCGTCCCACAGGGCGGGGGTTCCCGGTGCCGCCGGGTTGGGCGAGGTCACCGTGACGTCGATCCAGACCCAGGCGGAGAGGGAGCCGGTGTAGGTGATCTTGTCCACGCAGGTGGGATCCTGGTGGTTGCCGGCGGGCGAACCGGCCCAGCCCTGGCTGCTGTCCCCGGGCGCCATGTTGGTGATGGTGCAGGTGGCCAGTGCGCTGGAGCCCAGGGTCACGGTGCCGGCGGTGAACTGGTTGGTCTGGGAGCCGGCGCTGGCGGAGAACAGGCCGAAGGTGGACGCCGCCGTCAGGAGGGCGGTCGTGCCCAGCGCGCCGGCGACGAGCGCCAGCCGGCGTCCGGCGAGACGCCAGCGCTGGGGGTGAAGCCGAGTCGTGTCCATGGAAGTCCTCCTTTCATCGATCCGCTCGGCTGACGGTCGCTGACCGGTGCTCAGGACGCGGTGCCTTCTCGGCCCGGACCCCGAAGCCCATCCCTGGACGCCGAGGCGCAAGCGGTTGAGCTGATCATACCGGCGCGAAACGCCTGGACGCATCGGCCCTCAGGGTCCATGGGAACGCATGGGTCTGCGCCGAGACGACCCATGGCCGAGTGCCACGTCTTCGGGCCGGAGGTCTGTGGACCCATGCAGGCGCGGGCGCCGCCCGCGCGCGGCAACGATCGCGGCCCGGACGCTCGGAACAGCTGGAGCCGGGTTCCGAGCCCGCGGGCCGCATTGGGCGCGCCGCCCGCGCGGGACGTTCCCCGGTCCGCAACCGGGCCACGGCCCACCCTTCGGACGCCACGGCGTCGCGGCCGTCCTGGGGCCGGTGTCCGGGCCCATCTGGGGATCTCACCCTCGAGTGGGGGCGCGCCGATCCGAGAGGTTGTCCTGGTCGTCCGAGGCCTTCAGGCTTCGTCCAGGGCGCCGATGCGGCGGACGATGTCGCCGCGGGCGACCACGCCCACCACCTTGCCCGCGTCGACCACGGGGACGCGCTTGATGCGGTGCTTCATGAGCTGGCGCGCCACCTCGGTCACCGGCGTGTCCGCGGTCACGGTGACGACCCGGGCGGTCATGATGTCGCGGGCGGTGAGCCGTCTCAGCCCCTCGAGCCTCTCGGCCAGGGTCGCGTCGTCGCCGGGGTAGAGCATCGTGGGCAGCGTCAGGGCGAAGTACGAGGCGTAATCGAGGTGGGGGGCGTCCCGGGCGATGCGTGCGAGGATGTCGCCCTCGGTCACGATGCCCGCCAGCCGGCCGTGGTCCACCACCAGGACGCCGCCGATGCTGTGGCGGCGAAAGGCCGCGAGGATCTGCGCCACCGGCGTGGTCGGCTCCACGGCCACCACCTCGCGGGTCATCACGTCGCTGGCCACCCAGCGGCGGCTGGCCTGCGCCTCGGTCATGGCACACCATCCTTTTCCAGAGAGCGTCGGCCGACCCGGTTCACGGCCGCGGGTCCGCGTGAGAGTTCGCCGGCTCGAGGCGCACCGGTCCCGCGGGGGCGATCCTCGGCGAGGCGGGCTCGGTCCCCTCGTCCCAGATGAAGTGGCGTCCCCGCAGGAGCGACGCGATCGCGGCCACGACGGACATGGCCATGGAGAAGACGAACACGATGCGCAGCGCGCCCATGAACGGGGAGGCGATCAGGTGCGGGAAGAACCGCTCGCCGAGGAGCGTCGCCGCCCGGGACGGGGGAAGGTGGGCCCGTACCGGCCCCGGGAGCAGGTGGGCCATGGGATTGTACCCGAGGAGTGCGGCGAAGAGGGTCGCCGTGGGCGGCAGCTTCGCGAGACCGTGGACGAGAGCCGCCGGCAGGCCGAAGCCCGAGAGTCCGCGGGTGAGGGCGGGGGGGAGGTTTAGGGCCATGGCGGTGATGACGATCGTGAAGAAGATCCCCATGCTCATCATCATGCCGCCGTTCTGGAAGGTGGAGCGCATGCCCGACGCGACGCCCCGAAAGCGCGGGGGAACCGAGCTCATGATGGCGGCCGAGTTGGGGGAGGCGAAGAGCCCCATCCCCACCCCCACGAGGAAGATGTCCAGTGCGAAGGCCCAGTACGCGAAGTCCGCGCCGAGAGTGGTCAGGAGAAAGAAACCCAGGGCGCTGACCATCATCCCGGCGAATCCGAACCAGCGGGCGCCGAACCGGTCCGAGAGCCGCCCGCTGACGGGCCCGGCGATGAGAAACCCCGCCATCTGGGGGAGGGTGTCGATCCCCGCCGCGAGCGGCGTGTGGACGTAGCTGACCCCGTGCAGCGGCAGCCAGATCCCCTGCAGCCAGATGATCATCATGAACTGCAGGCCCCCCCGGGCCACCGAGGCCAGAAATCCGCTGAGGTTCCCGGCGGCGAAGGCGCGGTTGCCGAAGAGGTCCAGGTGGAACAGCGGATCCGCCACCCGTCGCTCGACCCAGAGGAAGAGGGCGATGAGCGCCGCCCCGCCCACGAGGGCGGCGCGCACCAGCGGGCTGCCCCAGCCCATGGGCGCGCTGCCGTACGGGATGATGCCGTACGTGAGCCCCACCAGCAGGGCCAGGAGGCCGATCCCGAAGGTGAGGTTGCCCCACACGTCCACCTGGCTCTGCTCGCGGGTCGTGGCCTGCTCCTTGAGGGCCACGTACGCCCACACGGTGCCCGCGATGCCGATGGGTACGTTCACGAGAAAGACCAGCCGCCAGTCGACGGCGGAGAGCAGCCCGCCCAGCACCAGGCCGATCACCGCGCCGCCGATGCCCGCCACCTGGTTGAGCCCCAGGGCGAGTCCCCGCTCGTCGGACGGGAAGGCGTCGGTGAGGATGGCGGCGCTGTTGGCGAAGAGGAAGGCGCCGCCGATGCCCTGGACGAAGCGCGAGACGATGAGTTCCCACTCGCCCGCAAGCCCCGTGCCCGGAGTGAGAAAGCAGAGGATCGAGCCGACGGTGAAGATGAGAAAGCCGAGGTTGTACAGCCGTACCCGGCCCAGCGTGTCGGAGATGCGGCCGAAGGTCACCAGGAGGATGGTGGTGGCCACGTTGAAGCTGAGCATCACCCACAGCAGCAGGCTGGTCTGGCCCTTCACCAGCGGGTCGACGTGGATGCCCCGGAAGATCGCCGGCAGGGAGATGATGAGGATGGTCCCGTTGATGGCGGCCATGAGGATCCCGAGGGTGGTGTTGGAGAGCGCGACCCACTTGTAGGCGACGGGAGGGCGGGGCGGCCGGGTCCGGGCCATGGACATCGTGCGTCGCTCCCACGGGACGGTGGTCCCGAATAGTTTCGATGTGATGAACTATATGTGTGCGACGCATTCCTGTCAAACCTCCCTCGCCGGGACCGCGGCCCCAGGATTTCGAGGGGCATGGGTCGAAGCACTGGCGGCCAACGCTGGAGAAGGTTCCCCGAGGAGCGAGTTCATGTTTCCCCAGGTGAGGATGCGCAGGCTGCGGCGCACGGATGCGCTGCGGGAGCTGGTTGCCGAGACGCACTGGGATCCCGGCCGCCTCGTGGCGCCCCTGTTCGTCGTCGCGGGCCGCGGTGTGAAGCGCCCCATCACCACCCTGCCCGGCCACCACCACATGAGTCCCGACGCGGCGGCCGAGGAGGCCAGGGCCCTGTGGGACCTGGGCATCCGGGCGGTCCTGCTCTTCGGGGTCATCCCCGACGAAGAGAAGGACGATGTCGGCTCGGCCGCCTTCGACCCCCAGGGCCCGGTGCACCAGGCCCTGGGTGCGATCGCCCGGGCCACTCCCCGCATGGTGCGCATCACCGACGTGTGCCTGGACGAGTACACGTCCCACGGTCACTGCGGCGTCTTCGACGGGCGGGAGGTGCACAACGACGCGACCCTGCCGCTGCTGGACCGCGTCGCCGTCTCCCACGCCGAGGCCGGCGCCGACATCGTGGCGCCCTCGGACATGATGGACGGGCGCGTGGCCCACATCCGCGCGGCGCTGGACTCGGCCGGGTTTTCGTCGGTGGCCATCCTCGCGTACGCCGCGAAGTTCGCCTCCGCGTTCTACGGGCCGTTTCGAGCGGCCGCCGGCTCCACTCCCGCCGTGGGCGACCGCTGCGGCTACCAGGAGGACCCGCGCAACGCGCGGGAGGCGTTGCGGGAGGTGGACCTGGACGTCGCCGAGGGGGCGGACCTGGTCATGGTGAAGCCGGCCATGCCGTATCTCGACATCATCCGCCGGGTGCGCGAGCGCACGCTGCTGCCGCTGGTGGCGTATCAGGTCTCCGGCGAGTACGCCATGCTCGAATCCGCCATCGCCGCCGGGCTCATCGACGGGGACCGCGCCCGGCGCGAGAGCCTCGACGCGATCTTCCGGGCCGGCGCGGACCTGGTGATCACCTACCTCTGCCGCTGGGCGGCGCAGGGAGGCGCGGCTCGGTGAGCGCCGGCCGGATCCGGGTGCTCATGGCCAAGCCGGGCCTGGACGGCCACGACCGCGGCGCCAAGATCGTGGCGCGGGCGCTGCGGGATGCGGGCATGGAGGTCATCTACACGGGGCTGCACCTGAGCCCCGACGAGATCGTGGCGGCGGCCCTGCAGGAGGACGTCCAGGTGGTGGGGCTCAGCATCCTCTCCGGCGCCCACATGACGCTGGTGCCCCGGATCATCGCCGGGTTGCGCGCCCGGGGACTCGACGACGTCAGGGTGCTCGTGGGCGGCATCATCCCGCCCG
>JAJZYS010000012.1 GCA_021797925.1 Bacillota bacterium
ATCTTCCGCCGCCGGGCCGTGGGGCTGGTGGGGCTGTCGATCCCGAACTTCTGGCTCGGCACGATGGTGGTCCTCTGGACGGCGCTGTACCTGCCGGTGCTCTCGTCCTTCACGTTCGTGTCCCTGTGGTCGGACCCGCTCCTCAACCTCCGCGACATGCTGGTGCCCGTCTTCACCCTGGCGGTCTCGCTCGTGGCGATCACCCTGCGGATGACGCGAGCGGCCGTGCTCGAGACCCTGGGCCGCGACCACGTGCGGACGGCGCGGGCGAAGGGGATGACCCCGGCCCGGGTGAATCTCCGGCACGTCCTGCGCAACAGCCTCATTCCCGTGCTGACGATCGTGGGCCTGCAGATGGGCTACCTCCTCGGCGGCGCCATCGTCGTCGAGAACGTCTTCTCCCTGCCCGGGATCGGGCGTCTGCTGGTGAGCGCGATCAACGAGCGCGACTATCCGCTGGTACAGGCGAGCGTCCTCTTCGTCGCCGCCGTCTTCGTACTGGTCAACTTGGTGGTGGACGTTCTCTATGCGTTCGCGAATCCGGAGATCAAGGTCCAGTGAACTCGCGGCCCGCATCCGGCGGCGGCTGGGCCGCCGCGGCGGGGCCGTGCAGTGGGTCGTCGCGCTGACGCTGGTGGGGGCGCTGCTCCTTTTGGGGATCTGCGGTCCCATCATCTGGCGGCATCCCGACACGATGACGTCGTTCTACCTGGCGCCGCCGGGCCAGCACGGCTTCGCGCTGGGGACGGACCAGTTCGGTCGAAGCCTTCTGACCCGCATCGTCTGGGGGATCCGCACGTCTCTGGCGATCAGCGCCGCGTCCATCGGCACGGCGTTCGCCCTGGGCACGGCGATCGGTCTGGTGTCCGCGCGGCTGCGCCGGGTCGATCTCGTCCTGATGCGCGTGATGGACATCTTCATGGCGTTTCCGGCGATCCTGCTCGCGATCGGGATCATGGCCATGATCGGTCCGGGAGTCTCGGGGGTGGTGGCGGCGATCGCGATCGTGTACACCCCGATCTTCGCGCGGGTGGGCCGCTCCGCGGCGCTGGAGGAGATGCCCAAGGAGTATGTGGCCGCCGCGGTGGCGGCGGGCGCCAGCACGCCGCGCGTGCTCGTGCGCCACGTCTTTCCCAACGTCTGGCCGCTGCTGTTGATCCAGCTGTCCCTGGCGCTGAGCGACGCCATCCTGATCGAGGCCGCGCTGAGCTACCTCGGCCTCGGCGTGCTGCCGCCGACGGCGTCCCTGGGCCAGATGCTGCGCAACGGCCAGTCCCTGATGTTCAACGCGCCGTGGACCGCGATCTACCCTGGCCTCGCGATCGCCGTCGCGGTCTTCGGCTTCAACCTCCTCGGCGACGCGCTGCGCGACCGCGCCGACGTTCGGATGATCCGCTGAGCGGGGCCGCCTTCGGGCAGAGGGCAGGGTAACCCAAGGAGGGCACGCATGGACGAAACGATGGGTGCACTGACGACCGAGGCGGTCGACGACCGTTTCCAGCAGCTCGACCGGTTGAGCACCGCCGAACTGTTGGCGGCGATCAACCGGGAGGACCAGACCGTGGCGCACGCGGTGAAGCGGGCCCTGCCGGCGATCGCGGGGGTCGTGGAGGCGGTGGTGGCGCGCCTCGGGGAAGGCGGGCGAATGCTCTACGTCGGCGCAGGGACCAGCGGGCGCATCGCCGTGCTCGACGCCGCCGAGTGGACCCCGACCTTCGGCACGCCGGACGGTCTCGTCGTGGGCGTGCTGGCGGGCGGGCTGGAAGCGTTCCTCCGGGCGCGCGAGAACGCCGAGGACGACGAGGCGAAGGGCGCCGGGGACCTGGCGCGGCACGAGCCGTGCGCGGCGGACGTCGTCCTCGGCGTGACCGCGAGCGGCCGCACGCCGTACGTGCAGGGGGCGCTGCGGCTCGCCGCGGCCCGGGGCGCCCTGACGGTGCTTCTGTCCAACAACGTGGGGTCGCGGATCGGACCGCTCTGCGACCACGTGATCGAGGTCGACACGGGTCCCGAGGTGCTCGCCGGCTCCACCCGGCTCAAGGCCGGCACCGCGCAGAAGATGGTGCTGAACATGATCAGCACGGCGGTGATGGTCAAGGCCGGTCGCGTCTACCGGAATCTCATGGTCGACGTGCGCCCGACGAACGCCAAGCTCGTGGAGCGCGCCCGTCGCATCATCGCCCTCGCCGCCGACGTGTCGCCCGAGGAGGCCGATCGCGTGTGGGCGCACTGCCATCAGAGCGTCAAGGCCGGCATCGTCATGGCGCGGCTCGGGATCCCCTACGAGGAGGCCGCCCGCCGGCTCGCCGGGGCCGGCGGCTTCGTCCGGCGGGCGCTCGAGGCGGACGCGCCGTGAGCTCCTCCCCCGCGGCCCCAGGGACGCTCGTCGTCGGACTGATGTCGGGCACGTCCGCGGACGGCATCGACGCGGCGATCGTGCGCATGGGCCCTGGGCGGCCGCCGACCGAGCTCGTGCACTTCCTCTCGGTCCCGTACACCGCGGCGCAGCGGCGAAGGATCCTCGCGCTGCAGCGTCCCGACGCCCCCCTCGCCGAGGTCTGCGCCCTGGACGTCGAGGCGGGCGGGTGGTTCGCGGACGCGGCCCTCGAGCTCATGCGCGCCGCCGGCGTCTCGCCCCGGGACGTGGCGGCGATCGGGTCCCACGGGCTGACGCTGGCCCACCATCCCAGGGGCGTCGACGGGGCCGGGCCCGGCTTCACGCTCCAGGTGGGAAGCGCGGCCGTCCTCGCCGAGCGCACCGGGGTCGACGTGGTCGCGGACTTGCGCAGCCGCGACGTCGCCGCGGGCGGCGAGGGCGCTCCGCTCGTGCCGGTGTTCGACTACGCGTGCTTCGCGTCGGACCGCGAGGCGCGGGTGTCGCTCAACATCGGCGGCATCGCCAACATCACGGTGATCGGGGCGGGGGCGTCCCCGGCCGGGTGCCTGGGCTTTGACACCGGGCCGGGCAACATGCTCCTCGACCTGGCGGTGGAGCACCTCTCGGGCGCAGAGCGGTGGTTCGACGAGGACGGGGCCTGGGCGGCGCAGGGGCAGGTCGTGCCGGAGCTCCTTGACCGCTGGCTGGAGCACCCCTACTACCGGCGGCCGCCGCCGAAGACGACGGGGCGCGAGATGTTCGGGCACGCGTACGCGCTGCCGCTGGTGGAGGACGCCAGGGCGCGGGGCGTGGCGCCCGCGGACATCCTGCGGACGCTGACGGCCCTGGTGGCCACGACGATCGCGGAGGCGACCCTGTCGGTCGTGGACGGCCCCTTCACGATGATCGGGGCCGGCGGGGGCATGCGCAACCCCACGCTGCGCCGGGAGCTCGAGCTGCGCCTGAAGGGGCGCCCGCTGGTCGTCTCCGACGAGTTCGGCGTCCCGTCCCGGGCCAAGGAGGCGATGGCGTTCGCGTTTCTCGCGTGGCGGCACATCCGGCGCGAGAGCGGCAACCTGCCCCGCGTCACCGGCGCAAAGGGCCCGCGCGTCCTCGGCAGCCTCACCCCGGGTGCCCGGGAAGGAGGGACGGACGACGGACGGCAGCGCTGAACTCGCGGACCTCCTCGCCGGCGCGGTAGCGGACCGGCTGACGCCGGGGGCGGTCGCGGTGGCGGGAGTCGGCCCGACGCAGCTGATGTTCGCGGCGGTGGGGCAAACGAGCGCCGAGCCGGAACAGGGGGTGCCGGTGACGGGGGAGACCCGCTTCGACATGGCGTCGCTCACCAAGGTGATGGCCACGCTGCCCGCCGTGCTGCTGCTCGCGGCGCAAGGGCGCATCGCCCTCGAGGACCCAGTCGCCCGCCACGTCGAGGAGTTCGCCTCGGCGCCCAAGTCGCGGGTGCGGGTGGAGCACCTTCTGACCCACACCAGCGGACTTGCGGCGCACCGCGAGTACTTCCGCACCCTGCGCGGCCACGACGCCATCGTGCGGGCGGTGCTCGAGGAGCCCCTCGAGGCCGACCCCGGAACCCGGGTCGTCTACAGCGACCTGGGATTCATCGTGCTGGGGGAGATCGTGCGCCGGGTCGCGGGAGAACGCCTCGACGCCTTCGCCCGCCGGCACATCTTCGACCCGCTGGGCATGCGCCACACGACGTTCCTGCCGGACGGCGCCCAGGGCCCGCCCATCGCCGCGACGGAGCGCCTGCCCGGGGCCCCGCGCGCCAAGGTGGGCGTGGTGCACGACGACAACGCCGAGGCGATGGGCGGCGTGGCGGGGCACGCCGGCCTCTTCAGCACCGCGCGCGACGTGGTGCGCTACGTGCGGATGTGGCTCGATCGCGGCCCCAGCGTGCTCTCGCTGGCGGACCGGGAGGCGTCGGTGCGCCTGAGGACGGCGGGGCTCGACGGGCGGCGCGGCCTGGGCTGGGTGCTGGGAGGCGACGCCCACTTCCCCGCGGGGCCGCCGTGGCCGCCGACCGCCGCCGGACACACCGGCTACACCGGCACGTCGCTCGTCTTCGACCCCGGGTCCGGAGCGTGGGCGGTGCTGCTGACCAATCGCGTGCACTTTGGCCGGACCGTGGACGTGGGCCCGCTGCGGCGCCGCTTCCACGACCTCGTGGCGCGGCGGGTGGGGCGCCTGTGACCCGGTGGCGGGTGCGAGAGCTGGTGACGGCGGACCTGGGGTGGGTCGCGCGGATCATCGCGGGGCACCCGCTGTGGGCCCCCTACGGCATGGGCGACGCGGCGGCGGCCGAGGCCCGGGTCCGCCGCCTGCTGGCGCGAGGGGAGGAGGGGCTGGCGCTCCTGGGCGCGCCCGCCGGGGCACAGGACGCCGGGAAGGAGCGGCCGGTGGGCTTCGCCCTCTTCACCCTGGGGACGTTGGGCAACGGCGGCTACCTGCATCTCATCGGCGTCGCCCCGGAGGCGACGGGCTCGGGCGCCGGTTCGGCCCTGCTCGCGGCGGTCGAGGCGACCCTGGCGCGGCGGGGCGTCGACCGGCTCCTGCTGCTGTGCAACACCCGCAACCTCGGCGCGCAGCGCTTTTACGAGCGGGCCGGCTACGAACCGGTGGGATTGCTGCGCGACTGGGCGGTGGCGGGCCAGCACGAGCGGATCTATCTCAAGCGCCCGCTCGTCGCGCAGGGGCCGGACGAGGCTCCGGGACCCGGCGACGGCGGCGATGGGTGAGGCCCGCGGGGACACCGGCCCGGATCATTCGTCGGGGCGCCACTCCTCGGGCAAGAACAGGCGCCGGAAGCTCGCGATCGCGAAGCGGTCCGTCATGCCGGCGACGTAGTCCAGGACCGCCTGCGGCCCCCCGGATCCCGGCGGCTCCTCGGGGTGCTCGGTGTAGTACCGGTAGAGCGATCGCACCAGCATCTGCGCCCGGCCCTCCTCGCGCTTGGCGCGCGAGCCCACGTACACGTGCGCGAAGAGAAACTGCCGCAGCTCCTCCATGGCCTGCGCCATGGCGGGGCTCTGCTCCACCACCGGCCGGCCCAGCGACGTGGTCAGCACGTCCTCCACCAGGCGCCCGATCCGCTCGCCGGGGGTCCTCCCGAGCACCTCGAGGAGCGGCTTGGGCACGTCGGCCTCGGTGAGCACGCCCCCGCGGATCGCGTCGTCAAGGTCGTGGTTGACGTACGCGATGCGGTCGGCGAGGTGGATCAGCCGCCCTTCCAGCGTCGCGGCGGGGACGGGGCCGGTGTGGTGCACGATGCCGTCGCGCACCTCGAAGGTGAGATTCAGGCCCACGCCCCCCTCGAGCTCGTCCACCACCCGCAGGCTCTGCTCGTTGTGGCGAAAACCGCCCGGGTGCTCCTCGTTGAGGACCCGCTCGCCCGCGTGGCCGAAGGGCGTGTGGCCCAGGTCGTGGCCCAGGGCCACGGCCTCCGTCAGGTCCTCGTTGAGCATCAGCCCCCGGGCGATGGTGCGGGCGATCTGGCTCACCTCGAGGGTGTGGGTGAGCCGGGTGCGCACGTGGGCCCCCTGGGGGGCGACGAACACCTGGGTCTTGTCCTTGAGGCGCCGGAAGGCGCGCGAGTGGATGATGCGGTCGCGGTCGCGCTGGAACACCGTGCGCGTGTCGTCGGGCGTGGCCGGGCGCTGCCGGCCGCGGCTGTCGGCACTGCGGCACGCCCACGGCGAGAGCCGCGCCCGCTCTTCCTCCTCGATGCGCCGGCGCACGTTCACGGCCGCTCCCTCCGGGCGCCGACCCCCCCGTGGACCCGGTCCGTCCCCATGGCGCCATCCCTCCGTCCTGGGCGATGTGGGCCAAGGGCCTCAGCCGGGGGGCACGCCGCCCTCCAGAAAGGCCAGGACCCGCTCGGCGGTCTCCTCCACCGCCAGACCCGTCACGTCCACCACCGGGCAGCCCAGCGCCGCGAAGACCTGGCGGGCGTGGGCGAGCTCCTCGCGGATGCGGCCCACGTCGGCGTACCTGGCGTTGGGCCCGAGGCCGATGAGCTCGAGCCGGCGCGCCCGGATCTGCTGGAGGACCTCCGCCTGGATCACGAGGCCCACGAGCTTGTTCCGCGGGGCCCTTAGGACCTCCGGGGCCATGGGCACCTCCGGCAGCAGGGGAACGTTGGCCACCTTGAGGCTGCGGTGGGCCAGGTACATGGACACGGGCGTCTTGGACGTGCGCGAGACCCCGAGGAGGATGATGTCCGCCGACTCCAGACCCCGCAGGTCCTTGCCGTCGTCGTACTTCACCGCGAACTCCACCGCCTCCACGCGGCGGAAGTACGCCTCGTCGAGGCGGTGGGAGAGCCCGGGCCGGCGCGCCGGCGGTCGGTTGAGGATGGGCTCCAGGGCGTCGACCACCGGTCCCAGCACGTCCACGGCCATGATGCCCAGGGCCTGGGCCCGGCGGCGCAGGGAGTCGCGCACCTCGGGCACGATGACGGTGTAGAGCAGCAGCACCCGCGGATGGTCCCGCAGGAGCCGGAACACCTCGTCCAGATGGTGCTCGTCCACCACGTGGGGAAAGCGCCGGACGTGGAACCGGCCGGAGTCGAACTGGCTCACGGCGGCCCGGGCGACCAGTTCCGCCGTCTCCCCCAGCGCGTCCGACACCACGAAGATGACCGCCTCGGACCCCGCGGCGTCGCCTCCCGGCTCCTCCATCACCGCTCCCCCTCCCCGCTCACGTCGTCCCGCCCAGGCGCCCGAGATCGGCGACACCCGAGCACGCCGCCACCGTGCGCCTGAGCAGCGACAGCCGGAAGTCGCGCACCGGCGCCTCCTCGGCCATGACGGTCACCTCGTCGAAGAACCGGTCGACGGGGGCGCGCAGGGCGGCGGCCGCCCGGAAGAACGCGGCGTAGTCGCCCTGGGCCAGCGCGCGCCGGAGCTCGGGCTCCACCCGCTCCAGCGCCGCCTCGAGCTCCAGCTCCGCGGGCTCCCCGCCGGACCGGCCCCCGGAGCCTTCCGGGGGCGCCTTGCGGAGGATGCGCGCGGCCCGGCGGTGCGAGACCGCGAGGTCCATCGCCAGCGGGTCGGCGAGGAACGCGGTGAGCGCCTCGACCCGCGCCTTGACCTCCCCGAGCGCGTCCGCACCCGCGGCCAGCACCGCCGCGACCACCTCGGGGCGGTACCCCCGCTGCACCAGGAGCACCTCCAGCCGCGTGTGCAGGAACGCGGCCACCTGCTTCGCGACCTCCCCAGAGCGCGCTCCCAGCTCCCACGTCTCGGCGGCGGCGGCGATGAGCTCCGCCACCGCGACGGACGGGGACATCTCCATGAGAATCCGGATGACCCCCAGCGCGGCGCGCCTGAGCCCCAGGGGATCCTCCGAGCCCGTGGGCTCCCGCCCGGCGGAGAACAGGCCCACCAGCGCGTCGAGCTTGTCGCTCACCGCCAGCGCCCGCCCCAGCGGCGACGCCGGGATGTCGTCCTCGGGGCCCCGGGGCAGGTACTGCTCGCCGATGGCCGCGGCCACCACCTCGCTCTCCCCGCTCTCCAGGGCGTAGCGGGCGCCCACGATGCCCTCGAGCTCGGGCAGCTCCCGCACGAGATCGGTCGTCTGATCCGCCTTGGCCAGCCGTCCCGCTCGCGCCGCCTGGGCCAGCTCCTCGCCCGTGAGGCCCATGGCCCGGGCCACCCGCGGCGTCAGGCGCTCCAGCCGCCGGGCGCGGGCCAGGAGGCTCCCGAGCCCGGTGTAGAAGGTGACCGCCGCGAGGTCCTCGACCCGGTCCGCCAGCGGCCGGCGGCGGTCGTTCTCGTAGAAGAAGCGCGCGTCGGCCAGACGGGCGCGCAGGACCCGCTCGTTCCCCAGCCGCACCACCGCCTCGTCCCCGTGGTTCATGACCCCGAGGAAGAACGGCGCCAGGGCGCCGCGGGCGTCGCGCACCGGCAGGTAGCGCTGGTGGTGGGTCATCGTGGTCACCAGCACCGCCTCCGGCAGGCTCAGCGCCTCGGCGGGGAACTCCCCCAGGAAGGGGTGGGGGGATTCCACGAGGTCCACCACCTCGTCCAGGGTCTCCGTCCGCCAGTCCACCGTCAGCGCCCGCTCGTGCGCCAGGGCGTCGCCCTGGGCCACGATCCTGTGGCGCCGCTCGTCGCGGTCGACGACGATCCCCCGCTCGGCGAGCAGGGACACGTACGCGCCGGGCTCGCTCACGACGAGCGGCGCCTCGCCCCGGCGCCCCCGGGTGAGCCGGCCGCTCGTCACGTTGGCCACCGTGATCGCGACGGGCTCGGCGTCGAGCAGGGCGACGATCCAGCGGATGGGCCGCGCGTACCGGACGGCGAGGGTCCCCCAGCGCATGGTGCGCGCGAAGGGCACTCCCAGCACCAGGTCGCCCAGCCCCTCGGCGAGCACCTCCCGGGCGGTGCGGCCCAGAACGGTCCGCTGGGCGTAGATGTAGGCGCCCCCCGGCCCCTCCTCCGCCACGAGCGTCTCGACCCCCACCCCCTGGGCGCGGGCAAAGCCCCCCAGCGCCGCGGTGGGACGGCCCGCCTCGTCGTAGGCGGCCCGCAACGACGGACCCCGGGTGCGCACGACCCGGTCGGGCGCCTGCGGCGCAAACCCCGCCGCGTGGACCGCGAGGCGACGCGGGGTCGAATACCCCCGCACCCGGGCGTCCCCCAGGCCCGCGTCGGCGATCAGCTTCCCGGTCGCCGCCACCAGCCAGTCGAGCGCGGGGACCACCGCCGCCGCCGGGAGCTCTTCCACCCCGATCTCCAGCAACAGTTCCACGGCTAGCCCTCCACCCGGGCCAGGTGGGCCGTGGCCGCCTGGTGGGTCAGCGACCGGATCCGCTCGATGAGCCCCATGCGCTCGCTGACCCCCACAGCCCGGCGGGCGTCCATGAGGTTGAAAAGGTGCGAGCAGCGCAGCGCCAGGTCGTACGCAGCCAGGTAGAGCCCCGCGTCGAGCGCCCGGCGCGCCTCGGCCTCGGCGCTCGTGAACGCCTCCTGGAGCCAGCGGGCGTCGGCCACCTCGAAGGCGTAGCGCGACTGCTGGTACTCGGCGTCAAGGTACAGCTGGCGGTAGGTGACGTCGGGGCTCACCTTCACGTCGAACACCGACTCCACGCCCTGCAGGTAGGCGGTGATGCGCTCCAGGCCGTAGGTGATCTCCACCGACACCGGCGAGAGCTCCACGCCGCCCATCTGCTGGAAGTACGTGAACTGGGTGATCTCCATGCCGTCCAGCCATACCTCCCACCCCAGCCCCCAGGCGCCGAGGGTGGGCGCCTCCCAGTTGTCCTCGACGAAGCGCACGTCGTGCTCGGGCCCGATGCCCAGGCGTTCCAGGCTCCCCAGGTACACGTCCTGGACATTGTCGGGCGAGGGCTTGAGGACCACCTGGTACTGCAGGTGCTGAAACAGCCGGTTGGGGTTCTCCCCGTACCGGCCGTCGGCCGGCCGCCGCGACGGCTCCACGTACGCGACGCGCCACGGTTCGGGGCCGAGGGCGCGGAAGAACGTCAGCGGGTTCATGGTCCCGGCGCCCTTCTCCACGTCGTAGGGGAGGCCGATGAGGCAGCCCTCGCCGGCCCAGTACTCCCCCAGGCGGAAGATGACATCCTGCAGCAGCATGCGATCTCCCCACAAGCAGGCCGACGCCTCGTTTTCAGGGACGAGCGTCGGCCCGCGGTTCCACCCTGTTTCACCCGCCCACGGCGGGTGCGCTTGTCCGCGGCCTGACCGCGGTGCGGGGTTTACTGGCCCCGATGGGCGTTCCTCCCGCGGCTCCGAAGCGCCTTCCCCGCCGGCGTCGACCGGGGTCGCACCACTCCCGGCTCCCTGAGCGCACGGCCCGGACGGGTACTCCTCTTCATCCTCGCCCGTGGAGCGTACCATCCCCGGCGCGCGGGGTCAATCGCCTCCGCTCGCGGCCCGGGGGCTCGGGCAGGGAACACCGCCCACCGGAGCCCGAACCGCGCGGGCCTGCGTGCCAGAAGGGCTTTCACCGGCGGGTCCACCGTCGCCGCCACGCCGAAAAACCACCTCGCCGGGGGCAGCGGGCTCCGCGTGATCACCAGCGACGTCCTCCAGGTGCGACGCCCCTCACCCCGCCTCGGCGCCAAGCTTCGCCCGCGCCGCGCTCACGGCTCCCCGGCGTCCTGTGCCCCGGGGCCGAGCAGCTGCTGCAGGTACGCCCGCGAGCGCGGCGTGCGCCCCAGCCGTTGATCGAGCGCCGGGCCCAGGACGGTCCCGAGCTCCCGGCGCGCCTGCGCGGGGATCGGCTCCCGGCCCAGTTCGGGCAGGGGTAGATCCGCCGCGCTGCGCAGGGCCGCCAGCGCGTCGGCGCCCAAGGGCGCAAGCGCGCCGCGGCAGCGGGCGCACAGCACCCCGCGCGCCGGGGCGAAGCCGGCGCCGGCCTGCGCCTCGCCCCGGCAGCGCACGCAGCGGTGAAGGTCCAGCGCGAAGCCCATGAGCGCCAGCATGCGCACCTCCCCGGCCCGCAGCAGCGCCTCGGGATCCCGCTGGGCGTCAAGCAGCGTCAGCAGGCCCAGCAGGAGTCCGTACACCTCGGGCGCCGGGTCGCGCTCGCCCAGGCTCTGGTCCGCGATCTCCATGAGGTACGTGGCCACGGCCATGGGCAGCAGGGACGCGTGCAGCCGGTCGAAGCGCTCCTGCCCCCTCGCCCCGGTGACCGTGTAGAGCTCGCGGCCGCTGACCAGGGTGAAGACGGAGCGGGTGGCGGGCATCAGGCTGCCCGTCAGCCGACTCTGGGGCCGCCGGGCGGAGCGCGCCACCGCCCGGATGCGGCCGTGGCGGGGGGTGATGAGGTGCACGAGCCGGTCCGCCTCGCCGTGGTCGCGGCACCGGAGCACCAGGGCGTCAGTGGTCAGTCGTTCCATGTGGCCCGCTCGTCGCGTTCCAGCGACTCCAGCGTCCCGTCGCGGTCGCGCCAGCCGGGTCGCACCTGGACCCACAGCGACAGGAACACGCGGGTCGCGAACACCTCCTCGATGGCCAGGCGCGCCCGGGTGCCGATGGCCTTGATGCGCTCCCCCCGGGCGCCCAGGAGGATGGGCTTCTGCGACGCGCGGTCCACGATGATGTGCACCCCGATCCGCCAGATCCCGCCCTCGTGGCTCGAGGACTCGACCCGCACCGCCACGTGGTGGGGAATCTCGTCCCGGGTGAGCGCGTGCACCGCCTCGCGCACCAGCTCCCCCGCGAGGAACTCGTCCGGGCGGTCGGTGACGGTGTCGGGAGGAAAGTACGGCGGCCCCTCGGGGAGCCTCGCCGCCACGTCGGCCATGAGGGCCTCGACGCCCCGCCCGTTGAGGGCGCTGACCGCGTGCGCCGCCGCGTAGGCGTACAGCGGCTCGTAGCGCTGGATCCACAGCTTCGCGTCGTCCACCCGGTCCGCCTTGTTCACGACGAGCAGCACCGTGCCCCGAAGCCTGCGGGCGATGGCGAGCTCGTCAGGTCCCGGGGCCCGCCCCGCCTCCACCACGTGCAGCCGCAGATCCGCGTCGCTCAGGGCCCGGATCGCGGTCCGGGCCATACGCTCGCCCAGCCGGTCGCGAGGCGGCTGCAACCCCGGCGTGTCCACCAGCACCACCTGCAGCTCGGGGGCGTGCCACACCCCCAGGATCCGATGGCGGGTCGTCCCGTAGACGTCGGAGGTGATGGAGACCTTGCGCCCCAGCACCCGGTTGACCAGGGTCGACTTGCCCACGTTGGGCCGCCCGATGAGCGCCACGAAACCGCTGCGCATCGCGTGGCCACCTCCTTGCGCGTCACCCGTCGCGCATCCCACCCGGCGCCGCGGAGCGTCCCGCTAGAGGCTGAACGCGCCCGGCAAAAGCTCCTCCACGGTGGACTCCACCCGCTGGGTGCGGTTCTCGTACACCACCTTCGCGCCTTTGGCCAGCTCCGCCATGAACTGGCGGCACGCCCCGCACGGCGAGGGCGCCGGTCCCTCGGCCACCACCGCCACGCGCACGATGGGGCCCAGGCCCTCCATCCGCGCCCGGGTCAGCGCCACACGCTCGGCGCAGATGGAAAGTCCGTACGAGGCGTTCTCGATGTTGGCCCCCCCCACCCGCCGACCCGCTTCGTCCTCCACCGCCGCTCCCACGGGGTAGTGCGAGTACGGGGTGTAGGCGCGCTCGCGGGCGCGCCAGGCCTCCTCCACCAGTGTGTCCATTACCCTACGCCTCCTCGCTTGACCGCGCGACTTCCGTCGCTCCCGGCCACCCGGTCCCCTCCCCGCCGGCCCCCCGGGCTATCGCTCGCTCCGGGGCGACGGGACCACGAACGCCAGCACGAACTCGACCGCAAACCCCGTGCACCACAGGACCAGCGCCGCCCGGTCGTGGGTCCACGCCCGCGAGAGGTCCTGGGGCAGACGGGAGAGCCCCGGGCCGAACATCACGACCCCCGCCGCCAGCGCTCCCAGGGACGCCACCAGCACCGCCGCGGCCGCCATGTCCTTGATCCTGCCCGCCGCCTCGTCCCAGGCGGGGTGGGCCAGGTTCACCAGCGACTCCACCGCGCTGTTCATGGCCTCCAGCCCGATCACCAGGCCCACCGCCAGGGCCACCACCGCGTCGGTCCAGGGGGGACGCTGCTCGATCCACGCGGCGCCGAAGGCCGTGAACCCCATGAACGCATGAATTCTCAGGTTGGGCTGACTGGCCGCGACCCGGGCGAGCCCCCGGAAGGCGTCGCGAAAGCGCTGGGGGACGGGGCGGCTCACCGGCCCAGCCCGAGGCTCTTCAGGACGTCCTCGGTACGCTCCATCATGGCCTTCTCGGCCGCGCTGTCGCCGTGGTCGTATCCCAGAAGGTGCAGGGTCCCGTGCACCGCCAGGAACGCCAGCTCCCGCTCCACGGCGTGCCCGAACATCCGGGCCTGATGGCGGGCGGTGGCCACGGATATGACCACATCGCCCAGCAGGCCCTCGCCACCGGGCGGGTCCGCGAGCTCGTCCCCCTCGCGCTGAGCGAAGGAGAGCACGTCGGTGACCCGATCCACCCCCCGGTAGCGGCGGTTGAGCAGCCGGATCCGCTGGTCGGACACCAGGGTCACCCCCACCTCCCCGTCGACGCCGTCGGCCGCGAGCGCGCCCTGCACCGCTCGCGTCAGGAGCGGGATCCACGCCGGGTCCACCCGCTCCTGCCGCTGGCGGTTACTGACTCGCACCTTCAACCGGCCGCACTCCCTCCTTCTCCCGCATGCGCCGGATCTCCTCGGGGTACTCGATGCGGGAGTGGAACACCCCGGCCAGGACGTGGACGAACGCCTGGGCGATGGTCTCGAGGTCCTTGAGGGTCAGGTTGGACTCGTCCAGCTGCCCGTCGTAGAGCTTCTCGCGGATCAGCTTGCGCACCAGCTGGCCGATGGCTTCCTGGCTCGGGTCCTTGGCCGCGCGCACCGCGGCCTCGCACGTGTCGGCCAGCATCACGATGGCGGTCTCCCGGCTCTGCGGCTTGGGCCCGGGGTAGCGGAACTCCTCCTCCCGCACCGACTCGGCGCCCTCGGCCACGGCCTTGTTGTAGAAGTACTTGACCAGCGTGGTGCCGTGATGCTCCGGGATGAAGGCCTGGATCTCCTCCGGCAGGTGCGCCTTGCGGGCCAGCTCGAGCCCGTCGGTCACGTGGGCGGTGACGATGAGCGTGGAGAGGCTGGGCGCGATCTTGTCGTGGGGGTTCTCGCCGCCGAACTGGTTGTCCACGAAGAAATACGGGCGCATGACCTTGCCGATGTCGTGAAAGTACGCGCCCACCCGGGCCAAAAGGCCGTCGGCCCCCACGGCGTCGGCCGCGGCCTCGGCCAGGTTGGCCACCATGAGCGAGTGGTGGTAGGTCCCCGGAGCCTCCAGGAGCAGCCGGCGCAGCAGCGGGTGCTTGGGGTTGGACAGTTCCAGGAGCTTGACCGAGGTGATGAGGTCGAAGACCGACTCCCAGAACGGCAGGGAGCCGATGACGATGACCGCCGAGGCGGCGCCGTTGGCCAGCGACCAGAGCAGCCCCGTCCACACGCTGAAGTGGTTGAACACCTCGCCGTCGAGGACGCGGCTGCCGACGAAGCCGATGAGCGTGGCCACGGCCACGAACGCCCCGACCCGGGCGACGTCCGCGCGCTGGGCGGAGCGCGGCATGGTCAGCGCCCCCACGAGGCCGCCCAGCATGAGCGTGATCACGAGCCCCGGGCTCAGACCCGTGGCCGCCGCCGCCAGGATGCCGATGAGCACCCCCAGGATCGCGGCGGTGAGGCTGGGGAAGAACAGGGCGAGGAGCATGCTGGCGAACGCCAGGGGGATCAGGGGCGGCGCCACGGTCACCAGGAGCCGCGCCATACCCAGCGTCACCACCGCGACCAGGCCCACCATGACGTACGCGGACTCGCGGGTGAACGCGCGCCGGGCGAAGCGTCGGATGAAGAGCAGCCCCACCGCCATCACCAGGGCGGTCTCGAGGAGCGCCCCCAGGAGCGCCCACAGGTTGGAGTGAGGGCGCAGCAGGTCGAGGTCGCGCAGGATGTCCACCTGGGCCTGGGTGACCCGGGTGCCCTTGCTCACCACGATCTGCCCGGGATAGATGTAGGGAACCGGGACCGAGCTGAGCGCCTTGGCCCGCGCCAGGGTGGTCTCGCTGGCCGAGTACACCAGCGTCGGCCTCAGGCTCGCGGCCCCCACCGCCCACATGAAGGCGGTGCGGGCGTTGCTCAGGCCCAGGTCCTCCACCGCGGAGCGCACCGCCTGCAGCTCCGCCGGGCTCTGCGACGGCTTGTACCCGGCCCGGGACATGACGCCCTGGAGGATCTGCGCCTCGTCCTGCTCGATCCCCTTGAGCTCATGGGCACTGAGCCCCAGGATCGCCTCCACCACCGGCGCCGACACCGTCAGTCCCACCTTGGACTGCCAGACGGCCACGAGCTTGCCTGGGGTGGGGTGGGGCGGGAGCGACTTCTGGGCCAGCGCGACGCGCGCGAACAGCCGGCGCATCGTCGCCAGCGATTCGCTGATGGCCGAGTCGTCGGTGACGTACACCGGCTGGACCTTCGCCAGCGCCGCCCGCCGGAGCGCGATGAGGCGGGGCGTGTCCACCACCTTGCGGGTGGCGGTGATGTCCTGGGGGGCGATGGCGCCCACCTGCACGTGCACGCTCTGGACCCAGCGGTGGGACGCGATGAGCAGCGCCAGGGACACGAGAAACAGCACCGCCCAGCCGGAGCGCCGAAGCCCGGCCGCGTTGCCGTCACGGGCAAGATGCCCCCATGTCCGCTTCACCATGGACAGGCGGCCCACCTCCGTTCCCGGGCGTTGAAGGCGCGATGCCCGCCGGCCATCGGCGAGGTCTCCTCGCCCGGGATCGCCCGCCCGCCTGCCGAGGTGCCCCCAGTGTAAGATAACCGCCGGGAGGGTGCAACCGAACCGCGACCGGGACGGCCCGCGTCACGCGTGGTCGACGCTGGTGTCCTCGTGGCGTTCGTACGCCTTGATGATCTCCTGCACCAGCCGGTGGCGCACCACGTCCCGCTCCCCCAGCTCCACGAAGGCGATGCCCTCGATCCCCGCCAGCACCTCCTGGGCCTGGCGCAGACCCGAGAAGGAGCCCCGGGGCAGGTCGACCTGGGTGACGTCCCCGGTGACGACGGCCTTGGCGCCGAAGCCCAGCCGCGTCAGGAACATCTTCATCTGCTCGGGGGTGGTGTTCTGCGCCTCGTCGAGGATCACGAAGGAGTCGTCCAGAGTGCGGCCGCGCATGTACGCCAGCGGCGCGATCTCCAGGGTCCCGCGCTCCAGGTAGCGCTCGTACGTCTCCACCCCCAGCATGTCGAACAGCGCGTCGTAGAGCGGGCGCAGGTACGGGTCCACCTTCTCCCGCAGGTCACCGGGCAGGAATCCCAGCTTCTCCCCCGCCTCCACCGCGGGGCGCGCGAGAATGATCCTGAGCACCTCGCGGTTCTTCAGGGCCGCCACGGCCATGGCCACCGCGAGGTAGGTCTTGCCGGTGCCGGCGGGACCGATGCCGAACACGAGGTCGTGCTGGCGGATCGCCTCCACGTACGCCGTCTGCCCGGCGGTCTTCGCCCGGATGGCCTTGCCCCGGTGGGTGAGGAAGATGGTCTCGGCGGGCACGCCCCGGTCCCCGCCCTCGGCGGCGCGGATGGCGTAGCGGACGTCGTGCTCCGTGAGGGGCTCGCCCCGCTGCACCACGGCCAGGAGATCCTCGATCACGCCCTTGACGTGCTCGCGGTCCACCGCCTCGCCAGCCAGGAGCAGCTCGTTGCCCCGGCTCAGGATCCGCACGGGGAACGCCGACTCCATCAGCCGCAGGTTCTGGTCCAGCTCCCCGGTGAGGGCCCGCGCCTCCTGGTTGCTGGGGATGACGATCCTCGTCTCGTACTTGAGCTGCGTCACCGGGCGCCTCGTCCCCCCTTCGGGGTGGAGGCCGCGCCCAGGGCCAGGTCCTGTTCGGTGTCGGTCGTGACGGTCAGCTCCACCCCCGTTCTCGTCGTGACAAACCGGACATGTTCCTCCACCAGCCGGTAGGAGCGGGGCAGCTCGCTTCGCAGGAGCGCCCGGCCGACCTTCAGCGCCGCCCGCCGGGTCGCTGCCGGCGAGCGGCGCACGTTCACCTGACTCAAGCGGGCGTAGGTGTCCTGCTCCACTTCGACAGGCAGGAGGGGATTCCTCCAGAGGAGCCGGCCGCTCTGCCGGACGCTCCCGGGCGGCGGCTGGCCCAGGCGCAGCGGCTCCCCGTCCACCCGCACCACCGTGAGGCGGGTGACGGGCGGCCGCCACCGGCGCGTGGCGACGACGAACGGCTCGAAGACCCTGACCTGGTGGAAGGTGCGCCCCAGCACCACGCCCGCGGGCGGCACGGGCTCGCCGGCCTCCTCGGGGCGGATGAGCACCTGCCCCTTCACCACAGTCTCCCCCACCGCCACCGCCGCGCTGCCCTCGTGCACCTCGATGTGGGTGACGATGCCGCTCGCCATGGCCCGAAGCGGCTCGGCGCCCCGCGGCGGCGGCAAGGGTTCCGCCGGCCGGACCATCACGATGAGCCGCACCCGCACGCCGTCGACGGCCATCCCCACCCAGCCCAGGTCCGGGAACCGGACCAGGACGGCCCGCTCGATCACCGGGGGACGGATGGCGGCCACGGGCTCACCCGGCCGCAGACCCAGCGCGCGCACGACGCCGAGCACCCCGGCCGCCGGCACCCGCGGGCCCTCGGCCACGCTCACCCACCACACCCGCGACGCCAGGGCGGCGTACGCCGCGACGAGGACGAGACTCCCCGCCAGAAACCCCGGCCGCGAAAGCGCCAGGGCGAGCCACACGCCCGGACCCCGGCGCCCCGTGAAGCGGGCGCGGGCCGCGATCGCCCGGAGCGCGGGCCGCAGCTGGAAGAGGTCCGCGGCCGCCACCCAGGCGCTGAGGCCGTCGCGCTCCAGTGCGATTCCCCGCATGGCCACGCCGGCGCGGCCCGCCGCGTCCAGGATCACCCCCGCGTCCGCGCCGCGGATGCGCACGCGCACCTGGATGCAGCCAAAGAGCGCCCTCACCGCGCCTCCTCGAACGCGACGCCGCGGATGGTCCCGACGAGGACCACCGCGTCCCGGTCGATGGCCCCCACCATGAGCCCCAGACCCGTGACGGCGATGGGGCCGCTCGCGGTGCGCACGACCACCCGCTGGCCGGTGAACGCGACGATCCCCTGGTGGTTCTCGATCAAGAGCTCGAGGTCGCCGGTCATCGTGAGCCGGGGGAGGTTCAGCACCAGATCCTCGGGAAGCTTGAGGAGGCGGGCCATGGTCAGGCGGAAGGCGGCCACTTCATCCCCCCGCCCCACCCTATGAACCCGCGCGCCGGCTTAGGACGGCGGGGCGGTGTCGGGGAGCACCGCGGTCATCAGCGCGCCGCCGTCCTCCGGCGAGTCGGCCAGGAGGTCGCCGCCCTGGGCGCGCATGATCTCCCGGGAGACCGCCAGGCCCAGGCCCTCCCCGGGACGGGCCGCCCCCTGGCCGCGGTAGAAGCGCTCGAACACCCACGGCAGGTCGTCCGCGGAGATGCCGGGCCCGTGGTCGCGCACGAAGATCCCGATGCGGCCCGCGTCCTCGGCCACGCCCATCTCCACCGATCCGCCCGCGGGACTCCACTTCACGGCGTTGTCCACGAGGTTGAGCAGCACCTGGCGAAGGCGGTCCTCGTCCGCCCACACCCGGCGCGCGGCCCCCTCGACCGGGGCGAGGACCACCGACGCCTGCTCGGCCCGGGGCTCCATGGCGTGGTGCACCTCCTCGAGGAGCGCCCGGGCGTCGACCCAGCCCGGCCGGATGCTGAGCCGGCCGGCTTGGGCCCGGCCCAGCTCCAGGAGGTCGTCGACGAGCCGGCCCAGCCGGTCCGCCTCCCGGTCGATGATGCCGATGTAGCCGCGCTCGGTGGCCGGCAGGCCCCCCTGCGGGTCGAGCAGGGTCACGGCGTAGCCCTTGATCGCCGTGAGCGGGGTGCGCAGCTCGTGGGAGATGCCGCCCAGGAACTCCGCCCGGGCGCGCTCCAGGCGCATGAGCTCGGTGGCCATGCGGTTGATGGTGTCGGCCACTTCGCCCACCTCGTCGCGGGTGGTCACGGGCACCCTCGCCTCCCACCGCCCCCGCCCCAGCTCCCGGGCCGCCCGGGCGATCGCCCCCAGGGGGCCCGTCACGGTCCGCGCCAGGCCCAGCGCCACCAGGGAGGTCACCGCCGCGGCGACGAGGGCGCCGATCCCCATGAGCTGCCAGATCTCCGCGAGCGTCTGGTCCACGGCCGAGAGCGAGGAGGTGAGCCGCACGGCGCCGATGACGCTGCCGCCCACCCGGATGGGGACCGCGGCCTCGACGAGCCCCTTGCCGCCGGGGAGGATGACGGCGTGGGGCC
Source organism: Bacillota bacterium (assembly GCA_021797925.1). Taxonomy (GTDB): domain Bacteria; phylum Bacillota; class Sulfobacillia; order JAJZYS01; family JAJZYS01; genus JAJZYS01. The sequence goes on from JAJZYS010000012.1 coordinate 19,286, forward strand.
GACCCCGGAGCGCCGCCAGCACCGTGGGGGTGACAAGGCGCGGGCGCCCCACCGGCGCGCCCGCCGAGTCCCCCAGGACCACGCCGCCCTGGCCGATGACCTGCACGCGGCCGTTGCCCTCGTCCGCCAACTGCACCGCCAGCGCCTGGGCGACGCTCCCCAGCTCCTGGTCGCTGCCCAGGTAGCGCTCGAAGAAGCCGGCGGCCAGGCGCCCGTGCTGAAGGAGGAGCGACTCGATGCTGGACTCGTAGTAACCCGACAGCCAGTGGGTGAGAAACAGGCCCAGCACGCCCATGAACACCAGCATCACCACGGCGTAGGTGGCCCCGAGCCGGGTGCCGATGCGCCTCACGGCGACCCTCCCCCCAGGCGGGCCGCGCGGGCCCGCTCCATGCCGTCCACGAGGTACACGAGCCCGTCCGGCCCCGCGCCCAGGGAGCGGATGCCCGAAGGGACGCTGTACTGCCGGCGGCCGCCCCCCCGCGGGTTGAGCTGCTCCACCCGGACCGCGGCCTGAAGCTCCCCCGGGGTGGGCGGCCGCACGTCCTCGGTCATCTCCGCCAGGATCCCCGCGCCGCCGGGCCGGGTCACGAGCCGCGCCGGCCGGTCGGCGAAGGTGTGGGTCCACGCGAGCCGGCCGGTGGTCATCGACAGGCTCGTCAGCACGTCGACGATGGCCGGCGCCGTGCCCGGCACCCTGGGCAGATTCGCCTCCCACAGCACGGCCACCTGGCCCGGACCCGGCTCGAGCACCTGGCGCGGGCGGGCCGGGGATGTGAAGCGGTGGCTCCAGGCGAAGGCGAGATCCGGGCCCACGGCCATGACCCTGGGCCGCTGACCGCCCACGGCGATGACGGGACCCGGCCCGCGGGCGGGAAAGAACAGGCGCGGGCGCGCCCCGAAGCGCCAGCGATCCAAGAGGTGCCCCCGCGCGTCGAGGAGCACCACCTGCCAACGGGGACCCGTGCGCACCGCGGCCGCCACCCGCCCCGTGCCGGCCTCGACCACCGCCTGGCCCACGCTGTCCTTGGGCACGACCCAGGTGGTGAGCGTCCGCCCGCCGGAGCTCCATTCCACCAGCTCCTCCCGGCTGCCCACGGCGAAGAGCCCGACCACGTAGCTGCCGCCCGGGCTCATGGCCATCTCCCGGAGCGGGCCGGGCAGGGCCCGCGACCAGAGGATGCCCCCGTCGTTGCGGTACAGGGTCAGACGGGTCGCTCCCCACGCGACCAGGATCTCGCCGTCGGTGGCCACCTCGATGTCCGTGACTCCCGGCAGGTCCCGGCGCCACAGGGGGGTGCCGCCGGGCTCGGCCACGAGGAAGCCGCCGAAGGCGAGCGCGCCCCCCCGGCGGGCGCCGCCGTAGGCGATCACCACCGGCGCGCCGGCGGCGGAGGTGAACAGCCGCAGCCGGCGCGGGCGGTCGCGGAAGGTCCACAGCGCGGGCACGAGCCGGGCCTGGGCGTAGCGGGGCGCGTGCAGGGTCAGGGGGTACGAGTACAGGCGCCGGTCGGCGCCCCACACCAGCACCGCGCGCGCCCCCGGGTCCAGCCACGCGCTGCGGATGGCCTGACCGGGATCCACGGACCACAGGATGCGGCCCAGGTCGTCGGTCACCGTGAGGGCCGGCGCCCGGTTGGGTATCTGGGAGTGGTTCCACAGGATCCTTGCCCGTCCCGCGATCCGCTGGACCCCCTGGACGAAGTTGCCCTCGACCCGCGCCAGGATCCGCCCCGACGGGCTCACCCGGGTGACCTCCTCGGTCGCGCTCACGAGCACGCTGGACGCGCGCCCCGGGACCAGCGCGCTCCCGCTGAGGTCCATGCGCACCCGCACCGCGCCCGTGCGCCCGTAGCGCAGGAGCAGCCCCCGGTCCGGCGCCAGCAGCCACATGGAGCCGCCCGGATTCACCGCGACGGCCCAGCCGGCGTGGGGGCCGATGGCGCGGCGCCACAGCGGCGCGCCGGTCCGGGAGTCCTCGCCCACGCCGCCGGGGCTCACCACCCCGAGGGTGTGGCCCCGGGGCGAGAACGCCAGCGTCTCGACGCGCTGGGCGACGCTCCAGCGCATCCGCCCGCCCAGGCCCACCTCGCGCAGGGTCCCCCGGCGGCGGCCGAGGGTCGCGTACACGATCGCCCGGCCCCCGGGGGCGAAGGCCGCCGCCGACATGGGGTGGTGCAGGAGCAGGCTCCAGGCCACCCGGCCGCCGGGGCCCGCCAGGAAGAGGAACGGGTGCCCGGAGGATCCCGGGCTCCGCAGGAGGAGGAGATGGCGTCCCCGCGGACTCAGGGCCGCCACGACGGCGTCGGGATACTGGGCGAGCTCCCGGCCCCGGCCGTCGAACCACAGCACGGTGGGCGTCCCGGACCGGGTGACGGTGTCCACGGCAAAGGAGCCGCCCCGGGCCGCCACCACCGGCTCCACCCCCAGAAGTTCCCCGGGGGTGCGCCAGCGCCAGGGGACCCGGGGGCCCCGGGGGTTGACCAGCGCCGAGCCCGCGGGCGCCACGATGGCGTCAGCGGGGGTGGGGATGCGACCGCACCCGCCGAGGAGCACGGCACAGACGGCGACGCACGCGGCGACCCCCCAGGCCCGCGGCCGCCCCCGCCGCCGCCTGCCGCCCCTTTGCAGCGCCCCCACCTCCTCGAGCCGCCCGCCGCCTCGCGGTAGGGTTCGCGGGCGCCGATCGCGCTCCCTCTCGGGCGCAGCCGCGCGCCGGGCCCCCGGCAGGCGGATGCTGGGAGGTCGTTTCCGGCGCCTGCTACCTCTTGCAACATCAGTGACGTATGGTACTCTCAAATGTTCCGAGGGGGGGTGGGAGCGAGCCCGCAGACGCAGCGGTTGCCTCCACGGATCGAGCACAGGGAGGGGTTGGAGTGTCGCATTCGCTTCGACGCCGTCTCGGCGCGCTGGTCAGCACCGTCAGTTCGCTGGCGCTGCTTCTCACCTTCGCGCAGGGGTCGGCCGCGGCCCAGACGGCGGCTCCGACGCGGATCAAGCCGTTCAGCCACGTCTTCTTCATCATCATGGAGAACTTCAGCTACTCGAGCATCCTCGACGACCCGGCCACGCCGTACATCACCAAGCTCGCCCACACCTACGGGCTGGCCACGAACTACTTCGGCGTGACGCACACCTCTCTGCCCAACTACATCGCCCTCACCTCGGGCAACAACTGGTTCAGCCACAGCGACTCCAACGGCCAGGTGTTCAACCACAAGAACATCGTGGACCAGTTCGAGGCCCACGGGGTCAGCTTCAAGGCGTACATGAGCGCCATGCCCTCGGTGGGCTTCACCGGGGACTACTACCCGCCCGGGGGCAGCGCCCTGTACGTGCGCAAGCACGACCCGTTCCAGTTCTATCCGGACATCACGTCCAATCCCGCGCGCATGCGGCACATCGTGCCCCTGACCCAGCTCGCGACCGACCTCAAGTCCGCCGCCACCACGCCGCGCTTCGCGTGGATCACCCCGGACATCTGCCAGGACATGCACGGCATGTCCTCGGGCCCGTGCCCCTACAGCAAGCCCGAGGTGCTCAAGGCGGACGGCAACGCCTTCCTGAGCAAGATCGTGCCGGAGATCATGCACTCGCCGGCGTGGACCGGCAACTCGGTGATCTTCATCACCTGGGACGAGAGCGACTACACCGGCAACGACGCCACCGGCGGCTGGGGCTCGGTGAAGGGCTGCTGCGACGCTCCCCGCGTCCCCTCGGGCTACCACCTCTACCCTCACGGGGGCACGTACGGCGGCGGCCGCGTCCCCATGATCGTCATCGCCCGCCACGGCGTGCGCGACTACGTCTCGTCGATGCCCTACAACCACTACTCCCTGCTGCGCACCTGGGAAGAGGGGCTGGGCCTGGGCTTGCTGGGCAACGCCACCGACTCGGTGCAGGTCCACAGCCTGCGGGAGTTTCTCACCCCCAAGCCCGGCGTCGCCAACATCCGCACGGTCAAGGCGAACCCCTCCGCGTACATCGGCAAGACCGTGGACCTCTCCACCGCGGTGGTCACGGTCGCCGACGGGAGCACCGGCTTCATCCAGCAGGGCAACAGCGGCCTGCGCTATTACCTCGCCGGCAAGGCCAAGACCACTCTGGTCCCCGGTGACGTCGTGCGCATCGCGGGGAAGATCACCCGCTACCAGGGCGACCTCGAGGTGGATCCCACCACCCCGCCGCAGGTGGTGGCCGTGGGACCGACCATGACCGCGTATGCCATCAAGACGGGCCAGGTGGGCCCCTCCTACGACGAGCGGCTGGTCTCGGCGACCGGCAAGGTCACCAAGGTCAGCGGCAGCCTGGTGACCGTCAACGACGGTTCGGGTCCCGCCGTGGCGTACGTGCGCCCCAGCGTGGGCACGGCCCCCGTGGGTAGCGTCGTGACCATCGAGGGCCCGGTGCAGAACTACAAGGGCGCCTGGCAGATCGATGCCACCCGCATCAGCGGCAAGGGCGTCACCGTCAGCACCGCCAGCCTCACCGGCACCACCACCGTGGCGAAGATCGACGCCGACAAGACCGCCGCCATCGGCTCCACGGTCACGCTGACCAAGCTCGTGGTGACCGCGGTCTTCGGAGGCGACGACGCCTTCGTGGTCCAAAACGGCGCCAACTTCCGCGTCTACATGGCCAAGGGTGTCCGGGTGCCGCTCAAGCCCGGCGACGTGATCGACGTCACGGGCAAGATCGCCGAGTATTCGGGTGACGTGGAGATCGACCCGTCCACGGCGCCCAAGGTCGTGGGGACCACCACCCCGCCCGCGCCGGCCCACATCAAGACCGGCGACTACAGCGCCGCCGCGTACGACGAGGGGTACGTCACGGCCACCGGTGTCGCCAGCAAGGTGTTCACCGGCAAGTCCGGCACGTTCGTCCTCAACGACGGCTCGGGTCCCGCCACCTGCTACGACCCCTCGGGCGGGCCCAAGGCGCCCGTGTCGGGGTCCAAGGTGAAGGTGATCGGCGTCGTGAACAAGTACCAGGGCCAGCCGCAGCTGGAGGTTCTCCAGATCCTGCCGCAGTGAGGCATGCGGGCGGCGGCCTGCCGCCGCCCGGTCCCCGTCGAGGCCACGGCATCCAGGACGGCCGTCCTGGGTGCCGTGGCGCTTCTCAGCCCGCCGCGTACCGGTAACCCGCGCCCCAGACGGTCTGGATGAGCTGCGGATCCTCGGGGATGCGCTCCACCTTCTCCCTGAGGCGGCGCACGTGCACGTCCACGGTCTTGGGATCGCCCACGTAGTCCACCCCCCACACCGCGTCCAGCAGCTGGTCGCGGCTCAGCAGGCGGCCCGGGTGCTCCATGAAATAGCGCAGCAGCTCGAACTCCTTGGGGCTGAGCGGCACCTCGCGGCCGCGGACGAACACGCGGCGCCCCTCGCGGTCCAGCTTCAGCTCCCGGTGCGGGGCGATCCGGCCGGAGCGCCGGAGCACCGCCTCCACCCGGGCCACGAGCTCGCGCGGGTTGAACGGCTTGGTCACGTAGTCGTCGGCCCCGCACTCGAAGCCGCGGAGCTTCTCGTCGTCATCGCCCAGGGCGGTCACCACCACGATGGGCGTCGTGGACCCCGCGTCCCGCAGGCTGCGGCACAGGTCGAACCCGTTGCCGTCCGGAAGCAGGACGTCGAGGAGCAAGAGGTCGGCCTCGCCGCTGAGCTTCACCGCCGTGGCCGCGTCCGGCGCCCACCGGCTGGCGAAGCCGGCCCGGTCCAGGTTGATGCGGATGAGGTCGGCCAGGGTCGGCTCGTCTTCGACGATCAGGATTGTGGCGGACAAGGCGCCCTCCCGTCCCGCGGCGATGGGCCGCCCGGCCGGCGGCCCCGGGCCGCCGCCGGCGCCCCGCCGCTCAACCGCCCAGGAGCTCGCGCACGATGCGCTGCACCTCGGCGCCGTCGGCGCGGCCCTTGAGCTCTTGCATGAGCGGCCCCATGACGCGGCCCAGGTCTCGCGGCCCCGCGGCGCCCACGGCCTCAATGCGCGCGCGGGCCAGCTCCCGGATCGCCTGCGCGTCCACCGGCGGCGGGAGGTAGCCCCGGAGCACCTCGATCTCCTCGCGCATGCGAGCCACGAGCTCCTCCCGGCCCGAGCGCTCGTAGTCGGGCAGCGCCTCCTCCCGCTGGCGGACCTCCCGGGCGCACACCTCGACCACCTCGGCGTCGCCGAGCTCGTGCTTGACGTCGATCTCCCGGTTGCGGATCGAGGCCCACAGCATCCGGACGGCCGAGAGGCGGGTCCTGCCCGCCTCTCGTGCCCGCATCGCCTCTTTCATGTCCGACTGCACCTGATCGCGAAGCGACACCAACCGGCCTCCTCCACCTACACCCGGTGGCGCTTGCGCGCCGCCTCGGACTTCTTCTTGCGCCGCACGCTGGGCTTTTCATAGTGTTCCCGCTTGCGCGCCTCCGAAAGCACGCCCGCGCGTTGACACTGACGCTTAAAACGCCGGAGCGCACTGTCCAGCGTCTCGTTCTTTCCCACTTTGATCTCAGACAAGGGGTTTTCCCTCCCCTCAACCCGACTCCGGGGGCACCGCAATTGTAACCGCAAGGTCCATTTATGTCAAAACCTCAACCGGGCGGCCAGGTCATCCGCCGGCCGGCCAAAAGATGCATGTGCAGATGCCCGACGGTCTGGCCTCCGTCGTCGCCGGTGTTGACCACCAGGCGGAAGCCGGGCGCCTCCACCCCGAGCCGCCGGGTCACGTCCGCCACCGCCCGGGTCATGGCGGTCACGAGCTCAGGGTCGGTCTCGGCGGCCTCGACGATCGTGGCCACGTGGCGCCGGGGCACCACCAGGAGATGGGTCGGGGCCTGGGGCCGGATGTCGGGAAAGACCACCACGGCCTCGTCCTCGTAGACGAGACGAGGGGGATCGGCGCTCGCGATGAGCTCGCAGAAGATGCACGACATCGTCTCATCCTTCCTGGTGGGCCCGGCGGCGGTGGCGGTCCAGCGCCAGGTCGATCAGCCGCTCGCACAGGGCCGGGTAGGGGATCCCGCTGCGCTCCCACAGCCGGGGGAACATGGACCTGCGGGTGAACCCCGGGATGGTGTTGATCTCGTTGACAAAAAGCTCGCTCCCCACCAGGAAGAAGTCGACGCGCGCGAGGCCCTGGGCGTCCACCGCCCGCGCCGCCGCCAGAGCCAGCTCCCGGGCCCGGCGCGCCACGTCCTCGGGGATCGAAGCGGGGATCACAAGCTTCGAGTCGCGCTCGTACTTGGCCGCGTAGTCGTAGAACTCCCCGTCGGGGATCACCTCGCCGACCACGGAGGCCTCCAGGCGGTCGTTGCCCAGCACCCCGCACTCCAGCTCGCGGGCGACGACGCCCCGCTCCACGATGAGCCGGCGGTCGTGGCGCGAGGCGCACGCCAGCGCCTCGCCCAGGTCCGCCTCGCGGACCACCTTGCGGATCCCCACGCTCGAGCCCAGATTACACGGTTTCACAAACAGCGGCAAGCCGAGCTCCTCCACCAGGGCGCGCGGCAGTCCGGGATCCGCGAGTTCGGGCGCCGCCACGACGCGGCTTGGCACCACGGGCAGGCCCGCGTCCCGGAACAGCGCCTTCATGACCCCCTTGTCCATGGCCGCGGCCGATCCCAGCACGCCCGAGCCCACGTAGGGCACGTCCATGAGCTCCAGCAGCCCCTGGACCGTCCCGTCCTCGCCGTAGGGCCCGTGGAGGATGGGGAACACCACGTCCACGCCCAGCCTGCGCGCCGCGGGCGCCAGCTCGGTGGTGGGGGCCAGCGCCGCAGGGGCGGAGGAGCCGGCGAGGGCCTCGAGGCTCCCCGGCCCGGCCAGGAACTTCCCCTCGCGGGTGATGCCCATCAGCACCACGTCGAAGCGCTCGGGATCCAGGGCGGAAAGCACCTCGGCCGCCGATTGCAGGGA
>JAJZYS010000176.1 GCA_021797925.1 Bacillota bacterium
GGGCGAACGGCGCACCGCCAGGTTGGGCGGGAGGGGGAAGGGGGGCGCGATGGGCAGGGTCTCGGAGGTCATCTCCCCGGTCCACAGATGCACCAGCGCCAGGGGCAGAAGCTGGGCCAGGAAGTAAGCGGTGGTGAACACTCCCCCCGGGGAGAGCGACAGGGCCCGCCCGAACGCCTCGCGGCCGTAGCGCGGGGTGTCGTGCACGCCGCTGACGATGGCGTCCACCGAGGCGTTGCCCACCACGAGGACCGCCCGGCCCGCGCCCGCACGCTCGCGCGCCTGGGTCTCGGTCATCGGATCGACCCCACGGTGATGCCGCTGACGATGGAGCGCTGGGCGAAGATGGAGACGATCATGACCGGGATGACCGCGATGAGGGCGCCGGCCATGAGCAGGTTGTACTGGGTGACAAACTGCGACTGGAAGATCGAAAGGCCCAGGGGCACCACCATCATGCTGGTGGAGCTTGTGACCAGGAGCGGGTAGAGGAAGTTGTTCCAGTTGGTGAGAAACGACAGCAGTCCGAAGGCGGAGACCATGGGCAGCGCCAGCGGCAGCGCGATGCTGGTGAAGATGCGCACCTGCGACGCCCCGTCCACCCTTCCGGCGTCCTCCACCTCGGTGGGCAGCCCCAGGAAGTACTGGCGGAAGAGGAACATCCCGAACGCCGACTGGATGTTGGGCACGATGAGCCCCTGGTACGTGTTGATCCAGCCGAAGCTGTTGACGAGCTTGACCACGGGGACCATGACCGCGGTGAAGGGGATCATGAGCCCCATGAGGATCAGGTAGAAGAGCAGGGTCTTGCCGGGAAAGTCCACCCGCGCGAAGGCGTAGCCGGACATGGCCGAGGTGATCACCTGCCCCAGGCTCGCCGCCACCGTAAAGATGATGCTGTTGAGGTAGAAGCGCGCGAAGGGGGCCGCCTCCCACGCCCGGGCGATGTTCCCGAACTCCCAGTGCACGGGCAGAAACGGCGCCGCCATGTTGATCACCTGGCCGTTGGACTTGAACGCGGTGGTGATCATCCACAGTAGCGGCAGGGCCATGACCAGCGCCGCCGCCACCAGGACGGGATACCACGTCAGGTAGCCGATCACCCGGCGGGACACGGCGGCACCTCCTTCACCGCGCCGGACGGCGCCAGCTCACGCATGGCCTTCCGCCCCGACGCGCCTGAGCATGCGGGTCTCCAGCACGGTGATGACGAGCGTGATGGCGAAGATGATGCTCGCCATGGCGTCGGCCGTGCCGGTGTTGTAGAACTGGAAGGCCTGCTGATAGACGTAGAACGCGGCGGTGGTGGTGGATCCCACCGGTCCGCCGCGGGTGATCACGTAGATCTGGGTGAACGTCTGCAGGGCATTGATGGTGGCGATCACCACGATGACGGCCACCGTGGGCATGATGAGCGGCAGGGTCACGCGGAAGAACCGGGCCGCGCCGAAGGCGCCGTCCACCGACGCCTGCTCCAGGACCTCGCGGGAGATGGCCTTGAGCCCCGCCAGAAACAGGATCACGTTCTGGCCCAGGTACTGCCAGGTCGAGAACATGATGACGGTGGGCAGCGCGAACCGGGGGTCGGTGAGCCAGTTCACCGACGGCAGCCCGAAAAACCGCAGCAGCGCGTCCACCGCCCCGAAGTAGGGGTTGAACAGCGTCACCCACACGATGGCGGTGGCCACCACCGGCACCACCAGGGGGATGATGAACAGGGTCCGCACCGCCTGTCCCCCCGGCAGCGGCAGGTTCAGCAGCAGCGCCGACAGCAGCCCCAGGACCGTGGCCAGGGTGACAAAGCCCAGGGTGTACACCGCCGTGGTGCCCAGGGAGGCGATGCCGCCCGACTGGACCAGCGCCGCGTAGTTGGCCAGGCCCGCGAACACGTGGGAACTGGAGAAGAGATTGCCGGTGTAGAAGCTGCGAAAGAGCGTCTCCATCAGCGGGAAGATGGTGAACAGGAAGGTGAGCCCGAAGGTGGGCAGCACCATGATGTAGCCGAACAGCTGGCGCCGCCGACGCTGCCCGTAACCTCGGGGGAGCGATGGCCTGCGCACGGCCCTTCACCTCCCTCGACGGCCGGGGGAGCAGCGCACGAGCGCTCTCCCCCGGTCCACTTCCTGCCGGCCGGCCTCGCGGTTACTCGTGGTTGGCCTTGAGAATGGCGTTCGCCTGCTTGGCGGCCACGGCCAGCGCCTTGGCGGGCGAGATGTCGTTGTGCAGCACCAGATCGATCTCCTTGCCCAGCACGGCGGAGATCTGGGGGTAGGAGACCAGCGTGGGCCGGGCGTGGGCGTACTTCTGCTCGGCGTTGAAGACGTTGGCGTAGGGGGCCTCGCTCTTGACGTAGACCGGGTCCTTGAGCACGGCCGGTTCGATGGGCATGCTGCCGGGGATCATGGAGAACCACTTGGCGAGGTGGGCCGGGGTCATGAGCCAGTCGATGAACTCGATCGCCCCGTGCACCTGGGGGCCGGAGGTGTTGAAGACGTCGATGACGCCCTCGCCGGTGTTGGTGGCGTACTCCTTGATCGCCGGGAAGTACGTGACGCCGTAGTCGATGTGGGCCGACTTGAAGGTGGTCAGGTCCCAGGATCCGTCGATGAGCATGGCCACCAGACCGCTGGCGAACGCCTGCTCGCCGTCGGAGTTGGCTGGGGTGGCGAAGGAGGTCAAGGGAGCCACCTTGTACTTGTAGAGCAGGTTGTGCCACAGCGTCAGCGCCGCGATGCCCTGGGGGCTGTCAAAGGCGACGGCGGTCTTGGACTTGTTGAGGAAGTGGCCGCCCTCGGCCCACAGCATGCCCTCCCAGGTCCACACCGTCCACTCGGTGTGCCCGAAGGGGACGTAGATGCCGTAGCGGTTCTTCGCCGGGTCGGTGAGCTTCTTGCCGTCCTGGATGACCTGCGCCCAGGTGGTCGGCGGGTGCTTGATGCCGGCGGCCTTGAACTCGGCCTTGTTGTAGTAGAGCGCGTAATCCCCGCCCTCGTACGGCACCGCGAACTGCACGCCCCGGTAGGTGGCGGCCTTGACGTACGCGGGATAGACCTCCTTGTCGATGGCGGGGATCGTGCCGTTGAGATGCAGGAGCTTGCCGCTCTTCATGAGTTCGGGCCCGTCGGTGGGGGTGTCCCCGAGGAGGATGGTGGGCTCCGCGTTGACCTTCAGGGCCGTGGACAGCTTGGCCAGGAGCTGGTCGCTCTGGGTGATGAACCGGTTCTTGATGAACACGTCCTTGTGGGTGCGATTGAACCAGTTGACCATGTAGGTGAGCGCGGTCGCTCCAGGTCCGGTGGCGCCGTTCCACATGCGCACGACCACCGGCTTGCCCGAGCTGGCGGCCACCTGGGGGCCCGCCATGGACGCGGTGAGGGCCAGGGTCCCCACCAGGGTGAGGACGACGCCCGCGTGATGCCTTCTCATCCCGAACCTCCCCCTTTGGCAGCTGAGTTTGCGATCGGTGCGCCCCGTCAACGCCGGATGGTCCTCACCTCCCCGACGGAATCCGTGGAAGGTACCCGGGGTGGCTCATGGGCGGCGGCTCTGTCGAGCGCCAGGCGGAAGCGGCGACGGCACCTGGGGCACGGGAATGTCGCCGCCGGCCTGGAACGCGCGTTCCAGCGCGGACTGGACCTGGCGGCGCGCCCGGGTGATCTCTTCGCTCACGAGCGCCGCGGCCCGCTCGCCGTCGCCGGCCGCGAGGGCGTCCACGAGGGCGGCCTGCTGGGACTGGATGCTGTTGGGATCCAGGTCCAGCATCAGCCCCATGTGGAGGACCCGGGTCATCTCGTCGAGCAGCGACGCCAGCATGGCGCCCATGCGCCGGTTGCCGGCGATGCGGGCGACCTCCAGGTGGAAGCGCTTGGAGGCGTCGAGCGCCTGCCGGTAGCTGTCGGGGTCGTCCGGCGAGAACACCGCGTGGATGGAGCGCAGCGCCTGGGCCTCGGCGGGGGTGATGCGCTGGGCGGCGCGGGCCGCCAGCGCCCGCTCCAGCACCTCCCGGAAGTCGAAGATCTCGTCGATGTCCATGAGGGTGGGTGAATCCACGATGTAGCCCACCCGCGGCATGGGGTGGACGAACCCCTCACTGGCCAGAACCCCCAGCGCGGTGCGCGCCAGGGCCCGGGTGGTCCCGAAGTCGGCAACCACCCGGGCCTCGGTGAGAATCATGCCCGGACGCAGCTCGCACCGGAGGATCCGGTCGCGGATCTCATGGTAGGCCGCCTCGGCGCGGGTTCCGGCAAGACCGTTGCTCCACAAGGCTCATCTTCACTTCCGTTTTTTCGTGATTCTAGCATGTCAGTGATATCCGGTCAACATTTCACGGGCTTGACCCCCTAGCTCCCCACGTCGACCGGGGCCGTGACGGCGCCCGCGCCCCGGCGCCAGTGCCGGCTGCGAAACCCGATCGCGGCCGCGGCGAGGGAGACCAGCATGGTCCCGGCGCCCATGAGCATGGGATCGACGGGGTCGAGGCTGAACAGCCAGCCGCTGACGCTGGCCTCGAGGAGCGCCCCCAGCGCGGCGGCGGCGGCCACCATGCCCTGGGCCTCGCCCAGCACCGCCTCGCCGACCCGGCTCGCCAGCATGACGTTGAAGGCCGGAGACACCAGGCTCAGCATCGCGCCTTCCAGGACCCCGAGCACGATGGCCTGCGCGGGGTCGCGGGCAAGGGTGTAGCCCAGGCAGATGCAGGCGTTGATCCCCACTCCCAGGAGCACCCGGCGCTCGAGCCGTCGGCTGCGGTCGGCGAGCCGTCCCCCGAGGGTCGACAGCAGGACCGCCGGCAGCGCGAACAGGGTCCACGACAGCCCGATGACGAAGGTGGACGCGCCCAGGTGGCGGAGGAAGAAGCTCCAGACCGTGTCGTACATGCCCACCAGGCCCAGCCAGCCGAAATTCAGGGCCAGGAGGGGAAAGATCGGGCCAGGGCCCACCCGCGGCCGAGGCAGGGGGGATTGAGGCGCGCCGCGGCCCTTTTCCCGGGGCACGGCGAAGCTCGCGCCGAGGCCGCAAACGCCCATGAGCGCCCCGACGATGACGGTGACGGCGAGGCCGAAGCGGGCTCCCACCAGCCCGCCGACGACGGGCCCCGCCACGAAGCCTCCCATCGAGGCGCCGCTGATGAGCCCGTACGCCCGTCCTCGCCGGCCCGGTGCCACGAGGTCGGCCACGAGTGCGTTGGTGGCGGGGATCACCGACGCCGTGGCCGCCCCCTGCACGCCCCGCACCATCACGATGAGCGCGGGAGGAAGCGGCAGGAGATACGCGAGGAAGCAGGCGGCGGAGAGCATCAGCCCCGAGCGCAGGACGGGCAGGCGGCCCAGGGTGTCGGCCAGCCTGCCCGCCGGCACCTGCGCCAGCAGCG